>NZ_JAGPYT010000020.1:0-10687 GCF_024453995.1 Corynebacterium sp. CCUG 51687 | reverse complement strand
GATGCCCGGCTGGCAACTGTGGGGAATGGGCGACTTCGGGCCCCTCAATGAAAGGCCGCTCCCGAAAGAGCGGCGATCGGGCCACCACGACCCATTGCCTTCTACAGTTGCCCCTCCTCAATGAAAGGCCGCTCCCGAAAGAGCGGCGATTGTGCGCTTCAGCGCGCCGGTTGCTACGGTCCCGACCCTCAATGAAAGGCCGCTCCCGAAAGAGCGGCGATGCGGGGCCGGGTGTTGTCGCGCACCCACGTGTCAAGCCCCTCCTCAATGAAAGGCCGCTCCCGAAAGAGCGGCGATTCTCAAAATTGCCAGCGTCCCCATCGCCGTCATTGCTCCTCAATGAAAGGCCGCTCCCGAAAGAGCGGCGATGGACCCTGGAAAAATAGGGTCATATACAGCGGGTTTGATGGGGGTTCCGAGCGCAATAGGGATGATAGCAGTTTTGAGGTTGATATTTTGCCTTCACTGTTGAGTTCTCAGGTTTGACATGCGGTTTCGCTCTGCGAGCGTGCCCTGGGGTTTTCGTTACACCGGAGCGCTCGCAGGACAGGCATGACCTACAGAATTAGGACATCATTGTCGGTCACCTCCCGCGACTTCCCAAGGTACCCGAAGCGTTGCTCATTGAGTTCGGCAACTCTTCCGAGATCGCAGAAGAGGATGGAGTCCTCGTCGGAATCTATAAGCTGCTCCAGCTCGGACTTGAGCTGCAACAATCGGGCGGGCGAGATGTCCACGATGAATACGCTGTACTGTACCCGGTCGCCGTACTCCTGCAGCGTGGTCGCGACGCGGTCGCGACGACGATCGTGGATGATGTCGTAGCAGATGAGTGTTCTGCGTGCGTCGTCTCTGCTCATCGGACTGTCACCCCAACGTAGGAAGGCTGCACACCAGTGAGCACCCCGAGAATCATCCGGGCCTGTATTTCAATGACTCGACGCCACGTCACGTCATAACCGAACAGTGGGTGCTGAATGCTCGTCTGTACCCGGCGTTCGAACGCGGCGATGACCTTCTTTCTTGCGCTGTCGCGTAGCCGCGCAACGTCCTGAATGTAAGTGAAATCCGTTGCTTTGATCTCTCGACGGTTGATCATTGAGATCACCACCGAGTCCGCGATAGGAGCACGGAACTCCTCCATCAGATCCAGAGCGAGCGCCGGTTTGTTTCGCCCACTGCTGTGCAAGAACCCCGCGTGCGGATCTAACCCGCAAGTCAGGATCGCTCGGATCACTTCCGTGCGGAGCAGCCCGTAGGCGTAGTTCAGCAAGATATTGATGGGGTCGGCAGCGCCTCGCCCGTGCCTTCCCGTCCACTCCCACTCGAGTGCCTCCATGCGCTTACTACTGAGCATTGTTGGAAAGCTCTTGAAGTACGCAGCAGCTGCGTCGCCTTCAATGCCGAAGAGTTCGGGAATGTCACCAGCAGTTGATGCACGCTCTGCCTCGTTCAGGAGAAACTGCACTGCATCGGGTGCATCGCCGTTACGTCGCAGCAGCGTCGCCTGGTTGGCGATCTTCGCTGTGATCATCCCGCGCGCGATG
Organism: Corynebacterium sp. CCUG 51687; assembly: GCF_024453995.1. Taxonomy (NCBI): domain Bacteria; kingdom Bacillati; phylum Actinomycetota; class Actinomycetes; order Mycobacteriales; family Corynebacteriaceae; genus Corynebacterium; species Corynebacterium sp. CCUG 51687. The sequence continues at coordinate 9,140 of NZ_JAGPYT010000020.1, read as the reverse complement.
GTGAGATCCCCGTTATGGCTCCGCACGTGTTGCTCCACACGCGCTGCCCCATTAGGGCCGTCGGCAGGCTGCGACATTCCGTAGACACGTCCTGTAGATGAACACCAAACAACCGGAACGTCGTTCCAGAGCAAGTTTCGGTGCAACGCGCTGGATAGGTCGATGTTGCCGTGAACAACGACGCCTTGAACGCGCGCTAGCGGGGCGTCGGCAAGCTTTTCTCCTTCCTTTTCGACGACCACTCTGCCCCGCCGAATGCTCGCGCGAGAGCCCTGCGTGGTGAGGTGAAGCACCTGCCCATCGGGGTCTGCGGCGTGGATTCTGCGTCGGGGGTTTCCTCCGTTGTATTCATCTGGCAAACAAACGGAAAAGTGCGAGCAACGCGCGCAGCGTTCGTCGTTCACAAGTGGCACCGGAGCATGCGAAGAGTCAACGATGTCCCGCGTCCTTGCAACCATGCGAGCTGCGTTGTCCACATCGTCCTCGGTGAGCTCCACGCTCACGCGTCGCCGATGATCAGTGAAGTAAATCGCCTGATCAACGACGGAGAAGCCCGCCTCGCGCAGGCACTCCCTCTGTAACGTAAGCTGCAGTCGGTTCGCTGGCGTCACAACCGCTCGCATGCGCACTGGTGTGGCTTTGTGCTCCACCAAAGCTACCTCGTGCTCGTCAAGAAACTCGACAGCATCTGCTTTCCCAACGAGTCCGAGCGCTTCGCATCGAAGCGGATACGACGTGAGGCGCTGTGACCGTGAGTTCGCTGTGTTGTCTACAGCTTGGTGAGCCACGTCGCCTGCCTGCATCTGCTGAGTAAACGTAGTTTCCCCGTTTGCCTCGAGCCAGGTGCGACGCTCACAGTATGCGGTGTGTAGCACCAGGCTGATCGGCAGGAAGTCCTCTTCTGCGATCACAGTAATTGGACCCTTCCTCGTTCGAAGTAGCGTTCGGGAGCCTTCGCTTGACTTACATAGATGCGGAATGTGGCTGCCGCCGGCACACCATACGCACGTAAGGACGCAATCGCTTTCTCCGGGAGGCCGCCTTCCTCTGTCTTCCCTTCCGCCTGGGCGCCGAGGGCGTTGACGATGTCGTTCCACGAAGAAGACAAAACGATGCTTTCGAACCGCTCTGGGCTTATCGGCGTAGTTGGTACTGGTAGTGCAGCGAACTTCGGGTGGAGGTCGGTAGCGGGGTAGGCCCCAGGAGTGAATGTCACGTGCGAAGCGCGGGGCGCAATCGGGTACTGCCCGATGCCGATGAGTGCAGCAAAAGCGAGCGCCAGATCAGTTTCTCCGGGAGGGGTGAATCCCGATGGTGTTCGGGACGCATCATCACCAAATGGGTCTTCGACCTTGTCGCCTTGCCAACCTGCCAAAACACGTTCCGGATCCCATGATGCGAGCTCTTCGACGAACTTCGCTAGTTTTTGGGAAACAAATTCCTCGCCGGCGTTTCGGGTCTTCATTTCCCACCGGGACGCCCCGTGGTCAGGCCGAGGGGAATTGCCGTTGAACCTCCAGTAGGCAGCCTCACCGAGAGCCTGAATGAACTGTAGTCCCAACATGTCTGACTGTTCTTGCAGCTGGTCGAGATCCTTCGATCGAGCCTCCTGGTGGCGAGTCCAGTCCTCGGGGAACTTGGTGGGATTGATCGCTTTAAAGCGTGGACTGAAAGGAGAGAATGTCCCTTCGCCGTACTGGACTTGGGTTGTAGCCCAACCGTCATGCCAGCTCTGGCTGATCTGCGTTGCTGCTTCGGCAAGCTCAAGCGGAGTGACGTCCTCCATTTCGAGGACGCCTTTCGGAGTTGGGTCGTTGTTCCAATGGGTGGTCACCGCTCCATCAGTGAGCGATCTTGCAATGAGGCTAAGACCTGCAAGAGCGAAGTGGGTCAGTCCCGAGTAAACATCGCCTGCGACTGTGATTGAGTGTTTCATCGTCCTTCTCCTGAAATCTGAGCATCCGCAGCGCGCTCAAGGGACTCGCACAGCGCGAGGGTGTAAGCGCCGAACTTCCGCGTGAGGGTTCTGACGTTGCTCTCCCACTGCCCTTCTGTAAACAGTCGGTGAGCAGTTTCAGACCTTGGATCGAGCTCTTCGCCGGTGTGCGGGAAGAGGTCGCGTCCTCTGCCGTGGCTTGCCCCAACAATGTGGACGACAAGTTCGTTGATGCGCTTATCGCCGGACAGCCGCTTCTCCTCAGCAACAACTGCTGAAAGTTGTTCATGGCGCCAGCCGATAGGCAGCTCCGATCCCGCCTTCGAACGAAGGATCTCCTGACGGCTCCGAGTGAGGCTCTTTGCCCAGGGGCGTGTGGCATCAGGGTTCTTCAACATGCGTTGGAATCGAGGGTCTCGTTTTCCTTCATCATGCAGTTCAGCAGCGGTGACAATGTGTTGAGCAAAGGAGCCCTCCACCCCGAGGCCGTCGCAGATCTCACGCGCGCGTTGAGCGACGTCACGTTGATGATCCGCAAGCGTCGGAGGCACTTTGCCGCCTGGTTGCACGCTAGGCGTCCACTCCTGAATCGTCTCGGAGTCTGCTCGCAGTATCTTCGACTCGCGCCGGATGATCCAGGCAGCCATGTCGCCGCGCGGATCCTCGACGATAGAAGTAGAGATTTCGATACTCGGTGCCTGTGCTTCGTCGTCAGGGAACCGGGAATACCACAGCTCTGTGAACTCCGTCGGCGTCAGCTCGTGCGCGGCACGGAATAACTCGAGGTCGAGTTCTCCCTGATCCTTTGGTAGATACACCGTAACCCCATCGATGGCGGCTTCTTCGGGTGCGTCTTTGTCTCCTGCCGGGATCGACAAGACTTGCTCAGTAGTGATTGGGATATCAGCGGTGACAATGAGGACGTCGCCAGGCTTGAGGTCCTTGACCTCCTCCAATACTTCAATCTCGCCAGCGCGATAGACGAGCTGCGGAATTGCGGGATCGGGACCTAGTGTTTGGGCAACCTTTGAAGCGACCTCTCTAACCGTCGTGATACTTCCTGGAAAGACCTCATTCGCAGTCGGAGGGATCGTTCGAAGAAGCTCGATGGTTGCTTCTGCAGTCTTAGCTACTGTGTGACGGACTACTACCCCGGCCTGCGGAGTTTCGTCGGAAAGGTCGTCACGAAGCCAAAACTCGAGTTCCATTGGGTGAGCGTGGCGCTCAGAGGACTTCGCGAGAAGCTCGACATCGCGGAACTCGAGGCGCTGGTACAGCAGGCGCCGTGGGTCTGTTGCTGGCGCTGGGTGCTCGCCTACCTTAGCTGGATTGATGTCTTGTCCGTCTTCGAACTGGTTGACCCATGCAAGCCCGTTGCCCAAATCCTCGGCAGTGTACGGAGGGCAGTCCCGCTTTGGAGCTGCGTCCGCAGGCGGTTGCAGAATGACCAGCTCAGCGTCATCGTACTTTCCGAGTCGATTGAGTCGGCCAATACGCTGCTGGACTGCGGTTGCTGGTGCAAGCTCTGTCACCATGTACTGGAAGTCAACATCAACACCTACCTCGAGCGTCTGCGTTGCTACGACAACATCAACGTCAGGGTGACCCTTTGGTGTGAAGATCCCCGGGTATTTCTTCTCGATGCCTTCCAGGTCATGCGGTCGCAAACGACCGACTAAAAGTACTGCACGAACCTTTGCTTTCTTTAACGCAGCGGAGATCTTGATTGCTGTGTCCACGTGGTTCATGATGCAACCAATGGTTCCCGTCCGGGCTTCGTTGTTGATCCAATGCTCGATGCGTTCTACTGCGCCATCGATGACGGCTCGGTTTCCCATTTTGCCGTTCCACTGCGGAAGCTGCTCATGGGTGATGCGCTTTGTGGCGTGGAGGCGCTGATGGAGAGCGTCGTCGCGAGGAAACTCGAGGTCATTGGGGTCTACCCCGATGGAGGAGTACTCGGTACTGTGCGTAGACGGCGTCGCCGTCGTCTCGACTACCTGGAGTTCCGGAATACCCGTTTTGGCTCCCGCTTGTTGGATATCTCGAATACGCCGCGCCGTTACCAGCAGCTGCCTATTGAGGTGTGCCTCATCGAGCACCACAACGGAGTCCATCGTCATGAGCGCAGTTTCACGTGGACGGGCATACAGCGTTGAGCCGTAGCCCTGGAAGAGCGCGCGTGACCCCCACATATCCGGCGTTGAGGCAATGACTGCGCAGCTTGAAAAGTCGCTGACCGGCAGTGAACGTGAGGTCAGACCACCACGAAGCACTGATGCAACAAACGGTTGTCCTTGCGGGTTGCCGCTGAGTTTCTGAAGCGCAGATGCGACCCGAAGCACTACATCTGATGCTGAATCAGGGTTTCGCAGCGCCTCAATGAGATTTGCTTGGATAGAGAGTGCTCGTTGGTACTGGTTGTCCACCAGGCCGCGCCGGTTGACAACGGTATGTAGTCGACGTGGAATCCTGGGCGCATTCCCACACGCACTCAACGCGTTGAGGAAAATGTGAACATCGACGACCGAAGACTTACCGGCGCCTGTTGGGGCGACGATTTGATCTGGCCACACTCCGTGTTGCACGACGTGACTGACGAGTGCGCATTGCCAACTGAATGGTTTGTGTCCGCCATTCATTGCGGCAAAAAACTCGTCGAAATCATGTAACTGTATTGGTTCCATCATGACTCCTCTGTCTGTTCCGGAACGGGAAGCTCGATGTCTAAGGGATACAGCAGTCCCCCACCAAGGTGACGTGACTGGCCGAGCATCATCGCCGCCTGCGGATGGTGCAGCGGCCCTAAATCGAGAACCGCATCGTACGGCTGTACGGGCACGCCCTCCGGCGAATGGTGCGCGAATTTGCGCACGGAGCGAGTGACGAGTTGAGTCTTGGCCACAATGACCTTGTGTTGCGCCACCTGGTCACGAAGAGAGATGTACCGCTTCGGGCCCTTTCCTTCTATGTCGAACTTGTCGCGCCATACGAATCCCGCCGAGACCAGTGCTGAATCCGCGAGACTCCATTCTGAGTCCTTATCGCGGATTCGTCGCATCTCAGGCACGATGGGCATCTCGGTCGCCCAGAGACGGTGCTTGCCAGATGCGGGTGCCGGCCAGAACCGGGTTCCAGATCTGGTGGTGTTTGCAAAGGAAACACCGATTTTCCCCAAGCGACTCGACCATAGGTGCTGGATATGTACAGCTTCCTGTACTTGCTGCAGTTCTTCCGGCGAAGCACCGTTGGGTACAAAAAGCACCAGTAGAGGGCCGTTTTCTCCAAGCAGTTGGGCAAGCTCTGTCGGGATGTACTGGATGGAAAGCCGGTTTGCCGGAGGCAACACACCTTTGTTGTATTTCCCGGTAATCAGAGGTGCAGCGCCGAAACCAATTCGCGAAATCAGTGCCTTATGCATGCTGAGACACAATGCGACGCGGTCGCGTTTGTCGACTTCTCGATCGAGATTGAACAAATAGGCCGTCGCCCACGGCGCTGTTTCTGGCTCGCCTTCGACGGGCTCGTACCAGGTCTCACCGATGGAAGCCTCTGACGGCTTTTCACTCGTTGGTTTCTGACCTTTTGAGAACTTGTCACGGCTCAGTGATGGTGGCTTCGCTTTAAACCGCGCGTTAAACGCAGCGATCAACGCATCAGTTCGGCCTTCGGCTGGAACAGCGCGCGAGTGAGCCTCGCGCGTGAAGCAGTTCGCCGTCGGGGAAAGCAGCAGGTTCGGTTCAAAGCGCTCGGTGCTAATCGTGACTACGCTGTGGCTCTCGCCGAGGTACGGCACATCCTCAGCAAGGGCTGTGAGCGTTTCAGCAACATCCTCTGGCACGTCGTGCCACATGAAACCGTAGTAGTCACGGACAGCGACGCCGTCAGAAATCGGGCGTGCTTCCACCTTTTTACGAATCGAGTTCTTCGTAGCGTCGAATGTTCCTACATCCCTATACCCAATCCGGTGGGGACCACCATTGAGCAGCAATGTCTCGGGCTGATACAGCCCGTTTGGTGGGTGTTTTTCAAGCCATCGCAGTGCTTTGAGCGACGCATCGGACGGCTGGCCATCCTCGGACGTAGGCCCCTGACCAGCAGCAGCGAGAAGCGCAGCATGTAGACGTAGGGGTGACGGCGAATTTTCGACGGACCCGTCACTCCGATGCCCGTAGTAGGTGCCCAAAGGAAGCGACGCTTTCAACGTCAATTGGGCCATGATTACTCATCCTTTTCGCTTGGTTCGGCCGCGCCGGCGTAGATGTCTGGGTTGCCTACCACTTCGCGGATCTGACCATGCCAGTCAGCGACTCCAAGGGCCTCAGCGTGGTCGAGTGCCTCCTTGAGTAGCGCGTCAGCAGCCTCAATGGAGAGCGGTGGTAGCTCTTTTTTCTCGCCGTAACGCAGGTCAAGCTTGACGACGGGCGCTGCAACCTCAACGAGATCACAGTTGGAGCGGTAGTACAGTTCTTGCTCTGCACGGGCGATAAGCGCGAAGCCGAGGGCCGCGATGAGTGCACGACCAGCAACGTTTTCTTCAGGGGTGCCACCGAAGCTGATCTGGCGCAATGCCGTGAAGCTGAGTACCCAGGAGCGAATCACGCGGGAGCAGGACACTCCTCCGAGCGGATCTAGCTTTGGTGGCAGTGCACCGACGCCGACTGCGGAGCCTGAGAGCGTCTCACCTTTCTTGGCCTTCTTCAATTTGTCCTGAGTATCTTTGACTTTTTTCTCCGAGAGCTCGTCTGCCTGGTTGTCAATGATCTTCTTGAAGGCTGCTGCATCCAGTTGTACCGATGCACCTACTGGGTCAACACGTGCGCCACTGCGCGCTCCCTGCTGTTCGGATCCTGGCCGACTCTGATCTGCCAGCACACCAATGGTCTCTCCGGTAATCGATCGACGGATTCGAACTTGGTCTTCTGGTCGGACAGAGTCCCAACCACCGCACAGGATAGCTATCGGTGCAGTGTTGAGGAGTGCACGGTAGTTACGTGGTTTCGAGTTTCGAATCTCTCGGAACCAGTCGGCCTGCGTGACGGGTTTCCCTTCGTAGCTTCCGGCGCGGATGTGGCCGTCAGCAAAACGGTGTGGCAGGTCAATATCGGTGAGGGTCTCATCGCCATAAGACAGGGCAATGCGCGGAATACGGGAAATCAGTGGGTCTCCGTCAAGGATGGAGTTGCTGATGGCCTTTTCGCCACGGTTAGTTGACGACGCGATGCCGTCAATAATCACAACCTCATTCGGTTTTTTGTCGATGTACCTGGTTTCGAATGCGAAGCAGGGCGAGTTGCCCTGCTTGTACTTTGCCGGCGTAATGGAGGCGTGTGGCCCAGCTGCTGCAGAGAGCTCCGTCACGGAAGACCAAACTGAAGGTCCACCAGGTGTACATGCTGCGAGAAGCTCTTCTAGATTCAACATAAAGGGATCCTTTCGAAAAATTGTGCTAACCCACGCCTCTAATGTCCAGGAGGGTTTTTATACTTGGGCCAGCGCTTTGGGAGCCAACGTTTGTTGGTCAGTTCCAATGTATCAGATTCACTATCGAAAAAGTCGCTACGCAGAAAGAGAGTAGAGTTAGATGGAGTAAGTCACGCGACAACGTATGGGTGTCCGAATTCCGCTAAGCAGACAGAGATCCTCAATGAAAGGTCGCGTGACGAACTCCAAGGCTACCCCACCCGAGAGGGTAGTGACGTTACTGACATGAGGGGTACCAACCAATGAAAGGAAAACTCGAAGCAGCGAAACGTAGTGAGGTCACAATTCTTTCCGGGCCACAGGAGGCGTACCTCCTCGGACCGGGATGTATTACGGAAGATGTGGCGCTTACTGCGAGTGCGCTGTTATACAGTGATCATGTTCATCTGTACTCGATGACAGCTGGCGAGCTGCAGTGGTATGCCAATGCAGCCAATCTGTGCCCACTCGAATTTGCTGAGTTTATGCTCTGGGCAGAAGAGAATAATCGAGAGATGATTCTCGACAACATCGGCATCACGAAACGGGAGTGGCTAAAAGACTTCGTAAGTGCGAGCCGGAGAGGTAATCGCAAGCAGCGACGAGCAGCAAAGAAGTACCACAAATTTCTTCGACAGGACGCTGATCGCCTCTTAGAACAGAATGAGAGGATGTGGAAGGACCATGGCGGCGCACAGCTTGATTGTGCAGTTTCAGCAGGTGCGTTAACTATTCACACTGATTGGGTTGGTGACATCATCACCAGACCAGATGAACTCGACGAAGAAAAGATGCTCGAAGTCATCCACGGACAAGTTGGTGTGTCTGGTGGTGCGATTATGTTCGATTCGCTCATGGGAGATCTAGCATTTGCGGCCGAGAGAGAGCGACTCCTACAGATAGAGAGACGCCATCAGCTGGGTATCCGTCGGACAAGAACCGGAACCGCAATGATTTCTTTTCTACCAGCGTTTCCGAGTGCGAGTATTGAAGAAGTTCTGGAAGCGCGGAAAATTATTCAATCTCCCCTTGACGAATACAGGGTTGCGGTAGTGGAACTGGAATCGATGTTGAGTTCGGACAGCAATGGTTCGTGCGTTGATGATGACGCACTTGAAGACCTTTGGCACGACTATGTGGAGCCTCGCGTACGTAAGGTGATTGAGGCGCTCGACGATACCTCGCTTTCGCGTTCGTGGAATGCGGTCAAATCTGGCCTGGTTAGAGCTGCAGTTCCCGGCGTGACGTTCGTCGTGGCCCAAACCGCTGGCGCCATTCCTGGCGTTCAGCTGAAAGATATTGAGCGGGTCGTTGACCTTGCAGTCAGCGCAGGTATACCCGATTTCTCAGAGCCGCTGGCCGCGGCAGTCGCTACTTCGGTGGGGGCGATTACGGGTGCACTTTCGGGGTGGAATCGCGTTCGGGCGCATCGTGGATTGGTACGCAACAACGACCTTATCTACCTCGCCGATACACAACGAGCACTTACTAAATAAAGCGATTGAAACGCACTCACTTTCATCAAACTCTGAAGGAGGAAATCGAGAATGTCTCGACGTACCGTTAATCGGTCTGCAAAGACCGGCAAGTTCGTATCTAACGCTGCAAAGGGTCGGTGGCCTAACAAGACCATCACCGAACAGGTTGGAAAGGGAACTAGCAACAACCGGGTTAAGCGACAAAATGTGTGCTTTTTTGGATATGGATTCCAGGTCCTGCCTGGGCCTACGGCGGGACAGTG
>NZ_JAGPYT010000001.1:0-423905 GCF_024453995.1 Corynebacterium sp. CCUG 51687 | reverse complement strand
CTGATGGTACTGCACCTGGGAGGGTGTGGGAGAGTAGGTTACCGCCGGCCTATAACTTCATTTTCTTGTGTGTGGTGGGTTCCATTATTCCCGTTGTTGGGGGTGGTGGTACCCACCACACTCTTTTTTTGTGCACCCACAACAAACAACGAGGGCCGTCTTTACGAAGTCTGATGACGCCAGCGCTCCTTGTTTGTAGACTCAGAGGTGCAACTCTGACTGACCGGATGATTGGGAATTTGTTTCAACAGGTGCACAATAAGTTCTTATTTTCGGACATTCCTGTTTATAATGACTTGTTCCAATAGAAAGGTGTTTCATGTCCGATCGCTCTAACGAGAGACCACGTCGCAACCACGGTTCTTCTTCCTCCAAGGGGCGGAACGGGCGGCCAGGCAATGGGGGCCGGAAAGGTCGGCGCGACGACAGTAGGGATCGTCGCAATGATCGCAGCGGTGACGGCCGTGGTAGGAGCAGAAGCGCTCGTCCTGGCGGCGATGAAGAACGCAAATTCAACAATCGTCACAATCGCTCGCAGCCTCGTCGGCAGGGCTACCGCGAGGATAGGATGGCTCAAAAGCTTTCTGAACCCGACCTGCCTTCCGACCTTGACATCAGTGTTCTCGACCCGTCCGTGCTGCAAGATTTGAAGGTGTTGTCACATGACAACGCAACTCGCGTCGCGAAGCACATGATTATGGCTGCAGATCTGCTCGACGACGACCCGGCGCTTGCTTTGCGTCATGCTAGGGCAGCAAAGAATCGTGCCGGACGTGTTGGGGTTGTTCGTGAAACGAATGGTGTAATCGCTTACCACGCAGGTGAGTGGAAAGAGGCACTTTCTGAGCTGCGAGCTGCCCGGCGCATGAGTGGCGGCCCTGGGCTTTTGGCTGTGATGGCTGATGCTGAACGCGGACTTGGTCGTCCCGAGAAGGCGTTGGAGCTTGGTCGGAGTCCTGAGGCGCGAGACCTCGATCGTGAGGGACGTATTGAGCTTGCCATCGTTCTTTCTGGTGCGCGTCGCGATCTGGGCCAGGTTGATTCTGCGATTGCGACTTTGGAACGTGTACGTCCGAACAAGGACGAGCGGGACGTCTCTGCAATGCGTTTGTCTTACGCCTACGCCGACGCATTGCTGGCTGCTGGCCGAAAGGCTGAAGCTGCTGACTGGTTCAAGCATGTTATTGAGTTGGATCCGGAGATGTTGACGGATGCGAAGCAGCGTTTGGAAGAGACGGAGTAGTGGCTTTGGGTTCTCTTGCTCATCAATATGACGTGTTGCTCTTTGACTTAGACGGCACGGTTTGGGAGGGCGGCCGCGCGTTAGACAATGCGGTTTCCAGCATCATCGAATGTGGTGTGACACCTTTCTACATCACGAATAATGCATCCCGGCCTTCGGCCCTCGTCGCCGAAATGCTTGGTGATATTGGGCTAGAGTGCTCGAGTGAGGAGATTATTACCTCAGCAGAGGCAGCTTTGGAGCTAGCGCGACCCCTGTTGAAAGAGGATGATCCCATCCTTGTTCTTGGTGCGCAGTCGTTCAAAGACTTGGTTTCTGGGGCCGGTTATCGCGTAGTCTCTAGTGCTGACGACGCACCAGTTGCGGTGCTACAAGGGCACTGCCCGGAAACTGGGTGGCGTGAGCTGTCTGAAGCAGCGTTGGCGATTCGCAACGGGGCGGTCTACTTGGCTTCAAACCTTGATACTTCCTTGCCGATGGAGCGGGGGCTTATGGTCGGGAATGGCTCGATGGTGGCGGCGGTGACGTCGGCAACCGGCGTTGTCCCAGAGGCGGCCGGAAAGCCGGAACCGGCTATGTTCCATCAGGCTGTGAAGCTGTCGGGTGCTACGCGAGCGTTGGCGGTCGGTGACCGTTTAGATACCGATATTGCCGGTGGAAATCGTGCGGGGATGGATACGTTGCAGGTACTTACAGGTGTGTCTGGTCCTTATGCTTTGTTGGCGGCTAAGCCGGTGGAGCGCCCGACATATATTGGTGATGACTTGCGTAGCCTCTTGGCAGATGCGGAGAGCTTGCGGCCGGGAGCACAGGGCGGTTTCGTGGCGAAGCTGCAAGGAGATACGCTCCTGCTTAACGGTGGTGCTGCATCTTCTTCGCCTACGGAGGCCTTGCGAACGGCTCTGGCTGTTGCGTGGTCTGCAGAGGCCGAAGTACGAGTGGTTGAGCCGGTATCGCAGTGGGCGCAGAAGGCTGTGGAGTCGTGGTGGTAGGGCACGCCCCGAAACCCCACGATCCAAGGCGAGTCGGCATTTCACCGGAAGAATTGCGTTCGAAGGTAGATAGTGTGCTGGCGCGGGTGCCGTCTACGATAAGGGATGAACTTGAACAGTTGGCTGAGGCTCATGACGTTTTAGCAGAAGCGCTAAAAGACTGAGCATCGCCGTAGGAGAGGAGTACGGGTGGCACCTGGTCGGCGACGCCTTGACGCAGAACTTGTTCGACGAAAGATCGCTCGTTCACGGGAGCAGGCCCGGACATGGATTATTGAAGGACGCGTTGAGGTCGGAGGGTTTCCTGCAAAAAAGCCAGCTACAGTTGTCGAACCCGATGTTTCCATCAAGGTCGATGTTGATAACACCGATGACTGGGCTTCCCGTGGCGCGCACAAACTTCTGGGGGCACTAGAGCACTTCGAAAAGCTTGGGTTTACGGTCAAGGATAGGACGGTGATTGACGCGGGAGCGTCAACGGGGGGATTCACTGACGTTTTGCTACGAAGAGGTGTCCGCCGGGTCTTTGCGGTAGATGTCGGTTACGGGCAGTTACTTTGGCGCCTGCAGAACGATCCGCGTGTGACGGTGATGGACCGTGTGAATATACGGTCGTTGACTGCCGACATGCTGAGCGAGTCGGCCAATTGCATGGTGGGTGATTTATCGTTTATCTCTTTGAAGCTTGTGCTTCCTGCGCTGGTAGCAGCGCTTGAGGACGAGGCGGACCTCCTGCCGATGGTGAAACCACAGTTTGAGGTTGGTAAAGACCGCGTTGGTCACGGGGGTGTCGTTCGTTCGGCAGAGCTGCGTCGAGAAGCAGTGGTAGATGTCGCATTGTTCGCACAGTCGCTGGGGCTTGAGGTGAAATCAATGGTTGCATCTCCGTTGCCAGGTCCGAGTGGTAACGTAGAATACTTTCTGTGGCTGCGTAAGACAGCAAATGCGCAGGAACAATCTGTCGAGGCCGTCGAAGAGATGGCAGCACAGGCGGTGCAGGAAGGGCCAGCGTAGACATGTCTGTAGATGATCGGCGACGCATTTTGTTGGTGCCCCATTTTTACAGGCCCGACAATATTGAGGCTGCAGCGAATTCTGCCCGGATGCTGCAGCAGGCTGGCATTGAGGTGCAGTTGCTTTCTGCGGGGGAATCAAGTCCCGCTGAAGAGGATCCAGTATTGCAGAAGCTGGAGCACGTAAGCCCAGGGGCCGAGGCTGGCCGAGGCTGCGAGCTTGTATTTGTGCTTGGAGGCGATGGAACGTTTTTACGCGCAGCAAACTTTGCGCACCTTCAGGACATTCCAGTGCTCGGGGTGAATCTCGGCCATGTGGGATTCTTGGCAGAGTCCGAAGCGGAAAGCCTGGAAGATGTGCTGTCCTCGGTGATAGCGCGCTCATATCGGGTTGAAGACCGCATGACACTTGACGTGCGGGTTTTGGATGCGACGGGTGAAGTGCTTGGCGAAAGTTGGGCGCTGAATGAATGCAGCATTGAGAACTCGGATCGTACAAGAGTGCTTGATGCGTTTCTGGAGATTGATTACAGGCCGGTATCTTCGTTCGGTTGTGATGGTGTGCTGGTATCTACGCCTACTGGATCAACCGCGTATGCTTTTTCGGCCGGTGGTCCGGTGATGTGGCCTGAGCTCGATGCCATCTTGGTGGTTCCGAATAATGCGCACGCCCTCTTCGCGAAGCCAATGGTTGTTTCACCGTTGTCGACGGTAGCGGTTGAGTCCTTTTCGACGACCAGCTCCGCTGTTGTCGTGATGGATGGGGTTCGAAGGATTATGATGCCGCCAGGTGCACGGGTCGAAGTGACGCGTGGTCGCCGCCCGGTGCGCTGGGTTCGGCTTGATGAGCGTCCGTTTACCGACCGCCTGGTGGAGAAGTTTCAGCTTCCGGTATCTGGGTGGCGTGGCCCAGACAAAGAGAGGTAGATCGGCGTGCTGTCGGAAATTGCTATCAGGAACCTCGGTGTGATCCCTCACGCTAGCGCGGAGCTCTCGGAAGGTTTGACAGTCCTTACGGGTGAAACTGGCGCCGGTAAGACGATGGTGGTCACGGGTTTGCGGCTGTTGACTGGTGGTCGAGCTGATGCTTCTCGTGTTCGGACGGGAGCGCCGGAAGCGGTGGTGGAGGGCGCGTTTGCGGTAACAGGAATCCACGAGGACAGTCGCGAGGCTATTGCGAAGATCGCGGAGAACGCTGGCGCGGTCCTCGATGAAAATGGTGAGTACGTCGTAGTCCGTTCCGTAAAAGCGACAGGCAGGTCGAAGGCGCACTTTGGTGGCCGGGCGGTACCGGCTGCGACACTCAACGAAGTCTCCTCGCACCTGCTTACGATTCATGGCCAGAACGATCAGCTACGTTTGATGTCGCCAGAACAGCAACTACATGCGTTGGACCGCTTCGATCCTGCTGCTTCAAAGGTTCTCCGTGCGTATCAGGAAGCGTGGAAGCGCTGGCGCGGTGCGAAGAGAGATTTAGAGGAGCGGACAAACCGGCGTCGAGAATTAGCGATGGAACAGGACCGTCTCCTGTTTGCTGTCAACGAGATCGACGAGGTCGCACCCGAGCCAGGTGAAGACGCTGAGCTCGTCTCTGCGATTCAGCGCCTGCAAGATGTTGATGGATTGCGCTCCGCGGTTCAAGAGGCGATGGTTGCAATCGATGGCGCTGAGGCGGTTGGTGAGTATGACGAGGCGTCCGCCGCTTCAGATTTGGTAGGGCAGGCTGCGAGTGCACTTGGTGCATCCACTGATACGCAGCTGCAGGAGCTGGGGCGTCGACTAGAAGAAGCCGCCACTGTGCTTTCGGATGTTTCTTCGGAACTTGGAACGTATTTGTTTTCGTTGGATGCGGATCCGCATGCGCTCGAGAACATGCTTCAGAGGCAACAGTCGTTAAAAGTGCTGACCCGAAAGTACGCGTCGGACATTGATGGTGTGCTGCGTTGGAGGGACGAGGCGCAGCAACGGTTGGCGTCAATTGATACGTCGGATGAGGCCCTCGCGGAGCTTCAACTGCGGGTTGATGACGCTGCGACCGAGATGAAGCAGCACGCTGAGGAGTTGACGGGCATTCGTCGCGATGCTGCACGACGGTTCTCTGAGGCGGTGACACAGGAGTTGCATGGGCTGGCGATGCCTAAGGCTGTGCTGAGCGTCCGCGTTGAGGGGGCAGACTACGGCCGTGATGGCGCTGATGCTGTCGAGATTTGTCTGTCGCCTAACGCTGCGTCAGAGCCAAAGCCATTGGCAACCAGCGCGTCAGGAGGTGAGCTTTCACGCGTCATGCTCGCGATTGAAGTGATCCTTGCCGGGTCAACGCACGGTGCGACATTCGTCTTTGATGAGGTTGATGCTGGTGTCGGTGGTCAGGCCGCGGTGGAGATAGGGCGTCGCCTTGCACGGCTCGCAGTAAACAATCAGGTAATTGTGGTGACGCACCTGCCACAGGTTGCGGCTTACGCGGACAGACACTTACACGTTGCGAAGAACGTTGGCGATGAAACCGTGACATCAGGAGTGCTTGTGCTTGACGATGCCGAGCGCGTGGAGGAACTAGCTCGCATGATGGCTGGGATGGCGAACTCGGAAACAGGAAAGGCGCACGCGGCGGAGCTACTGGAGCAGGCACAGCGCGAAACAAAAGAGTTTCGTCGATAGCCCGCGCGCCTAGCAGTACTTGGCGTGCGATGCAGGCAGAATTCAACATATGACTGAAACTTCTGCAACTTCTGAATCGACTAGCGCGCCGTTGCAGGGACCGCTGCGTGATTGCACGCCGCAAGGCAAGGGGCGCGGCCGTCTTCGTTCTGGGGATATTGCCTTCGTTGATGCTCCAGATATCAGCCGTAGGGAAGCTGAGATGTTGATCAACGCGGCACCGGCGGCGGTTGTCAATATTGCACGATTTAGCACTGGGGCTGTGCCTAATTACGGCCCGCACTTGCTTCTCGACGCCGGCATTCCACTGTTTGAAGCTGCCGGTGCGGAGATGCGGGCGTCGATACGCGATGGCAAGAAGACATCCGTAACGGCTTCGGGTGAGATCAAGGTTGGGCGCAAGGAAGTCGGTTCTGCTTCACCAGTGGTGCGCGCTGATGTTGACGCGACGTTTATTGAAGCACAGCGTCACCTCGTAGATCACATGGAGGCGTACTTCGGAAACACGATCGAATTTATTCACTCCGAATCGCCGCTGCTTATCGATGGTGTTGGCGCGCCTGAGTTAGGTGACGTGATTGCGGACCGAAAAGTTATTATCGCGAGCCCGTGCCCAGATCTCCGAGAGCGTATCGAATCGTTGCGCAATTTCATCCGTGAGTTCACACCTGTGCTGATTGGCGTAGGCAAGGCGACGAATACCTTGGCGGAGATGGGGTACGCGCCCGACTTTATCGTGGGCGACCCGGGCGACGTGGCTGAAGAAAATTTGCGAAGCGACGCGCGGGTGATTTTGCCAGCGGACCCCGACGGCTACGCGCCTGGTCTGGAGCGCATCCAGGATCTTGGAGTAGGTGCGATGACGTTTCCCGCCGCGACCGAATCTGCAACAGACCTGGCGGTGTTACTGAGCGTGTTCCACGATGCAGAAATGATCGTGATGGTTGAGCAGCCCGTGAACCTGGACCGTATCTTTACCGAATCAGATGAAAGCTCGCCGGCAGCACTGCTCACTCGTTTGAAAGCGGGTCAAAAACTGGTGGATTCCACAGTGATAGCTGATTTGTACAATCTGACGACTGGTCGGGGAGTCGCCTGGGCATGGGCAATTTTGGGATTGCTTGTTGCTGCGGCGACGATTGTACTCATCGTCGGGCTTGGCGGGAGTGGGCCGTTTAGCACGAACCTGGCGGATACGTGGAACACGATAGTTACACAGCTGCAGAGTCTGTGGAGCTAATAGGGAGTAGGTGGTTTTGATGTCTTCAGGAAGTAGTTCGGCAGGTTATGTTGCAGCAGGTCTGGGCTGGGGCATTGCACTTGGTGTCGCAGCAGGAATGCTGGTGATTGCGCCAGCAATGGGCACGCTTGATTTTTCAGCGTCGTCGCAGTTAGGCGAGTCGCAACAGTCGGCTGACGCCTCGCAGGGGACAAAATTTGAGTTTTCTGATGCAGTGATAGCTCAGCATTCGGCCGAGCTTGTTGCGAACACGCTGGATGGTAAGTCAGTGATGGTGCTTCGCACGCACGATGCGTCAGCGGAAGATGTCGATGCTGTAACGTGGCTGCTTCGCACCGCAGGGGCATCAGAAGCGGGCCAGATTACGTTGGGCGAGAAGTTTACCCAGCAGGAGTCGGCTGATGCATTGAGTACGATCATCGCGAACACCCTGCCGGCAGGAGCGCAGCTTTCCGTTGATCGACGCGCGCCTGGCACACATGCTGGCCAGTCGCTGGGGAGCGTTCTGCTCAAGGATCCAGCGACTGGTGAACCGGTGGCTCCGGAATCTGATCGTAATTTCGTTATAGAGGCGCTGCATGGAGGCGGTTTTATAGACGACACAGATGTTTCAGCGCCTGCTGATGCGATTGTTGTGATCGGCGCCGGTGATACCGGCGGGGAGCGTTCTTTCGGGACACAACTGTTGACAGACATGACCGCGGAGCTCAATGACTTAGCTGCGGCAGTGTATGCGGCGCCAGATGAAGACGGTGGGTTTGTTGATACGGAAGCAGGCAGGGTGTCGGCGGTGCTTTCGCTTGCGGAAGAATTGGCGGTCGAATGATGCACGAGTTTGAAGTTCAACAGTCGGAGCTGCTGCTGGATGCACCGATTATCGCGGTGCGCAAAGATATTGTTTCGATGCCGGGGGGCGCTTCCGCGGCACGCGAGATCGTAGAGCACTTCGGTGCGGTTGCAGTGGTGGCCGTCGATTCCAAACGAAGGATTGCGATGGTCCGCCAGTACCGGCACAGCGTTCGGCGCCGGTTGTGGGAACTTCCTGCTGGACTTCTCGACGTCAGCGAGGAAGACGCGCTTGTGTGCGCCCAGCGTGAGTTGGCCGAGGAAGCTGGTTTGGCTGCTGAGAAGTGGGCATTGTTGCTGGATCTGGTGACGTCCCCGGGTTTCGCAGAAGAAGCGGTGCGTGTGTACCTGGCTTCGGATCTCCGTGAGGCCCCTCGTGGTGAAGCCGAGTTCGAAGAAGCCGATATGGTGCTGGAATGGGTGCCAATTGAAGAGGCACAATCGATGGTGTTTCGCGGTGACATCGTGAACTCGATTGCGATTGCCGGAGTGATGGCAGCGGCGCGAGTGCTAGAAGGCGAGGTAGAGCCGCGTGATGTAACCGAGCCCTTTGACCTGCGGCCAAGATCGCTAGCAGAGCGACGCACAGCGCAAGGCGTCACGCCCGATATGAAGAGGATCTAGTTGGACGTCAATGAGCTTGTTAGGCGTTGGCTCGAGCACCTTGCAGTTGAACGAGGTCTTTCAGCAAACACATTGAGCAACTATCGTCGGGATCTTAGACGGTATGCCTCGTGGCTGCATGCCAACGGCAAAGCCAACTTGTCTGAGGTGACCGCTGCAGACATCGAGGCGTACCTGGCGGACCTACGGCGTGGAGTTGATGGGGCTGCGCCGTTGGCGGCATCTTCGGCTGCGCGCGCACTTGTGGTTGCCCGCGGACTACACAAGTTTGGGGTGCTTGAGGGCGTACTTGCAGGTGATGAATCAGCCCAAGTAGCTCCACCTTCGCCTGGTAAGAAGCTGCCCGATACGCTAAGTATCGAAGAGGTCGGCAAGATGCTGGACTCGTGCCCCACGGAGGAGCCGATTGGGTTACGAGACAAAGCGTTACTGGAGTTGCTCTACGCCACGGGGGCGCGTGTGTCGGAAGTACTGGCGCTCTACGTCGATGACTTCATGGCGCTCGAAGGCGAACAGCACGCGGTACTGACACTGACAGGCAAGGGCAATAAGCAGCGCATCGTGCCGGTGGGGTCGATGGCGAAGGAGGCCGTCGAAAAATATCTGGTGCGCGGACGCCCAGCGCTGGCCAAAGGGCGCTCTCATTCGCTATTTCTGAACGCACGCGGCGGCAGCTTGTCTCGGCAAAGTGCTTGGACGGTCATCAGACGGGCCGCTGAGCGAGCCGGGATCACCAAGCATGTTTCTCCTCACACGTTGCGGCATTCTTTTGCAACACACATGCTCGACGGCGGCGCCGATGTACGAGTAGTGCAAGAACTGCTTGGGCACGCATCTGTGACGACTACCCAAATTTACACACACGTTACTGCGGAAAGCCTTCGGGAAGTCTGGCACGCTACGCACCCTCGTGCATAGGTATGTAGGGTTGACATGTTCTGATGCACGACCGGAAGGATTCTTGCCACATGGCTTTTCGACGACCCCACGTTCTCGCAACTGTCGCTGCTGCTACATGCGCTTTCGGGCTGAGCACCTCGGGAGTTGATATGAACGCGTATGCGCAGTTGCCGGAGGGGCTTGATCCTGCCGCGATCCAGCAGGCCATCCCTTCCGAGATCCACGTGCAGGCCGGGCAGACTACGACTGTCGACACCGGTGTTCCGCTGAGCCTCAATTACAGTTCGGGTGGCTGGACCGTTGTATCATCTGGCACTTCTGTGTCCGTGACTGCTCCTGATACTCCAGGTGCAACGGTGAGCGTTCCGGTCTCCGCTGGGGGATACTCGGCGACCGTGAATCTCGTCGCAGTGGGCGGTGGTGAGACCGTTGATGCTCCACCTGAGAGCGCTGCGGAGCCTGAAAACAATGATGGTGCTGGCAAGCCACATGGCGATAGCGTTGATGACTCAAACAGGGAAGGACACGGATCCGAGACTGGTTCAGGCTCAGATCAACGTGTGCACGACGCGCCTGCTGCGCCACAGGCCCACCGTGTCCCAGCCAAGGAGGTGAATACCACGAACGCGAAGCGCTTGGAGTTCGAGGGCGTCATTGAGGACAACAGCATCGTGGTGAAGGTGCCATTGAGTAAGGCCGGACAGCTGATGAAGTACGCTAAGACCGATAGGGAAGGCGCCACACTTCGTTATGTAGACGTGGACGGCAATATCATTGAAGGCGTGAAGCGTGACGTGGACGTAGCGTCGCGCACGCTGACATTAACGTACCCGGAGGGACAGACGCCGGATAACCCCTTCATCATGGAGGTTGTCCGGGATGGATCGGCGGCGGAGTTCATCGCGGTGATAACGTCAAAGAACGCTCCGACTGCTGCACCAAAGGATGGAAATACCCAGGGAGGCGACAGTCAAGCGGAAACACTTGACGAATCGAGGGCGAATGACGGCCTTCTTGCCCTGGGCATCGCAGGAATTGCGGCACTGGTGGCCTTGCTGCTCATCGTGTTCCTGATTCGAAAGAGGCGACAGGCACATAACTAGGTATGGCATTGTAAGATGATTGCGTCAAGGGCTTACACGTGACGCGCATTGGACGGAAGGGATGACAATGGCAGGCAACGCATTGTTTGACGCTGCTGAAGAAAAGAAGTTTCTCACGGGACGTCCATTCCGCGAGTTCCCTCAGCCTGAACCGCTCGAGCACCACGGCCCGGCGACCATCCTATCGATGGTGAATCAGAAGGGTGGCGTCGGCAAAACGACGTCGACAATCAACCTGGGTGCATGTCTCGCAGAGCAAGGGCGCAAGGTGCTGCTTGTTGACCTCGACCCGCAGGGTGCGCTCTCAGCCGGTCTTGGAGTGTCCCATGATGAGGAGCAAGTCACCGTGTATGACTTGCTTTTTGACAACACTGCGTCGATCCACGCGGCCATTCGGCACTCGAATATGCCGGGGCTGGACCTTGTCCCTGCGAACATTGACCTTTCTGCTGCGGAGATTCAACTGGTCAATGAAGTCGGCCGTGAGCACACACTGGCCCGTGCGCTCCGCCCTGTGCGCAACGAGTACGACATCATCATCATCGACTGTGGCCCTTCGCTCGGCCTGTTGACCGTCAATGCGTTGGCGTGCTCGGCGGGCGTGATGATTCCGATGGAGTGCGAGTACTTTTCGCTCCGTGGTCTTGCGTTGTTGACTGACACAGTGGAAAAGGTGCGAGACCGCATCAATTTCGACCTTGACATCGTAGGCATCCTGGTCACGATGTTCGACCGCCGCACTACACACGCGCGAGAAGTGATGGATCGAGTCGTTGAGGTATTCGGCGAGCGAGTTTTTGACACGGTGATTACCCGAACGGTTCGATTCCCGGAGACCTCGGTTGCCGGTGAACCGATCATTACTTGGGCGCCGCACTCCCAAGGCGCAGAGCAGTACCGGCAGTTGGCGCTTGAGCTGCTCGAGCGCATTGATAAGTAGTTTGTTGCACCGTGTCTGAGGACGCCACCACGGGAGTCCAGCCCGAGATCACCGGTTTTACGTTGGCCCTCCAGAACTTTGAGGGGCCGTTTGATCTGCTCCTGCACCTCATCCACTCCAAGAAGCTGGACGTGACCGAAGTTGCACTAGCCGAGGTGACCGACGAGTTTATTGCATACACACGTGCGCTAGGTGCAGCAGCGCAACTTGACGAAGTCACTGAATTTCTTCTTGTGGCTTCCACTCTGCTGGATCTGAAGACTGCACGATTGCTCCCGCGCGACGGAGACACAGAGATTGAAGATCTTGAGCTCCTGGAGGCCCGGGACCTGCTCTTTGCGCGTCTCCTCCAGTACCGTGCGTATCAGCAGGTCGCTGACGAGTTCGTGGCCTGGCAACGCAACGCGAAGCGGAGGTACCCGCGTGCGGTCTCAATCGAAGACCGATTTGCTGCGTTGCTTCCACCTGTGCAGCTGGGGCACACGCTTGATTCCTTTGCGGAGTTGGCTGCTGCTGTGTTTCGGCCCCGCCCACCGGAGGAAGTGCGGACGGACCACTTGCACGCGGTCAGCGTTTCGGTGCCCGAGCAGGCCGGGAAGCTACTGAGCGCGCTGCATCTCCTTGGTGCGGAGCAGTGGGTCGCATTTGAGGTGCTCACGAAGGACTGTAGTTCCTCCATGGAACTCGTGGGGCGCTTCTTGGCGTTGTTGGAGTTGTACAAGGCTCGCGCGGTGGAGACCGAGCAGCCAGAAGCCCTCGGTAGCCTGGAGGTTTCCTGGACAGGAATCAACGTCGATCCTGCTGTGGTTGCGTCAAGCAACTGGGAATAGCGATAGAATGCCAGACCATGAATGCTCCCCAAATGGTTTCGCAGCTTCGCGCACGTATCGAATCGATTTTGCTGGTCGCGGACAATCCAGTCACGGTAGATGCATTAGCGTCGGCACTGGGGGCGGAGCTTGGAGACGTCGAGAAGCAGCTTGAGGACTGGTCCGAGGAATGCGAACTGCGCGGCAGCGGGATCGACGTTCGGCGGACAGCTGAGGGGTGGCGACTGTACACGCGCCCAGAATACGCAGACGCCGTGGAGGCATTTCTGCTTGATGGTGCACAGACGAAGCTGAGCCGCGCGGCAATGGAGACACTTGCGGTGGTTGCATATCGCCAGCCGGTGACACGCACGCAGGTTTCCGGAGTACGCGGCGTCAACGTTGATGGTGTGATGAAAACGCTGACGCTGCGAGGGCTCATTGCCGAGGTTGATCCAGACGAGTCGACCGGCGCGCACCGCTACGTCACTACCGAGCTCTTTCTTGAGTTGCTGGGCATAGATTCACTTGAGCGACTGCCGAACCTGGCGCCATTGTTGCCTGAGATCGACGATATCGAGGAAGCATGGTAAAGGCTGCTACACTTGCGGTCGTTCGAAGAACTGTATAACTCGCAAAGAGAAAAGGACTCAAGATGAATCCTCCCGCTCGCCGAGATGGCATACCGGAACAAGGAAAGAACGAGCCGTTCTATCCTTCGTATGCGAAACCGGCACGTAAACAACATGTCAAGCGTGACAAGCGCGCCAAGGCTGCCAATGAGGCTCCGAACCCACTCGATGACAACTGGTGGGACGACGAAGAAACAAAGCAGCGCAAGAAGAACACCGACGGGATCCGTCTGCAAAAAGTGCTCGCACAAGCAGGCGTCGCGTCGCGACGGCACTCTGAGATTATGATTGATCAGGGGCGCGTTGAGGTCAACGGGAAGATCGTTACCGTCCAGGGCACCCGTGTGAATCCGAACGTCGACGTGATTCGAGTTGACGGTGCACGCATCAATGTGAATGAGGACTTGGAGTATTTCGCGTTTAATAAGCCGCGCGGAGTACACACAACCATGCAAGATGAGCATGATCGCGCCTCTGTTGGTGACTTCGTTGCTGAGAGAGTCGCTGCAGGTCAGCGTCTGTTCCATGTCGGGCGTCTCGACGCCGACACTGAAGGGCTCTTGCTGCTTACCAACGACGGCGAGCTTGCAAACCGCCTCATGCACCCGCGCTACGAAGTTCGAAAAACGTACTTGGCCACGGTACTCGGCGAGTTTAAATCCGCTGATGCTAAGCAGTTGCGCGACGGTATTGAGCTCGATGATGGTGTGGCGAAGGCAGACTACGTGCAGATCGTCGATGTGCACAATGGTCAGTCGATTGTTCGCGTCGAACTACACGAAGGCCGCAAGCACATTGTCCGTCGGATGCTGAAAGCAGCTGGTTACCCGGTACAGCGTCTGGTGCGAACGAAAGTGCACACGGTGCAGCTCGGCGATATGAAGCCAGGATCGATGCGCGCACTTAACTCATCTGAGTTGGCATCACTGTTCAAGGCGGTGGGGATGTAAATGGAGGAAACGATGTTGAGTAACCAGCCAGATAATGGTCTGCTGCTCGCAGTGGATGGGCCGTCGGGTACTGGCAAGTCGACAATGTGCCGAGCGTTAGCCAAGAAGCTTGACGCAAAGTACATCGACACGGGCGCGATGTATCGAGTTGCGACGTTGGCGGTGTTGGACGCCGGCGTGGATCCGGAAGACACTAGTGCAGTCATCGCTGCTACTGCTGATCTGCCGATGGAGGTTTCCGACGACCCCGATGACAAGGCTGTTATTTTGGGCGGCCGGGACGTCTCCAACGTGATCCGAGGGGCGGAAGTTACCAGTGCAGTTTCTGCTGTTGCCGCGATCCCAGAGGTCCGTGAAAATTTGGTGGCCCTGCAGCGTCGCCTCGCCTCTGAGGCGCATCGCGCCATCGTTGAGGGCAGGGACATTGGCACCGTAGTTTTGCCAGATGCACCGGCCAAGGTGTACATGACGGCGTCAGCCCAGGTGCGTGCACAGCGCCGGTTCGACCAGGACACAGCAGCAGGCCGCAAAGTAGAGTTTGAAAAGGTGCTAGCAGACGTGGAACGTCGTGACGCCCTCGACTCCTCCCGAGAGACTAGCCCACTGAAACCTGCCGATGACGCTGTAGTAATCGACACCTCCGAGATGACTCCAGAACAAGTTCTGGCGGCGCTCGTCGACGTGATTGAAAGGAGCAGCAAGTGACCACAGAAGATTCCTTTCCACAGGACTTTAACGAGGCCGACTTCAATGAAGCTGACTTCGGCGAGGCCGACTTCGGTGACCTGAACTCTACGGAGGAGTACACGGAGGAAGAATGGGCCGCGGTCGAGGAAGCCTTCGGTATCGTCAACTCTGACTACACAGAGGAAGCACTGCCAACGGTAGCGATTGTCGGCCGCCCGAACGTGGGTAAGTCAACGCTGGTAAACCGGTTTATTGGTCGTCGTGAAGCTGTGGTGGAGGACCATCCCGGTGTCACGCGCGACCGGATCAGTTACATCACTGACTGGGGAGGTCGACGATTCTGGGTTCAGGACACTGGAGGCTGGGATCCGGACGCAAAGGGCATCAATGCGGCGATCGCCCACCAGTCGGAAGCTGCGATGGAGACTGCGGACGTGATCGTTTTTGTGGTCGATTCTCATACCGGCATCACGATGTCCGATGAAGCGATGGCCCGGAACCTGCAGCGCTCCGAAGTTCCAGTCATTTTGGTCGCGAACAAGTTTGAGTCCGAGTCGCAATGGGGCGACGTTGCTGAGCTGTACGCGCTCGGCCTCGGGGACCCGTGGCCAGTCTCAGCATTGCACGGTCGCGGCGGCGCGGATGTACTCGACGAGATTCTGCGACTGTTTCCGGATGAGCCGCGCGCGAAGGACTCCATCACAGATGGCCCACGCGCAGTTGCGCTGGTTGGACGCCCAAATGTGGGCAAGTCGAGTTTGCTGAACAAGCTTTCCAAATCGAAGCGCGCCGTAGTCGACAACGTTGCAGGTACCACTGTTGACCCTGTTGATGAACTGATCCAGCTCGACGGCAAACTGTGGAAGTTCATCGATACTGCCGGGCTGCGGAAGAAAGTCAAGAATGCGCAGGGGCACGAGTACTACGCCAGCCTTCGTACCCGAGGCACCATCGAGGCAGCGGAGGTGTGCGTCGTGCTTATCGACGCCTCCCAGGAGATTTCTGAGCAGGACCAGCGAGTGATCTCCATGGTGCTTGAAGCAGGCAAGGCGATGGTCATTTGCTTCAACAAGTGGGACTTGATGGATGAGGACCGTCGTTACTACTTCGACCGCGAGTTTGATGAGATGGTCGGGCACCTCCCGTGGGTGACGAAACTCAATATCTCGGCAGACACTGGGCGCGGGCTGCACCGCCTTGAGCCGGCGATGGAGGAAGCACTTGAGAACTGGGATCGTCGAATCACCACGGGACAGCTGAACAACTGGCTGCGCGATGCGATTGCCGCAAACCCACCGCCGATGA
Organism: Corynebacterium sp. CCUG 51687; assembly: GCF_024453995.1. Classification (NCBI taxonomy): domain Bacteria; kingdom Bacillati; phylum Actinomycetota; class Actinomycetes; order Mycobacteriales; family Corynebacteriaceae; genus Corynebacterium; species Corynebacterium sp. CCUG 51687. The sequence continues at coordinate 407,963 of NZ_JAGPYT010000001.1, read as the reverse complement.
AGAACAACCGGTTGCCGAAGGTCTTGTTTGCCACCATGGTTGGCACGCGCCCACCGACAATCGTCCTGTTTACCACGGGGTTCCTAGACGGCAGCTACCGCCGCTACTTGGAGCGAAAGTTCCGTGAGCAGTTCGGCTACCACGGCACGCCGATTCGGATCGCAGTTCGTGTGCGTGAACGTAACCCGCGGCGTCGCAAGTAGCATTATCTACGGCCGTACAGGAACGCGTCGGTCCTGTACGGCAGTGGTATAAGTTGGCCAGGATCGAATCCGAGGCGCTCATGCAGGTACCAGGTGAGGTTGTTCGTCATTTTGTCCCGAGTGCGCTGGTTTGCGCGAAGCCAATAGGAACGGGTCGCCATGAGCGTGAATAGCTGATCCGTCCGGATCGGTTGAATCCACGTTGTTCGTAGTTCCCGCTTGAGGTGCCAAGGCTCGAAGACAGTGGGGTAGAAGCCTTTGGTAAGCACATCGCCAGAGTGCATAATCTTTGCCAGACGTAGTACCCACGGATGCTCCACCTCGAGGGTGTTCCAGCATAAGAGAAGTTCGCCGTCATCTTTGCTGATTCGGGCAGCTTCTGCGCTAGCGAGGTGTGGGTCGACCCAGTGCCACGCTTGGGCGAAGGTGATGGCGTCGAAAAGCTTGGGTGCTGATGCGGTGCACTCGGCGGTTGCGCGCCATACTGGAAGCTCTGGGTGTCGGGCGCGCAGTGTATTCACCATGTCTTTCGAGGGTTCGCAGCACGAAACCCGGTGCTCGGCCGCGTGTAGTTGGGCAGCAAATATACCTGTACCTGAGCCCACATCAAGGACCCTGCGTGTTATGCCACGGTTCCCGAGCAGCTCAACCACCTCAGAGGGGTACGAAGGCCTGACCGCATCATATGTATCCGCACCGACCGCGAATGCGCGCGATGAATCGAGTCGGTGCTCGCTACTACGAAACAGTGGCTGGTGCTTTCCGCTTGGCTTCATAATCAACTAACCTATCAACCTGTGACTGTCAGGAGAATGCACGAGTGAACACTTCCAACACGATGAACCGACGCTGGTCGGTCCGTACGGTGCTGCTCGCTGTGCTGCTCGGCTGTGCAGTCATGGCGGGCTGTAGCGAGGACACGGACGAATCAGAAGCTTCGGACGCGTTGCCGAACCCACTGCGAACAGTAGAAAACAGCAATCGTGCAGATACGGTTTCGGAGGTAGAACCGTGGAGCGCTGCCTCGGTTGAATCACGAACGATTCCGGCAGGTGGTCTGCAGCGCGATTACATTCTCTCGCTACCGAAAGGTGCACAGCAGCGAGAAGGGTTGCCACTCATCCTGGTATTCCATGGCTACACGAGTACTGCCGCATCGATGCAGCGCACAACAGGCCTTAACAACGCCGATGCCGTGGTGGCGTACCTGCAAGGCGTGAATAAGGCGTGGGCGCCAGCGCCGTACGCAAACACGAATGCCCGCCAGGACCTTCAGTTTGCGGACGCAGTCCGTGAGCAGCTGCAGCAGGAGTTCCATACCCAACCGGCACGCACGTTCGCGGTCGGCTTTTCAAACGGCGGTGGGTTTGCAGAGTTCTTGAGCTGCCAGCGGCCGCAAGACTACACCGCGGTGGCGACCGTGTCAGCAGCGATATACGACTCGGTGCTAGAAGGGTGCTCAGCCATTCCCGTCAAACGCATCGACATACACGGTACGAGCGATAACGTCATTGACTACCAGGGCGGTACCCGGCACAAGACTCACTACGCTGGTGCGTATCAAGACGTCGAACGAGAAGCCCGGCGCAACCACTGCAAAGCCACTGACGACGAGGCGCCGAAGCCAGAATGGTCAGAAGTGCTTCCCGGCGTCGAGAAGGCTGAGTGGAGTGGGTGCGACGCAGGTCTCGTGCACTACAAAATCGAAGGTGGCAAGCACGAATGGCTCGGCCCAGGCACCACACCGGCATCCGCTCTCCCCATCGGCTTCGCGAGCGAGGCAGTGCTTCGCTTCTTTGGCGTAGGGGTGCAGAAGTAATGGCAGACGACAAGTTTCAACGCACCGCGATCGTCGTGTACAACCCGACGAAGATTCAGTCATCGGTCCTGGAACGATTTGTCGAGCTGTACGCTGACCCCCGGCGCGAAATTCGTTGGGTGCCAACTACAAAAGAAGATACGGCACTCGCGGGGTTCGCCACCGTGCTGACTGAAGATGTGGATGTGGTACTCGTCGCGGGTGGCGATGGCACAGTCCGCCGCATCGCACATGTTCTCGCAGATACAGGAATCAAAATGGGGATTATTCCGGTAGGTACTGGAAACCTGCTAGCGCGCAATCTTGGCCTGCCCCTGGACCCTGAAAGCGCGATTCGTCGCGCGTTTACAGGCGAAGAGCACGCAGTCGATTTGTGTGAGGCTACCGTCACACGCCGGGACGGCTCCCAGGAAACCTACGGATTCACAGTCATGGCTGGAGTAGGCCTTGATGCGCAGATGGTCGAGCGAACCCGTGAGGAATTGAAGCGGCGTATTGGGCCACTTGCGTATATCGGCGGCATCGCACGGTCGTTGGGCGGTGGTAACAGTGTGGAAGCAAAGGTTACGATTGACGGCCAACCTCCGATAACACGTCGCCTGCACACCATGATTTTCGGTAATTGCGGTGACTTAGTGAATAAGATTCCGCTGTTTCCCGACGCCCTTCCCGACGATGGCGAGATCGATGTTGTGGCGATGTCTCCGCGTGGACTTATCGGATGGTTGCTGATTGGCCTACGCATCGTGTTTAACACTCTGCGTGCACTCCTCGGTGGCGGGTGGCAGGGTATCCCAGCTCCGCAGATGGATTATTTCAAAGGACACACGATAAGCGTTTCTTTCGCTGCCCCCGAAGTATTCGAAGTTGATGGCGACACTATCGGGTCGATCGAAGCAGCCACTCTCCGGGTGATCCCACAAGCGTTGGTGCTGATGCGATAGATTCCGCTGCAGGGCCAATAGGGTTTCGGCATAATGGCGACATGATCTACTCATTTGAAGGTAAAACCCCGAAGATTCATCCGTCTGCATTCGTGTCCGATGAAGCCACGATTATCGGTGATGTCGAAATTGCCGAGGATGCCAATATTTGGCCCGGAGTGGTGATTCGTGGTGATGTTGGCGCGATTCGAATCGGTGAAAGGGTCAACGTGCAAGATGGATCAGTGCTGCACGTTGATGAGAACGGGAAGACCATTCTCGAAGCCGACGTGACCATTGGCCACCTTGCTATGGTGCACGGGTGCCATATTGAACCTGGGTGCCTAATCGGCATGAACGCGACCGTGCTGTCCGGGGCTCGCATTGGCAAGGGGAGCATCATCGCCGGTGGCGCAGTGGTGCTCGAAGGCCAACTGATACCTGAATTCTCACTCGCTGCAGGCGTACCGGCGCAGGTCAAGCGTGAGCTTGAGGAGTCAACTTACGCTGCGCGTGAACGCCACGCAGCCCTTTATGTTGAGTTGGGGAAGCGCGCGGCGAGTGGGTTGGTACCGGTAGAACGCGCCGCAACTGAGTAGCTTACGAAAACTAAAACCCCGCTCAATCAGGAGTTTCGCCTGGTCAAGCGGGGTTTTGTTGATAGTTGTCGGACTGACAGGATTTGAACCTGCGACCCCCACACCCCCAGTGTGGTGCGCTACCAAACTGCGCCACAGCCCGTTGCCTTCATCCGGCGAATACCGGAACAGCTCCGATAGTTTAGCGCACAGTTACTTCAACTATGAAACCAGCTGTTAGAAGGCAGTGCCGTTGAGGTACACCCATGCGCCGCCCTCGCGAATGAAACGGGAATGTTCTCGCTGGGTGCCACTCGGGTGAAGGGCCTCGAAGCGGACCTCTCCGTAGGTTTCCGTTGGGCCACCTTGTTCGGAGTGGAGAACTCGCAGCGCAATATATGGTTCGCCACCTGGTGGAAGCTCCAACGATGCCGGTCGTGTGCTCGAAGCCCAGGTGCGCAGCAAGTAATCCGCATCGCCGACGACGAACGCACTGTAGCGTGCCCGCATGAGCGATTCTGCTGTGGGAGCAGGTTTGCCTGCGTGCAGGGCGCCGCAGCACAGGGGGTATGGGCGATCGAGGCCACATGGGCAGCGTTTCACGTCAGCGCACCACGTCGATGGTTGTCTGCACCGAGGCGCTGTGAACGTAGCCGTCGACGGTTGAGCGTTTGCCGGCCTCCATGAGCGTCTGGGCCTCGGCGTCGCTGAGGTCGCCGAATAACGTGATGTCACGTGTGAAGTGCCCCTCGCCGAGATGTGTGACCTCCACGCGCACGTCGTTGAGCGCAAGTCCTTTCGCGGCGGAACGAATTGCCTGGGAACAAGATACTGCCAACGCGGACATGTACAAGCCTGTCGACGTCACGCCCTGGCCCTTGCCGCCAGCATTCTTAGCCCGGTCAGTTGCGATCGCACGATTGGAGGTGCGAACTACGTCGCCATACTTCGTCCCGCGGGCGGAGTAGGAGACTGCGTTGGAGTCGCCGGTGGCATCCGGGACAAATTCGGGGGTGATGTATTGCATGACCCACGAGCCGATAATGTCGGCCGCACGCTGTGCGGTGCCTTGGCGCGTCAATAAATGATCGGCCTTGTCCAGCGCCATGAGTGACTTCGGGTAGCGGGTGAGGCTAAAAATTGACTGGGCGTTATCAATGCCTACCGTCACATCGATAGGCGAGTGGACCAGCAATAGTGGCTTGCGCAGTTTCGGCAGGTATTCTTCGGGGTTCGTGTCGGCGAGATCCTCAAGGAAGTCGCGTGAAATGATGAGCTCCCTGCCGCCGAGGATGACGGGGACATAGCCGTCGCGGTCCGCGTCACCAATCTTATCCGCATAGTGCAACACCGAGTGTGCAGGGTCGAACGGCGCACCGACTGTCGCTACGGCTTTGAGCGTCTTTTTGAGATCGGGATGGGTTGCCGCTTTCAGTGCTGCAGCGCCCCCGAGCGAGTGGCCCATGATAAGCTGTGGCGCTTTGAACTCTTTGGCTAACCACTTTGCTGCAGCCACGATGTCGTCAACGTTTTGTGAGAACGAAGTATCGGCGAAGTCACCCTCAGATTGTCCGAGACCAGGAAAATCAAATCTGAGCGTTGCAATGCCGAACTCTGTTAACCGCTTGGAGATTCGCGAAGCACCAGGAGTGTGTCTGGACCCCGCAAAACAGTGTGCGAAAATCGCGTAGGCTTTCGCCGGCCCGTCAGGCCGGTCAATCGTTCCGGCCATCATCTTGCCCGTCGACGACGGCACCTTCACGTTCAGCGATAACATGTGGGCTTTCCTCCTGAGAACGGGGACGCATTCGGTGGTCTTTGCTTGAACAAGGATAGAGTACATTGACGTGAACGAGTGAGAAGCACTTACCATGTAGGCCAGGTAGTGCGAGAGGCAAAAAGCTACTTTTGCCGTGACGAAAGGTCGTATGAGGAATGGCTGCATTTGGCTGGTTTTGGAAAGCAATGGGTGCAACGTCCGAACGCAACAACAAGAAGTCGAAGGGGATCGTGACGAAAGCTCACGAGCTCATCGGAGAGTTCGAAGCTCTTGACGACGTCGCGCTGAGCGCCGCTGTGCGTGACACCGTGCGTGACGGAGAGGTCGTCGACAAGCCTCGCTTCCTCGCAATTCTGTCGGTTGCCGCCACTCGAACCCTCGGGATGACCCCGTTCGACGTTCAAAACCAGGCGGTTTTGCGCCTACTCGAAGGCGATGTAATTCAGATGGCCACCGGCGAGGGCAAAACGCTCGTTGGGGCTATCGCTGCGACCGGTTTTGCGCTCACTGGTAAGCGGGTGCACCTCATCACCGTGAATAACTATCTCGCTGAGCGCGATGCCACGTGGATGCGGCCGCTTGTCGAGTTCTTTGGGCTCAGCGTTGCCGCTGTAACGGAATCGACGCCACGTGAACAGCGCGTAGAGGCATACCGATGCGACGTCGTCTATGCTCCGGTGACCGAGATCGGCTTTGATCACCTTCGTGATAATCAGATCACGCACCGCTCTCAAACCGTTCAGCTACCAGCCGAGGTTGCTCTTGTCGATGAGGCCGATAGTGTCCTTGTCGACGAAGCCCTCGTCCCGCTCGTCCTGGCTGGTTCTGAAGGTACGCAGCAGCCCACAGGCAAGATCACCGAAGCGGTCTCGCACCTTGACGAAGAGAAGGACTTCGAAACTGATGCCGATGGTCGCAATGTCTTCCTCACCGAGGAGGGAGCGAAGAAAGTTGAACGTTTGCTCGGTATCGACTCGCTCTATTCTGATGAGCACATTGGCACCACACTTGTCCGGGTCAACCTTGCGCTACACGCTCGAGCACTGCTGATCCGCGACGTGCACTACATCGTCGAGGACGGCAAGGTGGCGCTTGTCGACGCCTCACGCGGCCGCGTCGCTGAACTGCAGCGTTGGCCTGACGGATTGCAGGCAGCAGTCGAGGCAAAAGAGGGGCTGAAGGTCTCCGAGGGGGGCCGAATTCTCGACTCGATCACGCTGCAAGCACTTATGCGTCGCTATCCGACGGTCTGTGGCATGACTGGAACCGCCGTAGAAGCCACCGATCAACTGCGTTCATTTTACGACCTGCACGTATCTGTTATTGACCGCGCAAATCCGTTGCAGCGATTTGATGAAGCCGACCGGATCTACGCAACGATGGAGGAGAAGAACCAAGCGATCGTCGAAGAGATCGCGCTGCTTCACACGAATGGTCAACCTGTTCTTGTAGGGACTCATGACGTAGCGGAGTCTGAGGCTCTCGCTGAGGCATTGAACGAGCGTGGGATCAGCGTGAACGTGCTCAATGCGAAGAATGACGCTGAGGAAGCACGCATTGTGGCTGAGGCTGGAGATTTAGGGCGGGTGACCGTGTCTACACAAATGGCAGGCCGCGGTACCGATATTCGTCTAGGTGGCGCTGACGAAGGAGATCACGACAAGGTTGCGAAGCTGGGTGGTCTCGCCGTTATCGGTACAGCACGCCATCGCACAGCGCGGCTCGACAATCAATTGCGCGGACGTGCAGGGCGTCAGGGCGACCCTGGCCTGAGCCTGTTCTTTGTTTCCCTGGAAGACGACATTGTTGTTACCGGGGGAGAGGATGAGCGTATCACCGTACATCCCGACGCGTCGGGACGCATCGAATCCTCGCGTGCACAGCAGTTTGTTGACCACTGCCAGCGCGTTACAGAGGGCCAGCTGCTAGAAATTCACTCGCAAACGTGGAAATACAACAAGCTCATCTCGGATCACCGTACAATCCTTGATGAGCGGCGAGCGTCATTGCTCGATACCGACGCGGCGTGGCGTGAGCTTAGCGAACGAGCACCGGAGCGCGCCACCGAGCTGGATGCCATCGATGCTGACAAACTACGGCAGGCAGCTCGTGAGATAATGCTCTACCACCTGGACCATGAGTGGTCTGAGTACCTCGCGCTCATGGACGATGTTCGCGAATCGATCCACCTGCGCGCCATCGCCCGTGAAACGCCAATCGACGAATACCATCGAATCGCCATTCGTGAATTTAAAGAACTAGCGAATCGTGCCGTAGATCAGGCCGTCGATACTTTCAGGAAAGTCGTGATTGATAACGATGGAGCACACCTCGAAGATGCTGGTTGGAAGCGTCCGAGTGCGACGTGGACCTACATGGTGTCGGATAATCCGTTGGCGGGTTCGGGGAACTCGGTGATCTCCGGGATTGGAAATATTTTCCGTTAATCCTCATGTTGAGGTTCAGAGCGTTACACTAGAACCGCAACAGCACGTTGACCCACAATTGGGTAATATTGCGATTTAGAATTTATTGACTTTCAAAAACACCGTCAGGAGTTTGGAATGGCCGAAAACAAAGATGCAGACATCGTCCAGGTCGAAACGACCTCCGTCTTTCGCGCTGACCTTTTGAAGGAGATGGAGAACGGCGCTGCTGCAGCCAACGATAACGTCACCAGCACGGAGAATTTGCCGGATGGTGTTGCGTTGCTCGTGGTGAAGCGCGGACCGAACGCTGGTGCAAGGTTCCTGTTGGACCAGGACGCAACCACCGCAGGTCGCCATCCTGAGGCCGACATTTTCCTTGATGACGTCACGGTGTCCCGCCGCCACGCTGAGTTCCGCCGCGATGATGACTCTTTCGAAGTCGTTGACGTGGGATCACTGAACGGCACTTATGTGAACCGAGAGCCAAAGGACTCGCAGGTGCTCTCCTCCGGGGATGAGATTCAGATTGGTAAATTCCGCCTGGTCTTTATCGCCGACGAAAAATAGTATTGTCCGTTTGTCTGCCCCTGCCCATTAGAAGAGATTAATCATCACCGTGAGTGCAATACGTCGAGCTGCTACAGAGCAAATGGGAGCCACCGTCGCCCCGTCAGGGACAAAGACCATGTCTATTGGTGTTGTCCTGAAACAGTTGCGGGAAGAGTTCCCCGATGTGACTGTGTCGAAGATTCGCTTTCTTGAGTCCGAAGGCCTGATCACTCCACAGCGCACTGCGTCCGGATACCGGCGCTTTACAAGTGATGATGTCGAGCGACTTCGCTACATCTTGGTTACCCAGCGAGACAATTACCTTCCATTAAAGGTGATCCGCGAGCAGCTCGAGGCCATGGATTCCGGTCAGGTCACCGCGATCATGAGCGCGAGCGAAGCTGATCCACTAGTTTCTCCAGATAGCTTCCGCGCACCAACTTCGACGCACTTGAGCGACCGAGACGTTGCCGAGCAGGCTCAAGCAGACCAAGAACTTGTCGACGAGTTTGTGCGTGATGGATTGATCGTTCCTGATGTGGCTGGTCATTTCACCGCCGACGACGTCCGCGTGGTTACTGCAGCCATGGCTCTAGCGGAATTCGGTTTGGATTCTCGCCACCTCAAGACGCTGCGGACTATGGCTCGTCGCCAGGCTGATCTCATCTCTCAAGTAACGGAACCCGTTGCGAAGTCCGGTAAGGAAAATTCAGCACAGCAGGCGGAAGAACTTGGACAGCAGCTTTCTGCCCTGGTCGTATCACTGCATGCTTCGCTGCTCAAGAATGAGCTGCGAAATTCCGGGCGCTGAGATGCGGTCGCTGAATTTGCTCGGGGTCTACCCGGTCGGCCCGGAACACTTTCTGTGCGCGTTGCTGCACACACCAGAGCAGAATCTATTCCTGCCAATTTGGCTTTCGCCATTTTCTGGAGGCAAACTGGCCGCGCTCATTGATGAGGTAGGCCCCCTGAACCCGAGTATTTACGAAACGTATTTGGAAACGTTAAAGGATCTCGGCGCTCAAGTGCAGGCCGTGCGCATTGCGAGCTATTACGAAGGCGTGTTTCATGCCGAGGTGTTGCTGAGTACTGGCAGCAAAGTAGACACGAGCATGTCCGACGCGCTGCTTTTGGCTTGGACAGGGGATATTGCTCTCGAGGTTGACCCTCAGGTTTTGCGGCAAGCCGGCATACGGATTTCCGCGGCAGATGCGAAAGGTATCTTTGACCTTGATCTTCCCGTTGTCGAAGGGGACGCTGAAGACGGAAGTGTTTCCGCAAGCGGTGACCCAGAAGCAGACCGCAATTTTGAGCAGCTGATGAAGAGCCTTGGCGCGGATGATCTTTTTACTTCCGATGATGAAGATGGAGACGGGGCTGCCAACTAAACCTCCCTCAATGTAAAGTAAAGGTTGAGACTTCGGCGTGTCGGCCCGAGCTGATAGAGTCAAATGCCTAAGCTATCGGTACAAATACTGTTAGCCGAGACAATAGAAAACGGGAGTATGGAAAATGAGCGATCTGCAACAAGAGCTTGAACTTTCCGCAGTGGAAGGGCCTGTTCAGGAAACGCTGTTTGATATCGGGCCTTCTGACGAAGTGGGGTACCGAGTTCCGATTGCATGCCAGGTAGCAGGCATCACGTACCGCCAGCTCGATTACTGGGCGCGCACTGACTTGGTGAAGCCTTCAATCCGTGGCGCAAAGGGCTCCGGCTCCCAGCGTCTCTACTCCTTCAAGGACATTCTGGTTTTGAAGATCGTGAAAGGTCTCTTGGATACCGGGATCTCACTGCAAAACATTCGCCTGGCCGTGGATAAGCTCCGTAACCGGGGTGTGAATGACATCGCCGAGATCACGTTGGTCTCTGATGGCGCAACGGTGTACGAGTGCCGCAGCAACGAGGAGGTCATTGACCTTCTCGGCGGCGGCCAGGGTGTCTTTGGTATCGCGGTCCCGCAGATTATGAAGGATCTGACTGGCACAATTGCTGACTTCCCAGCAGAAACCATCAATCCCGAACTCAATGATCCTCAGCCTGCCGGGTTCGATGAACTCGCAGATCGTCGCCGTCGTAAGTCTTCCTAGAGAGTTCTGAAAGGCTGCAGCCCCGCCGTTTACTCCCCGGCGGGGCTGCAGCCTTTCGTACTGCTGTGGGTCTAGCGCAAGTGGTTAGTCCACAACGGCGGTCAGAGCGGCACTGACCTGCTCAGCGGATGGAGCCTCTTTCACCACGGATGCGACATCTGTCACAGCCGTATCTGCAGGGCTATCGCCTACACGAACGACGTCAAGCTTGATTCGCTCACCGAGCCGGTCCTGCAGTGCTGCTGCCGCCTGTGGTGAACCATCATCATCGGCGGTGCCGGTGGTAATCAACACGATGCGAATATCGCGATCGAGCTCACGCATGGCATCGGCGGCAGCGAAGAGCGCTTCCCGAGTCTGCGGAGCACCGCCGGTGCCAAGCAAGCTGGCGGTGTATGCGACGTCCTCGGCATCACTGGTCATAGCAATGTTGCTGCGCCAACCCTTCGTTACACCAGGGTTCAGTGGGGAAGAGTAGTTCCAAAGCGCTACTTGATGGCCAGATTCGGTGACACGGTATGCAGCATCGCGTATCGCGGTGTCGACTGCTGGCTTGAAAGGCTGCATCGCATCTGACGTATCGTACAGGAATAACGTGTCCAGAGCTTGCTGTTGGTTCTCGGAACCAACTTCTTTCTGTTCCTTTTCTGTTTCATCGACCGGAATTTCTGCCACCTGGGACCAAACCTGATCAGGGACATCAACCACCTGTGATTTGCTATCAGTTTTCAACGTTGACGCCGCGTACTTCATGAGGTCCTGCCCGGCGCGAGACTTATTCTCATCGACGTTATCAGTACTGTTCAGCGGTATACCGACGTAGTTCAAAACTGCATCTAGCGATGTGAAAACCCGGTCACCGGATGCTTGTTCAATAGCTGCTGCGTATAGACTCTGTTCATCTTGGATTGACTCTATATCTTCCACTGCCTGCTGTTGTAGGACATCTACGGCGCCTGCCTCATCTTTGGCAAGCAATGACGCAACAGCAACAGAGGCATCCGAGCGTTCAGGCAACACAAATCGCACTGACTCCAGCTTAAGTGTCGCTGGATCAGTAGAAGTTTGCCCCTCCACGCCGAGAGGCGCCGCGTAAACAATCTGTGGGTCAGGTACCGCCGCCGAGCGTTTTGCGTTCCTAAGTACGGCGTCTGGGTTCGCGGTTTCCGGAGCGAGAAGGATAGCTGCGTCCTCGACCTTATCGACGAGCTCTGCCTGCACACAGTAGTCCCGCACAACACGGTGCGACTCGTTGTACGCAGCTACGATCGCTTCACCGACCGATCGTTCCGTAGACGCTACTGGCAGTGAGAGTTCTCCAGACACGCACTGTGCTTCAGAAGCATCATCGGACTGTTCTGGCTTCAGCTTCATCATCAAAATGGCACTCAAGATCACAGCGAACGCGACCAGAATGACCAGGATCGCTCCACCGGACAAGCGATAGTTACTCTTGCCATCAGAATGTCGGCCCATGCCAATACCGTCCTTACTTCGTGTACAACCCGTCTAGCGTTGTCACACAGTCTATCGCCCTAGAACTACGTCGAGGAGAGCGACGAGCCGGGAGCGTAATTCTTCTCCACGTGCGCTGAGCGCTCGTTGGCGCTGCACATACATGGCTTTTCCCTCGTTAGTCTCCACAGGAACGATGTCGAAGCCGAGTTCCCGGCAGTCGTACGGGGATGCCTCCATATCGAGGCGACGCGCGTCCTTGGCCAATTCGAAACAGTCAAGGAGAAGCTCGCCAGGGACCAATGGGCCAAGTTTCAAAGCCCACTTAAACAGATCCATGGTGGCGTGCACACAGCCTGGTTGTTCCCTCGATACCTGGTCTTCCCTCCGCAACGCCACAACGTTGAGGGGGCGAGCTGGGGGAGTAAAGAAACGAAACGCGTCGAAGTGGCTGCATCGAAGCTGATGAGATTCAACCACTGAGTTCGTGCCGTCTGCTCCGAGACGAAGCGGAAGATCATGGCGAGGGTGTTCCTCGCGATACAACATTGCCCATTCATGCAAACCGAAGCAGTCAAAGTGCGCCGAACGAGAGGCTGTCGCGCGAAGTAGTTCGTCAATTTCCCGAACGTCTTGTTCACGGTGCGCAAGAAACGACGCGATGTCTGCACACACGTGTCTGCTGTCTACAACTTGGTAGTTGCGCCATGAGGCTTGAGGAAGCGTAGAGGCGTCGAGAAGCACTGTATTTGCGCCAGGATGCCACTTCTTAAGGTGTGTGGGGCGGAAACTGTAGTAGTCGAACAGGAAGTCCCACACCGGGTGCTTCTGTGCGCGACGACGGCGAGCTAGGTGTGGCTCGACGAATCCGGCCGCACGTTCCTCATGCGACGCGATTCGAGCCTCGTATTCGGCTGACTCCAGGAACGTGCGAATCATGAATTCTCGTGGGTCCAGTCTGCGACCGTGCCCACGTACTCCTCAATGACGTCCTCAAGAGCAAGTACGCCAACGAGGCGACCTTGATCGCGGACCTGAGCCATGTGTGCAGAGCGACGGTGCAGCGACGTCAGCGCACTATCCAGCGACTCAGAGCCATCAATCACCATCAATGGGCGGATGCGGCTCACCGGTACCAGTGGATCATCCTCATCGGACTCCATCAGGTCCAAAATGTCCTTCACGTGAATATATCCAACGAGAATGCCGGAAGGCCTAGCAACGGGGAAGCGCGAATATCCGGTTTCACGTACAGCTTGCTCGATTATCGAAAGCGCGACGCCCTCAGGGTAAAAGGGGATGGTTGTCAGACGATCGAGCGGGATCATTACCTCTTTGAGGTTCCTCGACTCAGAGCGCAGCGCCTTTGAAAGGCGAGCTGTTTCCTCAGCGTCAAGAAGACCCTCTTCGCGTGATTCACGAATCATGTTCGCCAGCTGTTTCTGGTCCACAGTGGATGAAAGCTCATCGCGCTGTTCAATACCAAACAGAGCCAGCGTCTTACGCGCTACCCAGTTCAAGAAGCGAATAAACGGCCCCGTGGCCTTCATCCAAAGCGTCATAGCGGGGGTAAGCCAAACAGCAGTTGACTCTGGTCCGGCAATCGCAATGTTCTTCGGCACCATCTCGCCGAACAAAATATGCAAGAAGGAGATGAACGCCAGCGCAATCACGAAGGAAACAGGATGCAGCCACTCACCCGGCAACCCCATCGCGAGAAACGGAACTTCAACATAGTGTGCAACCGCAGGCTCAGCGACCTTACCGAGCACGAGCGACGCGATGGTGATGCCCAGTTGGGCACCTGCGAGGTAAATCGAGAGGTGTTCCGTCGCGTACAGCACGCCAGTAACATTTGTCTTGCCTTGTGCCTGCATTGACTCCAATCGATCGCGCCTGGAGGACACGAGTGCGAACTCGGACGCAACGAAGAACGCGTTGAGCGCCAGCAGGACCAAAATGAGAAGGAATGCTACCCAAATATTCACTGTGCTGACCTCCTCTGAAACTCGATTGCTTCCTCTGGAGAAATCGGACTCAAAATTGCCCTGTCGATCCTGCGATCATCCATTGTGGAAACCCTTGCGAGCCAGTGGCCGGCGCTGCCTGTTTCAAACTGTTCCTGGAAATCAGCTGTACCGGAGGGGAGCACTACTTTGTCGCCAACTGTCGGGATATGTCCAAGTGCTGACATAATCAGTCCTCCAAGAGTTTCGTAAGGCCCCTCGGGTGCAACATAACCGAGCTCCTCCTGCAGTTCATCGAGCCGCACCAAACCAGAAATCTCCCACGACGTTCCGACGTGCAAAAAGTCCCGCTCGGATTCGCGGTCGTCGTACTCGTCGTACACCTCACCGAGGATCTCCTCGACTACGTCCTCAATCGTGACCAGACCTTGCGTTCCGCCGAACTCATCCGCAACCAACACTACCTGTGAGCCCGCGGAGCGAACCCGGTTGAGCACCGCATCGCCGTCAAGCGTCCCGGGGATAAACGGAACTGGCTTGGCCAGCGTTGACAGCTTGGTGGTTGCACGCTGCTTCTTATCTACAGAAAAGGCGTCTTTGATGTGGACCACGCCTATTGTGTCGTCCAAGTCACCGCGACGGACGGGGAAGCGCGAATGGCCTGTCTCACGGGCAAACGCTATCAAATCCGCTACGGTGTCCTCGGCGTCAAGCGCATTAATGGTTGAACGTGGCGTCATCACGGCTTCGGCGGTGGTCTCTCCGAACTGCAGCGATCTGTCGATCACCGCTGCGGTATCTGCGTCAAGGTCTCCAGCCTCCATCGAGTTTCGGACCACCGCACCCAGCTCTTGGCCAGAACGAGCGGAGGCTAGCTCATCTGCTGGCTCAATGCCGAGCTTTCGCACGACCCAGTTCGCCGACGAATTGAGCCACTTAATAAACCAACTGGCGGAGGTGTTGAACGCATTAACCGGAGGCACCACGACCCGGGCAGTCTTCAGCGGATCCGTAATCGCCATGTTCTTTGGAACAAGTTCGCCAAAAACCATCGAGAGCAATGTCGCAATCGCCAATGCAAGGATCAGCGCTACTGTCGTTGAGGCCGCTTCACTCAGACCAACGAGCTCAAGCAGGGGAGTGAAGAACTTGCCCAACACCGGCTCGGCGAGGAAGCCAGCTGCGAGCGTCGTCACGGTAATACCGAGTTGCGCGCCTGACAACACGAACGAAAGGTTCGCGTGGTCTCGAGCGACGGCTTTCGCCGTGCGGTCGCCGACCTCCCGGACGTGCTCATCGATAGTTGAGCGCTCGAGTCCTGTCATTGCAAACTCGATTGCAACGAACAGGCCCGTTGAGGCCGTCAACAAGATGAAGCCCAAAAGAGCAAAGATTGAAATGACTATATCCATCGACTATGACCGAGGCGTCCGACGCCTACCGCTCCTTCCCGTCGACCGTCGTCGTTGAGCATTCGCACTGGGGCGTTTCGAACGCCTGGTTGCGTTGTGGTTCTTTCGCTGATGTGGTGGCTGGCCACCAGGCGGTGGCAGGGGCTTCCCAGACGGCTGCCGAGCTCCGGTGATCTCAACGACCTCAGGTGTAAGCTCCTGCGCCCGGACTTCGGTCGCTCGCACTCCAGCTTTGTTGAGGAGCGAGCGAACCTCCTTACGCTGTTCATCCATGACCAACGTAACAACGTTGCCCTCAGTGCCCGCACGCGCTGTACGCCCCGCGCGGTGCAAGTATGCCTTGTGTTCTGCAGGCGGGTCGATGTGGACAACGAGTGAGACTCCCGAAACGTCGATTCCGCGTGCTGCGATGTCCGTCGCAACTAAGACTGGAGTTGAACCATCAGCGAACCCCTCTAGTGCGCGAGTTCGAGCACCTTGACCTTTGTCACCGTGAATTCCCTGCGCGTGAACACCGGCGCGACGAAGCTTCTTCACCTGCCTGTCCACACCATGCTTCGTGCGCATAAACATGATCGTCTTGCCTTCGCGTGCGGCGATTTCCAGCACTCGAGCATTGCGCGACTCGCGGCTGCCACACAACAGGACGAAGTGTTTCATGGTCTTTACAGCTGACTTCGCTGGAGCTGTGGAGTGCGTAACCGGATTATGCATGTACCTGTCAACGATTCTCTGTACATCGCCATCGAGCGTTGCAGAAAACAGTAACTTCTGGGAATCCTTTGGCGCTCGGTCGACAAGCTTGATGACCTGAGGCATGAAGCCCATGTCGGCCATCTGGTCGGCTTCATCAAGCGTGACGATCTCCAGAGCCCGAAAATCGAGGACGCCACGCTGCAATAGATCCTCTGCACGGCCCGGTGTCGCCACCAAGAGGTCGACTGGTGCCGCCAAAGCGCGGATCTGCGTATTGATATTGACGCCACCAACTACATCTAGCACGCGAAGGCCTTGTGCGCTCGCGGGGCTGTTCAATCGCTGTTGAATCTGGCTTGCCAATTCACGCGTCGGTGCGAGCACAAGTCCACGGGGCCGTCCAGGCTGACTTGGCGCACCACTAAGACGCGCCAACATCGGCAAACCAAACGTAAAAGTCTTGCCGGAGCCGGTCGGACCACGCCCAAGCACGTCTCTGCCTGCTAGGGCATCAGGAATAGCCGCTTCCTGAATTGGAAACGGCCGAGTAATTCCTTCTGCGTTGAGCGCGCGCACCAGGGGGTGGGGAAGGCCGAGATCGGCAAAACTTTTCATTGCAAACACCCTAGTGCCTTTTTGCGGTCAGGTGCTATCGCCACGCTTAGTAACGAAGCTCCTTGCGGTCGCCAGACCACGCGATATGGAACGTGCCGTCCATATCGACGCGCTTGTAGGTGTGCGCACCGAAGAAATCACGTTGTCCCTGAATCAGCGCCGCAGGCAAGCGGTCTGCACGCAAGGAATCGTAGTAGGAGAGCGAGGACGCGAATACCGGAACCGGAAGCCCGAGCTGCGTAGCCGTTATGACGACGCGACGCCACGCATCAATGACGCCGCCCTCCAGCTCATTGCGGAAGTAAGGGTCGAGCAACAGTGATGGCAGCTCAGGGTTTTTCTCATACGCCTCGGTGATGCGGTCGAGGAACTTCGCGCGGATAATGCAGCCACCACGCCAAATCTTCGCCAGCTCACCAGGCTTCAGACCCCAGTCGTACTCCTCGGAACCCGTAGCAATTTCATCAAAGCCTTGCGCGTACGCAACGAGCTTTGAGGCGTACAGAGCACGCCGGACATCCTCGACGAACTGCGCCTTGTCCAGACCAAGGTCAGCGAACGAAGCTTCTACGCCACTAGGGAGGTTGGCCTCCAAGGCCGCGGTGCGTTGCGCAGTAGAAGAAGAAAGCGCACGAGCAAACACTGCTTCGCCGATGCCAGTGACTGGGACGCCCAAGTCTAGGGCCTCCTTCACAGTCCAGCGACCCGTGCCCTTCTGGCCAGCCGCGTCCACAACGACGTCGACAAACGGTTTGCCTGTTTGCTCATCGACTTGCTTCAGTACCTCAGCGGTGATCTCGATCAGGTAGGAATCCAGGTCACCCTCATTCCACTCGGAGAAGATTTCAGCGATCTCCGCCGGCTCCAACCCAGCTGCGTAGCGAAGCAAATGGTATGCCTCGCCGATGACCTGCATATCGGCGTACTCGATGCCGTTATGCACCATCTTGACGAAGTGTCCGGCACCATTTGGGCCAATGTGGGTCACGCACGGAACGCCATCGACTTTCGCGGCAATATCCTCAAGGAGTGGGCCAAGCGCCTCCCATGACTCGACAGGACCACCAGGCATGATCGAAGGACCAAGCAGTGCACCTTCCTCGCCGCCAGAGATACCTGCGCCGACGAAGTGGCGCCCCTTTTCAGCGACTTCTTTCTCACGGCGGATCGTATCGGTGAACAACGAGTTACCGCCATCGATGATGATATCGCCCTCATCCATCGCTTCGACGAGCTGATTGATCACTGCATCCGTAGCCTTGCCAGCCTGGACCATGATGACAGCACGGCGTGGACGCTCCAGCGAGGCAACAAAGTCCTCAATCGTTTCAGATGGGATAAACGAGCCCTCATCCCCGTGCTCGGCCATTACGGCGCGAGTCTTCTCAGGGGACCGGTTGTAGATAGCAACCGTATGTCCGTTGCGGGCGAAATTACGTGCTAGGTTCGAACCCATCACCGCCATACCGACAACGCCGATCTGGGCGAGATGAGTCTGGGACTGATTCGTATCATGCTCGGTGGTAGTCATGCAGACAATACTACGCTGCTGAGAGGAAAGAACGGAATGAGTTTTCTATTCGAAAAAGTTGATCGCGAGCTCAACGAGGAAGAATTGCGGACTCTCAACGAATACAACAACGGTTACGCCAACACGATCGGAATGGTGATCACGGCGTGTAGCCCAGAGTGCGTAACTGCACATATAGACGTCGGACCCCAGCATCTTCAGCCTGCCGGGATCGTCAACGGGGGAGTCTATGCCGGTCTCGCAGAGACGGTAGGTTCCGTTGCAGCGATGGCGACAGCTGGCAGACCTGCTGTCGGCATGAACAACAACACCGACCTCCTACGAAGCGTCCGTGACGGGCGAATCGAAGCATCCGCGCGCCCAGTTCATGTCGGGCGGCGAACCCACCTCTGGCGCATCGAAATGCATCACGAAGGCAAGTTAGTGGCCCTGACGAATCTGAAGCTCCTCGTACCCTAAAGCCAGCGGTTCTTCCTGAACCACCAATACATCAGTGCCATGGTCAGGATCATTACGCCGAGCACCACCGGGTAGGAGTACTTCCAAGCCAATTCCGGCATATTCTCGAAATTCATGCCATAAACACCGGCAATCATGGTCGGGGCCGCAGCCATACCAACTACTGCAGATATCGTACGCATATCGGAGTTCTGTTGCATCGAAACCTTCGCAACCGAGGCGTCAAGCAGGGAGGAAAGGCGTTCATCGAAGCCTGAGAGGTGGTCACTCACGATCGTCGCGTTGTCCTGCACGTCACGGAAGTAAGATCTGAGCGCTTTCCGCATCAGATCACGGTTGTTGGTCAACCCATCTTTAACGCCGGTGCAAGTGGATCGATCGCGTGGCGCATCTCCAAGATCTCACGTTTGTAGTTGTAAATCTTGTCAATGTTAATGTCTCGCCGAGGCGTAAACACTTCGTTTTCCAGCTCATCGACGTCGCGGCTCAGGTTGTCTGCGACCTTCAAATAGTTATCGACGATGTAGTCGGACACCACCCATGCGACGGCACTTGGGCCAAGCACCGCAAGCTCCTCCTCGCTCTCTAGTTTGCCAGTCAAATCAGGCAGTGGTGCGCCGTGCCGGATTGTGATCGCAAAGTTCGGACCGGTCACAATTTGGACTTCACCAGTGGAAATGATTTCACGGGCATCCGCAACCTCCTCATCGTCGCGGTAATACACCGAGCGCACGACCATGAACAGCTGCTCATCGTAGCGCTCAACCTTTGGCCTCTGGTGGGCATCGACTACGTCGTCAACGATCAGATCGTCAATGTCGAAAAACGACGAGATCTTGGTCATCTGCTCATCTGTCGGACCTTTCAACGAGACCCACACAAACGCGTTATCGTGCTCCCGTGCGACCTGCAGTGCCTGTGGAATCCGATAGTTGCCAGGGACGCGCTTGCCGTCGACAAATACTTTGCAAAAGTCGATCGAGCGTTCCAGAGGGACCTTCACCGGTATGCGCGATGGTTGAAGCGTGCTTTTCGACGACTTCCTCGACAACGGGATCCTTGGTGGCATAGTGGCCCCCTTTACTACCTGCGTCGCGCCAATCAAGGGCGAGGGATATAACAACGCTCGAGATACTACGCCCTTCGAGAACGGAACACGAACGCGCCTCTCCAACCGTATACAAAGGGGAGAGGCGCGTCAGCAGAGTCATTTAGTTCTCTGCGTTTTCGGAGCTCGCGTGGCGTTGGCCGGGTGTCGTCGGAAGGTTGTATCGCTTCGAGCTCAAAGCGTTGTAAACCCACGTCAACGCTGTGACAGTGCGGTTGCGCAGTCCAGTGAGGAATGAGACGTGGACGTAGAGCCACATCAACCAACCCAAGAATCCAGCGATTTCGACCTTGCCCATCTTCACGACAGCGTTAAAGCGAGTGACGATAGCCATCGATCCCTTGTCAAAGTAGGAGAATGGCTCGCGCTGTTCCGGCGTAATCTCGTCTTCAACCTGTGCCTTCAAGATCTTTCCGACATATTCACCGGACTGGATTGCAACCTGGGCGACGCCTGGCAAGCGGTCGCGGCTCATCATGTCGCCCACGATGAATACATTCGACAGTTCGCCAACGGACAGGTCGGCGTTCACCGGCACCTTGCCGTTACGTTCAGCCTCTACACCAGCTTGCTCGGCGACCTGCTTGCCCAGCGGGGAAGCCTGGACACCAGCAGACCAAATCTTCGTTGGAGTGTAGACAGTGGTCTCTTCGTCGGTCTTGGTGTTCTTGTACGTGACGCTCTCAGCGTCGACGTTAGTCACAATGGCATTTAAGATGACAGTAACGCCTGCCTTCTCCAACTCGCGCTGCGCCTTCCGGCCAAGACGCTTTCCAAATGGTGGCAGAACCTGTGGCATGCCGTCGATAAGAAGGATCTTGGTCTGATCTGGTGAGAACGAGTACTGGCCTCCAGCAAATGCGCGGTGCGCCAACTCGGCGATCTGTCCAGCGAGCTCAACACCAGTTGGACCGGCGCCGACGAGCACAAAAGTGAGCAGCCGTTCGCGTTCTTCAGCGGAAGTAGCTAGCTCAGCTTTCTCGAAGGCATCAAGAATGCGCGCGCGCACCTCGAGCGCGTCATCGGCTGTTTTCAAACCAGGTGCGAACTCCGCAAAGTGATCGTTGCCGAAGTAGGACTGGCCTGCACCCGCTGCGAGGATCAATGAGTCGTAGGCATACTGTGACGACGCACCATCATCGGAAGCAGTGACGATCTGATTCGCGGTATCGATCTCGTCAACATTGCCGCGCACAACGCGAACGTTGTCCTGGCTTGCCAAAATCTGGCGAACCGAAGAGGCAATTTCGCCGACAGACAGAAGACCGGTCGCTACCTGATAGAGCAGAGGGGCGAAGATGAAGTGGTTTGTGCGGTTAATAATCGTAATGTCTACGTCTGCATCCGCGAGTGCATGAGCAGCGTTAATGCCACCAAACCCCGCACCTACGATCACGACGTGATGGCGGTTTCCAGCGGGGCGGTATGGTGTCTGAGTCATAAAAGTGTCGCTCCTTGGGAAAGCTGTTTGAATTTTCTTCCCTTTATAGTACGCCCATAATGTTAGAACGGTATGGTTTTGGAGATGAAGCGTCGAAAACTCCGCTGAAAGTTTGACCAAGTAAGGTGGGGAAGCGTGCCGATTCCTGAACCAGTACCAACGCATTTACACACTGTTGACGCCACAAAGTGGCCACGGCTAGTGCAGCCGTTGGATGGGTTTGCTCTGAAAACTCGCGCCAGGCTTGCAGAGGCCGAGTTTGCTCGAGCCTGTGACGCCACGGGTGTAACGCTTTCTGGTGACGACGCCGACATTCTCGTGAACCATGAGCGGCTTTTTGAACGAATCGCGGCTGCTGGCTGGACAGGCCTGGCAGAGGGGTACATGGCAGGCGAGTGGTCAGTGACCTCATCGGATGTACTTGTTGAAGTCATTGCGAAGCTGCTGGGGCAGGGCTACGTACCCCGCCGTACATCGTGGAAGCCACGGCCGGAAACTGTTGGAGCGATGCTGCCGAGTTCTCTCGTACAGCACTTTTCGGGCGATCGTGTGAGTGCTTTCCAGGGTCATTTCGCTACAGGTGTCGCAACTACCGAGCGCAAACTGACCAAGTCCTACCCGGAGCAGCGTGCCAAACAGCGTGGCGCGAAGCGCCGCTATATCGATGTGACCACCTACGAAGCACCGCTCGATGCGGATCGAGCCGACTTGGGCGATATACAGGCGCGGAGCGCTCAGCAGTTGCTGGACCTAGTCGGTGCAGGGCGCGGTACGAGAATGCTCGAGTATCCGAACTCGGGAGGTGCTGTGGCTCTGGCCGCGATAGGGCGCGGAGTGGTGGTTGATACTCTCGCAATTAGCCATGACAGTGCCGCTCATCTTCGGGAATACCTCATTCTTAATGGCGCTGCGAACGATGTGCGCGTTGCCGTGGGCAAACTTGGTGACGCTCAATGGGCCCAGCAGCATGGGCCGTATGATGCAATCGTTTCATTTAGTCAGCTTGAATCATGTCCGAAACGCGATAAAGTGCAGTACCTTCGCGCGATGGATCGCATGCTACTTCCAGGCGGGCGTATCGGTGTGCAATCGGTGATGGCACGTCGCGTGCAATCAAAATCCGTGAACCGAGCGTGTCGGAGTGCGCTTCAGGTGCTTGGTGCGTATGTATGGCCAGGTATGGAGTATCAATATGAAGTCGATTTTCTGAAGCTAGTTGAACAGCAAACGCATCTCCAAGCGATCAGTATTAGCCGTGCGCCGGAACATCTTCGGTTGTCGATTCGTTTGCAGCGTCAAATGTTTGAAGGGCGGCTCCGTGAAGCTGCGGCCGATGGCTATGACGAAGTATTTCGCCGACTATGGCTCTGGCAGTTTGCGGTTCGCGAAGCAGTTGCATCAGTAGGGGGCTTGGATCTGGCACAGGCGGTATTGGTACGGAAGCACCGGGGTGGGCGCCGATAAGAAGCAAGGGTCAAGTTCCTTAGTTGACATAATGTACATTATCGGACATTTATACAACTTTGCATATAGATAGCGAAGCCCGCCCAATAACGTAACGTGACGTAATTGGGCGGGTAATTCTGACAGTCTACTTGGTCATATTGAGGCGAATATTGAGTAGCCCGCTCTCGGCAATCTTCGCTGCGACAAATTCAGGCGTCTCAACGCCGTAGTCAGCTCTATCAAACGGTACATCGCCCGCGACGATGAGATGGCTGCCAGACAGGGCTACGTCAAAAGGTGCTGTGACGCGATTCGTCTCGCCATGGATGGTCAAGTCTCCGACCACGTTCACGGTTCCAGCGGAACCGTCTGATGGAACCTTGGATAGATCAATCGGCTCGGTGATCGTGAAGCTTGACGTCGGGTATTGATCCGTGTGAAGAATCTTCCGGCGTACGTTGTTGTCTCGAACATCGCTGTCTGTAGTCAAATTCGTCATGTCGACTACGATTTCGCCAGACTGCAGTACACCCGACTCAATATGTACCTCGCCTTCAACACCTGTCGTCGATCCTGAGGTCGTCTTTGCTTCACCAGGAAGAACTTCATCGAACGTGAACCCAACGGACGTCGAGTTGACGCCAGGACGCTTTTGGATCTTCCAAACGCCGTTGATGTCAGTGTCCGCCGGTTTAAGTCGGTCTGTATCAATTCCTTCTGTCTTGACTCCACCGCCACCAAACATGTTGAGCAGCAATGGGATTATCGCGATTAGGACCGCGAGCACCGCAATTCCCGCAACAATGACCATCAAGAGCTTCTTCTTGCGGTCGCTGGGAGCTTGCACTTCCTTCATGGGTACTTACCTCAACTTCTCAACTGTTCGCGCTAATTCAATTAATTCGTCACACATGTTACGTAATTCATCCGGGTTTGCACCTTCATCCACAGCTGTCCGGATATCTTCCGCTGTGCAACGCAAGACGAAAAGGTTGTCGCGGAGCATAGACACAGTTTCCGGTTTAAGGATGGCTGCCCCTTCATCAATCG
Source organism: Corynebacterium sp. CCUG 51687 (assembly GCF_024453995.1). Lineage (NCBI taxonomy): Bacteria > Bacillati > Actinomycetota > Actinomycetes > Mycobacteriales > Corynebacteriaceae > Corynebacterium > Corynebacterium sp. CCUG 51687. The sequence goes on along the minus strand of NZ_JAGPYT010000001.1, from coordinate 384,414 downwards.
CAGTGCCGGCTACAAAGTTACGCTGTTCATACGCGCGCTGCTTGCATGACTGGCTGCAATATTTTCGGCGGCGTCCTCTTCCCTGCTGCCGCGCCATTTCTTTGCCACACCACTGACACGTAGGCGATTCGCTCTTCGCGTACACATCATTTTCTGGCATACGGGTCAGCCTAATACACACCTTGAACGGAATGCATGTCCGGTTCGATACTACGGGAACAAAATCTAAAAGGTGAACGTTATAATAGGGCGACTGCATTTAAATGTGTTTAGAAGGGACAATTGAGTATGGCTGATCGTGTTCTTCGCGGAAGTCGAATGGGCGCTGTGAGCTACGAGACGGACCGAGACCATGATCTCGCGCCTCGGCAGCAAGCGCGATACCGCACTCCGAACGGCGAGATTTTCGAAGTGCCGTTCGCAGATGATGCAGAGATTCCAGAGGAATGGATGTGCAAGAACGGCCAGCTCGGCACCCTTATGGAAGGCGAAGGCGTCGAGTCGAAGCCGACGAAGCCACCCCGTACTCACTGGGATATGCTTCGCGAACGCCGTACTATCGAAGAGCTCGACGTGCTGCTTGAAGAGCGCCTTGAACAGCTGCGGAAACGTCGTCGCGCTGCTGCGCGCTTGGCGAAAGAACAAGCAGCAGAAAACAAGAAGTAAGAGCTAGTTATAGCCCGAAGGCGAGAGGCCACATATTCTGTAGCTTCTCGCCTTTCGTCTAACTGTCAACGCGAAGTTACTTACGCTTCGAAGCGATGAATTCCTTGGCAACCTCTACGACGTTGCCCGCGAGCTGAGGCAGGTCGTTCGCCTTGCTCAGCAGCTCGTTTGCTTTAGAGCGCTTGGCCTCGTAGCTGAGCATTCGGAATCCCTCTTTCGCCATCTCCCGTGCGGTGCCAAACTTTTCGGTGGCACCCCACTTGGTGACTTCCCAGAGAGAAGTTGTCGCGAAGCTTGCGTCTAGCTTAGATTCGCCCAACGTGCGGTCCTCGAATGTAATCGGTACTTCGCGAACGTCGAAACCGGCAAGCTCGGCCTTGTGCGCCATATCGACCTGGAAAATATAGCCCTTGTTGGACAACTCCTGGAGATCGATGGTCTCGAGGACTTCGCGTCGAAAAGCGCGGTAACCTGCGGTCATGTCGCGAACATCGCCACCCAGCGCAAGGGAAACATAGGCGTTTCCCAGCTTGGAAAGCAAGTAGCGCTGCTTGGGCCAATTTTTAACTTCCCCGCCGTCCACATACCGCGAACCGATTACGACGTCTGCGCCGCTTTCGATCTCCTCCAACAAGCAGTGAAGCTCCTCAGGTGCATGCGAGCCATCGGCGTCCATCTGGCAGATAACCTCATAGTCACGCTCGAGTCCCCAGTTGAAACCGTCGCGGTACGCGGCGAGTAGCCCTTCCTTGCCAGCACGGTGCAAGACGTGCAGGCGATCATTCGCTTCTGCCAGTTCGTCGGCCTTCTGCCCCGTTCCGTCAGGAGAATTGTCGTCGACAATAAGGATGTCTACATCATCGTTTGCATCGAAAACCCGGCCAACAATGAGGGGAAGATTCTCAATCTCGTTGTACGTCGGGATGATCACTAATGTCGAATTCGCCACGGTGGCTGCTCCTTTTCCAGCAACGTTTCTCGCCGTTGTTCAAATGTTGTCTAGCATACTCCCTGGGTCGGCGGACTGCTGCACCGAGTATGAGCATGAACCCAAGCCAAACGAACGCAGCCTCGAGGTAGTCCCCAAAACGCACAGCAAATGTCCGCGTTGTATGTAGTGGCAGGCGTTCAATCAGGTGGTTAGCTTCAAATATAGAAGTTTCTTGGCTCACCGTTCCATCAGGGTGCACGATTGCTGACACCCCTGAAGTAGCTGCAACAACCACTGCCCTATCCGTTTCAATGGCACGCAGCCTGCTCATCGCCAGCTGCTGATAGGTCATATCGCTAAACCCGAAAGTCGCGTTGTTCGTCGGGGTAGCGAGAATTTGCGCACCATTATTAATTGCCATCCGGTACGCCGGGTCTTCTGCCACTTCATAGCATGTGGCAACCCCAACAGGGATGCCTCCCATGTGGACGACACCTGGGCCATTGCCGGGCTTGAAATCGCTGGCGAGGTCCACGAGGTCCGTGATTTTCCGGAAGAAGTCGCGCATTGGCATGTACTCGCCAAACGGCTGCAAAAAGCGTTTATGATGAGTCTCGCCTGGCCCTGTTTCCGGGTCAAACACGACCATCGTGTTGCGCGCACCGACCTCGTCGCGCGTCAGCGTCCCCACCAGCACCGGTGCCCCTACTGCGCTCACAGCGCGTTCGATTGACGACGCCGCCAAAGGATCTTGAAACGGGTTCACGTCCGACGAGTTCTCCGGCCAAATAACGAGGTCAAGCTTTTCACCTTGTTTTTGGGCATCATTCGCTGCGCGAACAGTTTCATCGACGTGATTTTGTAACACGGCTCTGCGCTGAGCGTTGAAGTCAAGCCCGAGGCGCGGCACATTGCCTTGAATCGCTGCGACCAGTACGGAGTTGCCCTGTGCCGTCTGAGCCTCTGTCCCCTCGCCATCGAAACTCGGGCTGATAAGTCCTCCGAGCCCGATCGGGAGCGCGAAACCTAACGCAGCTACCCTGCGGGTTCTCCCACGCGTGATGAGAAACGTCACGAGGCTTACACCAGCGAGACAGGCGGCGAGAGAAACTAGCGCTGGACCACCAATTGAAGATAGCCACACCAGAGGCCCATTGACCTGCCCCCATGCCAGCCGGACCCAGGAAAATCCGCCGAATGGAAGCGACGAGCGGAGGAACTCCACCGCGATATACACAAATGGAAAAGCAAGGAACCCATACTGGCAACGGGCAATGCGGACGCCAGCCGCGCCAGTGATAAGCGCTGAGAGCGCCAGCGTGATAGCGAGCGCCACGTAGGGCATCGCGCCGACGAATGCTCCGATCCAGGGCAGGAGGATCAAGTAGCACGTGGCGGCATGGGCAAACCCGAGCAAGCAGCCAAATGTTGCACTTGGCGATGGCTTCGCTGCTGTAGCAAAACGTTGCCACGGCATCAGAGCGAGGTAGAACGCACCAACGCCGAGTACTGCGAGGAACCAGTACCCGAACGGCTCATAGGAGAACGCAACCGCAACGCCGGAAAGTACCGCGAGGACAAGTCGGAGTGACGCATTCACGACCGTGGTCCCTCTTCCCCACCTTCTGATCGGCGTTTGTGCTCTTCGTAGAGCCAGTCTTCAATTTCATCCGTGTCAATGACGGGGTGCTCATCGTCGCTGGCCCCACGCTCAGGAGTTGGCCGCGTGAACGAGCCGTAGGAAGCAGAGTTTCGGGACATCGGCGTCGATTCGTACATCCTGATTCCAACATTTTCCACGCGTTGCCGCAGAGAGCGTGAAAGGTGGTTTCGGAGTATCGAGCGAGTAGGGCTGAAGACCAAGAAGAACCCCAGGATTGAAGAAACGAAGCCCGGGATAATGCAAAAAGCCCAGCCAACCATGAGAAGCGCAGAGTCGCCTGCTAGCTTCCCTACAGATGTTTTGCCACGTGCCGCCTTTGCGAGTTCGCCGCGGAGCGTGAGCGTCGCCAGTGCACCGCCTAGCACCATCAGCGCGAAGATTGCCAGCAAAGCCCAGCCAACGCCGATTGACTTCGCGACAAGGAAAAACGCCAGCGCTTCTACGAGGAAATACGTCAAAATGTAGATTGGCATGCCGACCATCTTAGCCGGACTACACGGTTACTTGCCTGAGGATTCTAGCTGGCTTAATAGCCACAGGACGTCCTTTCGGAGGTGCTGGAAGTATGGGGCGAAGTGGTTGATGCCAGTTCTTCCCGGAAGCTTGGGAAGTTTTCGCATTTGAACGGGTCTATCCCACTTCTCCCCTAGTTCGGCGACCACTTGCCACGGGACGATGTCGTCGTACTTACTGCCCCACAGTCTGAGTGGGATATCGAGTGGTGTACGAGTACCTAATGCTTGATCGTCGAGCGCTGCGGCTGTTTTCGGAAGATCCTCGAGGAGCGTAGACATTGGGATACCTGCTGCCGTCCAGTGTACGGTGCTTGCCCAAGCATGTCGGAGGACCGCGCCCACTGCACAGATGTTCGCATCAAGGATGACAGCGGACATACCAACGGGGCTGAGGTGGGGCATCAGCTCTTCCGTGATCTCTGGGTCGGATGCTAGAAGGGCGGCGACTGCGTAAAGAATCATGATGGACGGAAGCGTCCCATCGATGCGGTCGAGCATCGCAAGCAGATCTGCAGGTGGTGCTCCGACGACTGCGGCGCGCAGATGTAGTTCCGGCGCGTACTCGGGTTGCTCTAACCATGAAGCTGCGGCTCCCCCGCCCTGAGAAAAACCCCAGAGACCAAGCTTTTCGACGCTGCAGCCTAGGCCTACGCTGGCGCGAACTGCATCGGCGAGTGCGTGGGCTGCTGCGCGGTGGAAGCAATAGAGCTGCACATTGTCTTCGGGATCTCGTGGGTAGTCCGTCAACACGACATTCGCTCCCGCGGCGAGCAACATGTTGATCGCAGGCTGCTCGTAGGCAGCGATAAGGTCCAGTGGTTTACGTCGAAGTCGAAGTCCCACAGTGCAGGAGTAAGAAGGGTCACATGCCGGGGCAACGCCTTGGGTGGACGGGGCGAACGCGACGGTTGGACGCTGTCCATTGCCGTGCCAGGGACGCTTGCTGAGGAACACCGCGCCGGTAGCAGACATCACGCGTTCCCGCTCGTCGGTCGTGGTGTATTCAATTCTGAATGCGTTGGCACGATTGAGCCTGTACTGCAGCCCTATAGGACGAATCGGCGTTGCTTGCAGCAGTGTGCCAGGACGAGCGCCGACTGCCCAAGTTGCTTTGCCGTACTCCGCATCTGTGAGCGGATGTGAATGCGTGAGGTCAACGCTAAGCGGCAGCAGTGTGCGAAGAGTTAAGCCGAACTCCATGTACGTGCTTTCCTAGATCCTCGGAGTGTCTCGCGGGTGGGGCTGCAAGGTCTTTGGCCTGGTGTTCAGCGCGTGTGCACCGTCTGCCTGGAGATGCACTATGTCCTCGATACGCATTCCCCAGCTGCCTGGTTTGTAAATTCCTGGTTCGATGGAAAAGACCATTCCTTCATCTAGGACGAGATCATTGCCGGTGACCAGGAACGGCGGTTCGTGGCCAGCCAACCCAATGCCGTGCCCGATTCGGTGCGTAAACCACTCGCCGTACCCGTGCTCGGAGATAATGTTCCTCGCAACCGCGTCGAGCTCTTCTGCTCGCATTCCAGGCCGAGCGGCGTCGCAAGCTGCCTGTTGCGCTTGCAAAAGCACTTCGTAGGCATCGAGCTGCTCTTGGCTACCCGGTGCTCCTTCGACAAGATACGTTCGCGTGCAGTCGGAGTGGTAGCCGCTCGCGATCGTCCCTCCGATATCGACGACGACGATGTCCCCTGCTTCAATGATTCGATCGGAGAAGTCGTGATGAGGGTTTGCGCCGTTGGGGCCAGAACCGACGATGATGAAGTCTACTGCGGTGTGCTCCTCCAGGATCGCCGTGTGCAGTGCGTCGGCCACAGCGCGCTCGGTAATACCTGGGGTAAGTAGCGAGGGAACGAGGGCATGAACGCGGTCGATTGCTTCGGCGGCCTGAGCCAATTGCGCAATCTCGTCATCATCCTTGACCATAAACAGACTAGACAATGCGTCCTGCGCAAGACAGGTCTTGAATGGGTATCGCTGCAAAGCCAGCACGTGATCCGCGGTGAGCGTGCTGCCCAGGCCAATGATCGGAGGCGTTGCGCTGTCGGCAGGCGATGCGATGAGTTTATAAACAATTTCATAGGGGTCTTCGCCATCGCGCCACCCAATGGGGATGAGCGCCGGGTCGTCTGAGGGGAAGGAGCCAGCGTCGGTGCTGGGGAGGACAACGGTAGCGTTTCCTTCATCGGTGAGCACGATAGCGGAGAGCCTCTCGTGCGTATCGATTTGTGTACCGGTCAGGTATTCAAATTCCGGGCCAGGGCCGATGATCACGGCGCGCAGGTGATTTGCCGCAAGAAATTTGCAGGCTGCTGCGCGTCGACGTTCAAATGTGTCGCTACCGAAGAAAGTCATATGCCCATCGTAGGCGTACCAGTACTCACACTAGCTCCCGATTGCCACTACACCGCGTCGAATAGTTTCTATCGCGCGGTTCGCATTGTTGCGAATCTCATCGCTGTAGCCGACCTTCTTCACCTGTTCTAGCAGGTCGATCACCTGCCGGCACCATCGGACAAAGTCGCCCGCGGTCAGTTCCGCGCCAGATTCTGCCGCGGCTGCAAGCGCGTACCCAAGCGGTGCGCCGGCGGTCCATTGGTGCAACGCGAGTGAGAAATGTGGGTCTGGCATTCTGGTGAGTGGAAGATTGTGGCGCTGTTCATCGGAAACGAGTTCGCCGTACACACGCATCGTTTCATTCATTGCGTGGGCCATTGGCTCTGTAGCGGCCTCCGGGGAGCCTCCCGTGGTACGGCGGTTCTCAAACACGACTATCGAGACGACACCGGCGAGCTCTGCGGGGTCCAACTCGTCCCAGATCCCGCGTTTTAGGCACTGCGCAACGAGGAGGTCCGAAACATTGTGCAGCTTTGCTAAACGCTCGCCCTCATCAGTTACTTGGAATTCGCCTTCCACGAGCTCCACGTAGTCGAGTTCTTGCAGTAGCCCGATCAGGCGCTCGAATGTTCTGCCAAGTGTGTCGGTGGCGTTGTCTACTTGCCTGCTCAGCCGGTCAAGTGCGCGCTGCTCACGGGCAAGCTTCTCGCCTACTCGGGCCAGCATTTCGCGGTCCGTGGCCGGCCATGAGTGGACGGGGTGCGCATGAAGTTGCTCGCGAAGTTTGGTGACGGATTTTGGAGTTCGATACCGGGCCTTCTCACGCAGTCGCTTTGGTGCATGCACCGGAGCGTGGCGGAGCTGGCTTGCGATCTTTTTCGCAAATTTGCGTGGTTGGTCCCGCGTATGCCGTGGAACTTTCATTCGCCCTACGACGAGTGGAGTGTTCTTGAAAAAATCAGCGTTGATGCGGCTCGACCAGCCACGCTCGGTGGTGACCCAGGGGCGCGGATCGTCGTGTCTGCCGGCGGGCTGAACCACCACCGCGAGCTCCGGTTGACGTTTACCAGGAAGCGCGATGATCTCGCCGACTTCCAGTCGGGCCAGCACGCGGGCGACCTCGGTGTGCCGGTTGTCGAGCGCGTCTCTCCGTGCTTTCTTCTCCTCCACGCTGAGAGCATGTCGGATGTCCAAGTACTCCAACAGGTCCTCAATCGCGTGATCTGATGGTGGCGCGTACGAAGAGATATCGCGGGATAATTGGGCGCGAAGTCGAGCAACTTTGCCTTCCAACCGCTCTAGGTCCCTCACCTCGCCAACCACGGATCGGTCGGTTTGGAACTGAGCAAATGACTGCTCGATAAGTCGAATGGAGTCGTCGAAACCATTCATGGCAAGCATGTTGATAGCCATGTTGTAGCCGGGAGCAAACGGTGAAATGAGTGGATACGTTCTTGTCGACGCCAATCCAGCTACATACTGCGGGTCCATCGCTGGCGCCCACTGCACAACAGCGTTGCCGAGCACATCGATCCCTCGCCGACCGGCGCGCCCCGTGAGCTGGGTGTACTGCCCTGGCGTGAGGTCTACGTGGCCCTCGCCGTTGAACTTGACTAACTTCTCCAGCACGACGGTTCGGGCCGGCATGTTGATGCCCAGGGCCAGCGTTTCGGTCGCAAAGACCACCCGGACGAGCCCTTCCACAAATAACTGCTCGACGATGTGCTTGAACGCGGGTAATAGCCCTGCGTGGTGCGATGCGAACCCCCTCAGCCACGCGCTGCGAAGCTGCCGGTAGTTCAGTACTTTGAGATCCTCTTCCGGGATGCCTTCAACACCCGCGTCGATGATCTCGGCGGCACGTGCACGTTCCTCTTCTGTCGTGAGTTCCTTCCGCGAACGGAGGCATTGGTAGAGAGCGCCATCGCATCCCGCTCGAGAGAAGATGAACACAATTGCCGGAAGCATCTCTAGCCCATCGAGCACCTCGACAACTTCCGGCCGCCCAACCGGACGGTAGCGGTCTTGTTGGCGTGTCCTCCCATGGCGACGTCCACTCGAGCGGGCACGGAACCCGCGACCTTCATGAAAGTCATCCGCGCCTTCTTCCATCGTTCGAGACTCGATACGAGCGATCTGATGTGCCAAAGCCCTGTTAAGTTCGGGCTCGGAGGATGGGTTGGCAGGCTCGAACAATGGAAGGACCTTCTTGCCAACCATCATGTACTGACTCAACGGAACCGGACGGTCTTCGGAAACAATCACGGTCGTATCGCCACGAACAGTGTTGAGCCATTCACCGAACTCTTCCGAGTTCGACACAGTCGCCGAAAGCCCAACGATCTGGACGGAGTCGTCCAAGTTGAGAATGATCTCCTCCCAAACAGGTCCACGTTCCGGATCTGCGAGGAAGTGGATTTCATCCATTACCACGTGGGTTAGTCGGTCCAGGCGAGGTGCTTCCGCGTACACCATGTTTCGGAGCACCTCTGTCGTCATCACGACGATGTCCGCCGAACCGTTGATGCTCACGTCGCCTGTCAGCAGTCCAACGGATTCTTCGCCGTATGCCGCGACGAAGTCGTGGTACTTCTGATTGCTCAGCGCCTTAATTGGTGTGGTGTAAAAGCACTTTGTGCCTCGCGAGAGCGCCAGCGCAACGGCGAACTCACCGACTACGGTTTTCCCGGATCCCGTTGGGGCGCAGACGAGCACGCCCCGATCGTCTTCGAGTGCCTGGCAAGCTTCAATTTGGAATGGGTCGAGCGGAAAATCCTTCGAGGCTTGAAACTGTGCGAGAAACGAGTCAGAGGAAGCGGACATGCCCCTACAGTACGTCGTTGAAGGGATCCTCGGTAAACGTGTGCACGGGCTTTGGCTTCTCTACGGCCGCTACGTTACCAATCGGTGCTGCCTTTTCGATGGGCGAAGCTGCGTCGATAGGTCCTGAGGACTCGTCGTCGTCGAGGTCGAGCCAGTCCGGTCTGTTCCTGGCGTGGCGCTTGTCATTGATCCTGCAGAACTGGAATGCGCACTCGACGAGGAGTGTGATGGAGAGCGCCAGCGCGACCATCGAGAACGGGTCCTGGCCGGGTGTCATAAACGCCGCAAAGATAAAGATCCCAACGATGATGATCCGGCGCTTATCCTTTACCTGTTCATAACGAATGATGCCCGCGACGTTGAGCATCACGATGATGAGGGGGACTTCGAAGCTCACACCAAAGACGACGATGAGCCCGAGCAAAAAGTTATAGTAGCTTCCACCAGACAGTGCGCCAATCTGCACCTCGCTGCCCATCGTCATCAGGAAGTACAGTCCTTTGTCCAAAACAAAGTACGCAAGCATCGCCCCGGCCACGAAGAGCAGTACCGCAAGCGTCACAAACGTGAATGTGTACTGTTTTTCATTCTTGTGGAGCCCCGGCGTGATGAATCGCCAAATTTGGGTCAGCCACACTGGTGATGCCATGACGAGCCCAGCGAGCGCGCCTACCTTCAGCCGCAGCATGAACATTTCGAAGGGGCCCGTCGCTAAGAGACGACAATTGCCATCACCTGTGAAGTCTGCTCGAAGCTCAGTCGGGAGGTTGCAGTACGGACCTCGAATGATTTCGCCGAGTGGGTACCAGTGAAAAGGCGCAGACTGATACCAAATGAATCCCACAACGGTGCCGACGCACACTGCGACGAGCGAGACGATGACGCGGCGTCGTAGCTCTTTCAGGTGTTCAACGAGCGTCATCTCGCCGGTAGCATTCTTTGGCTTCCGACGAAATCGACGACCTGCCTTTTGTGCAGGCGGAACTTGCTGTTGCCCCACTGAACTACGACCTCCAAGAATTCCTTAACAACAAACGCTACTGGCGGTGCTGGTTCTCAGGCGCGTCCCAAAAGCTTTGCTGAGCGTTAGGGCCTGTTTGCTGCTGTGGATTCGATGGAGGAGCGATTTCTTTAGGTTCCTGGCTCTGCGCAGGCTGCTGCGGAGCAGCTTGCGTCTCGTCGTCGTTGCGCAGCTCCTTGACTTCAGACTTGAAGATACGGGCGGAGCGACCCATCGAACGTGCCAAGTCGGGAAGCTTGTTTGCCCCGAACAATAACAGCACGATGGCCAAAATAATGAGGATTTCCATCCAACCTAAATTCGGCATTGGATTCCTTTCACACTGCTTGGGTAGAGTCCTCCGCTATTCTAATGCCTCTAAGCCGGAAAACGCACGACGGCGTGCCTCATCAGCCAGCTCTGGCGGACCGATGAGTTCGATGCGGTCTCCTTGGCTAAGGCAGAAACGGATAAGCCAGTCCGCGGACCCGTAGACCATGGTTGCCTCAATCCGTCCGTCATCATAGGCATCACCGATTTCGATTTCCCAGTAGTCCGCAAGCCATGTCGCATCGGAAGATACGAGTAGGTTAGCGATGTTTTCAGAGTCGAAGCCAAATGGGTCGGAGCCGTCGAACGTTTTGCCTACCGCAGAACGGTCGGCTGGAACTTCGGTCAACTGAGCTTCACGAATACGGTCAGTTCGGAAGCTCTTCTCCTCTCCTTCATCCAGCGCCGTGAAATAGGTGTGACCACCTTGGTGAAAGAACCGAATACCGGTCAACTGGCGCTCACGAAGCGTATCGGAGGAAGGCGAAAAGTATGTCACCTGCACTTGGACGCCCTGCTGCAAACCACTTTGAAGTATCCCCAGGATGGATTCTTGATCGCTTTGTTCCCCATCCGCGTCAAGCACGGAGGTACTGCCAACTACAGCTCGCAACTTCTCTGCTGCAGAACTCAGCGCCGCTTGGTCGAGCAGGCCTGGCATGGTCTCGAATGAGTCGAGCAGTAGTAACAATGTGTTTGCCTCGGTTGGTGTGAGACGCAAGGGCCGACTCAAACCTTGGTCGTCAATGACGGTCACCTCGGTCCACGAATGTTTGAGATCAATCATCTCCCCGGGGCCATTGCCAACTCCCGACAAATGGAGCATCGCCAAGTCGCTTTTCACCTGTTCCGCGTCAGTTCCGATGCCCCGCGCTATTTCCATTGGTGAACGATCTGGGTGCTGCGACAGGTATGACAACAGGTTTAAAAGCCGTGCCAGACGCACCTGGCGTTCGACTGCAGTGTTTTGCTTCATGCTTCAACTCGTTCCTGTCCTCGAAGCTGTTTGCGCAAGAGCGCAGATACCTCTTCGTGGATATCGGGCGGCGTAATTGAGCGCACATGCGGAGCAAGGCTCGCGAGAGTGCGCACGAGCCAGTCGCGTTCGACCCCACTGACAGCTATCCGGTCCAGACCCGCTGCAGAGCCTTCTGAGCGCTCTCCTTGCAGTGATAGCTCCTCGCCTACACCAGCTGAAATTTCCACCACGGCATCGACAAGCGGGCCACGAAGTACGTTCTGAAGTACGTCACGCGGGTCCTTGGTGGCGTCGTGAAACGATGTCTGATTCTTCGACTTCCTGATGTTGCTCACCTTCATCAGTCTGAAGACGCGCTCCTGGCCGCGATCGCAGTCCCAACCAACAAGGTAAGTCTTGTTATTGAGAGGTACGAAGCTCCAAGGGTCGAACGTTCGGCGCTGGATCGACGCACCTGGAGCTGGCTGAAAATCGAACGTCATGCGGGTCTTGGTGCGTGCGCAAGCCAAGGCCGCCTTGAGTACATCAGGGTCGAGGTTGATGATGTCGTTGTCGACGAACGCAATGGTTGGACTATCAAACATCCTGGTAACGCCAGATGCCGCGATCTTTGTCCAACCGGATCGCGCAAACGCGCCTAGGCGTCCCGCCTGGCTGAGATCAACTACTAGGCCGAGCGCCGTTGCCTCCTCAACAGTGAGGTTGAGCGGCTCGAGTTCATATTTATCGTGTTCGATCCATGCCTCGCCTGCTCGAGTTTCTGCGGGCACGCCAACACGGCGAAGGTCGTCGACATCGCGCTTAATCAGTTTCTCCAGGGCCTCTGGAGTTCGATCAGCGTATCCGTCGACGTGCTTGGCAATCCACTGCTGTGTCCTCGGACGCGGTGACCCCAGTAACGCGAACGCCAAGTTCAGCTGCCGGGAAGTCATTACATCACTACGTGTCATGATGCTCCTGCTGATGGTTGTCCACGATGTATTGGATCAAAGCGTCGACGTCAGCGTTCTCGGTTTCGAAGGGATCGAGAAGCTTGAGCGTTCGAGGCTCTGGACGGTTTACTTTCAGGTGCACCCAGTCGACGTTGTGCTCCGCGTTGTAGTCCCGAGCAGCTGAGAGGAACCTGCCCCGCAGCGCGGCGCGAGTCGTGGCAGGAGGCTGCTCAGCAGCCATTCGAATGTCCGCGTCGGTAGTCCAACGCGCCGCGAGGCCTTTGCGTTGCAGCAGGTAGAACAGACCACGCTCCGGGTTGATGTCGTGATAGGTCAAATCAATCTGTGCCAATTTCGGATGTGACCAGTCCGTGTCTAGTTTTTCACGAACTTGCTCTAAGAGCTTGTGTTTGATCACCCAGTCGATCTCTGTGTCAACCGCAGAGAAATCCTGCGTCTCGATTGCAGTCAGCACTCTTTGCCATAGCTCCACTACCCGACCGAGTTCCTCGTTTGAGGTTCCCTCGTCTGGCCGTTGTGTCAGCCATTTTGTGGCGGCGTCAAGAATCTGTTGCTGCACCGCGAGTGCTGTAACAATTGAGCCGTCTTTACAAGTAAGGAGCGTTTGGCCAGTCGGGTCGAGCGCAATCGCTCGAATATGCTTGATCGGATCTTCGAGCTCCACGTTCGGCATCGGGAAGCCAGCCTCAAGCATCTCAATGACCAGCTGCGTCGCGCCTACCTTGAGTGCGAACGTAGTTTCCGACATGTTGGAGTCACCGACGATGACGTGCATTCGGCGGAATCGATGAGAATCTCCGTGTGGCTCATCTCGAGTGTTAATGATGGGACGCGTGCGCGTGGTGGCAGATGAAACCCCTTCCCACACCTGGTCGGCGCGCTGGGACAGCACAAACTTGCCCTTATTGATCATTCCTGCGCCGCATATTAGCTGTCTCGTAATCAAAAAAGGCAGGAGCTGCTTGCTGAATGACTTCAGGACGATTTCTCGACTCACTAGATAATTCTCGTGTGCACCGTAAGAGTTGCCCTGTGAGTCGACGTTGTTCTTAAACAGGTACACCTGGGCCGGAGTCCCCTCCTGTGCAAGGGCTTCCTCTGCATGCAGCGCAAGCTGGTGGTAGAGCATCTCGCCAGCCTTGTCGTATTGCAAGAGCTGCATCAGTGAGTCGCACTCTGGCGTCGCGATTTCAGGGTGCGCACCTACGTCGAGATAGAGCCGAGAGCCATTCTGGGTGAAGATATTCGACGACCGATAGCGCGAAACTACCGGCCGGAACAAGTAGCGCGAAAGCTCTTCCGGGCCAAGGATGGATTGCCCATGTGCGTAGGCGGCGAGCCCAAACTCCGTCTCTACCCCCATGATTCGGCGCGCATACAGCGCAGGGTGTTCGGAACTCATTGGCCACCTTTTTGAACGAATGAGCGCACAAACTCCTCAGCGTTCGTGTCAAGCAAGGCATCAATCTCATCGAGTAAATCGTCAGTGCCTGTCACCTCGACCTGGGCTTGGGCGTTGCTGCCTTCTTCATTCTGCGGTTCCGGGGTGTCTCCTCCACCGAACATTTGTTGCTGCTTAGACATGCTTATACCCTAGCGCGTTTAGCAGCTCCGATGCCGTTGTAGCGCGGTTGATGATTTGGGCAGTTTGCTCATACGTCCAGCCATTGACATCGTCGAGCGGCACGCGGACCATTCGATCCTCAATCCTGAAAACGATGGACTGCCAACTCGATGCCGCGATCTCTTCCCCAAACTTTTCGGTTACCTTGCCACGGAAGTATGCGCGGGAGTTTCTCAGCGGGTTCTTTGCTGCGTGAGCAATCTCCTCATCGCCTACTAGCGTCCGTATCGATCCTTTTCGGACGAGTGCGTGATACAGCGATTTCGCAGGATCTATGTCAGCGTACTGGATGTCGATCATTTTCAACTTTGGGTCGTCCGCGGCTACTCCTCGGTCCATGAACGAGCGCACAAGCGCCCACTTGGCCGTCCAATCAAGGCGATCCGCGGTGCGCAGTGGGTCGACTGCGAGATCATCGAGCACTTCAGCCCAAAGAGCGAGCACTCGCTTATCGACGTCCCCTTCGTTTGGCAGCCCCTGCACCCGATCTCGGATTTCCCGGAGCACCTCGATTGCTGTGCAGCGCCTACCGTTGGCAAGAAGTAGTTTGTGTGTGCACGTTGGGTCGTGGGAGATGCGTTGCAGCTCAGCAACCGGGTCCTGGATGGTGAGGTCCGAGAAGTCCACTCCAACTTCGATTGCGTCGAGCATGAGTTTGGTCATGCCCATCTTCAAGAAGTTGGAGTACTGGCTCATGTTGGCGTCACCGATGATGACGTGGAGGCGTCGAAACTGTGTAGCGTCAGCGTGTGGTTCGTCGCGCGTGTTGATGATGCCTCGGTTCAGTGTCGTTTCGAGTGAGATTTCCTGCTCGAAGTAGTCTGCGCGCTGTGAAATCTGGAAACCGGCATGTTCACTTTCGCGCCCGATGCCGACTCGTCCGGCGCCAACGATGACCTGCCGAGTGACGAAGAACGGAATGAGCCCCTCTACCACCGCTGCGAAGTCAGTGTGGCGTGAGTACTGGTAGTTTTCGTGACTACCGTACGACTGGCCCTTGCCATCGACGTTGTTCTTGTAGAACTTAATGGGTGGGCATGGTGCAGCGCCGTCAAGCACCGAAATACCTTCGTCCCAGAGATCGCGGATGTCGTCCATGGACTGCCGCAGGTAGAGATCACCAGCGGCGTCGTACAGCATGGCGTCCCAGGCGTTATCAACTTCCGGGGAGGAGTATTCAGGATGGCCGTGGTCGACGTAATACCGAGCACCGTTAGTAGTCACCACATTAGCCACGCCAATCGCGTTTGGGTCGACAACAGGAACCGTCCGATAGCGTTGGAGGTCGTATCCGCGAGCATCCTTCAGCGGGTGTTCCTCCGCGTAGTCCCATCGGCTTCGAGCACTCGTATGCATCGCAGCGTATGCCACGACAGCATGCGTCGAGGTTATGAGCGGGCTGAGCGTCGGGTCGCTCGGAGTCGTGATGCCATACTCAGTTTCTGTTCCCATGAAACGTCCCATGGCTCACGACTGTACCGCGACGCTACCTCCCGTGCTGGCATTTACCAGCCGCGCTCAGCCAAGCGATGCGGCGCAGGCAGATCGCTTACGTTAATGCCAACCATTGCCTCGCCAAGGCCGCGTGAAGCTGCTGTGACTTCGGCGATGTCTTGCCAGTTGCGGGTTGCACGAACGACAGCTTCCGCGCGCTTCTCTGGATGCTCGGACTTAAAGATACCCGAGCCAACGAAGACGCCGTCAGCGCCAAGCTGCATCATCAGAGCTGCGTCAGCTGGTGTTGCAACGCCACCAGCGGTGAACAGGGCAACGGGAAGCTCGCCGTGTTCAGCAACGTACTTCACCAGATCATATGGGGCTTGCAGCTCTTTCGCCGCGACGTAGAGCTCATCTGGGTTAGACGCTACCGTAGCCTGCAGCTGTGCGATTTGGGCTTTGATAGTGCGGATATGTTTCGTGGCCTCGGAGACATCACCAGTACCAGCCTCGCCTTTGGAACGAATCATGGACGCGCCTTCATTGATGCGGCGAAGTGCTTCACCCAAGTTTGTCGCACCGCACACGAAGGGGGTGTCGAATGCGTTCTTATCGATGTGGTTGACATAGTCAGCTGGGCTGAGCACCTCGGACTCATCGATGTAATCGATTTTGAGATGCTCCAAGATCGCGGCCTCGACCGTGTGTCCGATGCGCGCCTTTGCCATGACTGGAATTTCCACCGCGTCGAGGATCTCTTCGATGAGGTCGGGGTCGGACATACGCGCCACCCCTCCCTGGGCACGGATGTCTGCCGGGACTCGCTCAAGTGCCATGACGGCAACGGCGCCGGCATTCTCCGCAATCTTCGCCTGCTCTGCGGTCACGACGTCCATAATGACGCCGCCGCGCAAGCTGTTGGTCAACTCTGCATGTTTCGAAAAATCAGTCATGGGTTCCATCATGCGGTACGATCTGGACGATTACGAGGTCCAGTTTTACAGCAATATTTTGTACCAGTTGGTGAGTATGTTCTTTCCAGTCTCGCGTAACGCATCACTTTCACTTCCTGCCCAAATCGCAGCGCAAATCCGAACCGCGGTTGCCGAAGGCACACTGCGACCCGGAGACACCATCGTATCTACCCGCGAGCTTGCTGACCAACTCGGCGTATCGCGTGGGACCGTGGTCAGCGCGTTCGATCAGCTCATCAGCGAAGGCTATCTGGATACCACGCAGGGAGCACCAACAAGGATTCATCCTGAGCTCCGAGTACCGAAGCAGTCGATACAACGGAGGCAAAGAGCATCCAACGAGGCGTCAACACCTGCAGTACTTTCGCTGGTCCCAACATCAGGTATCGACGGCATGATCCGCCCGGCAGCCTGGCACCGTGCATGGCGCGAAGCCTCATATTGCGTGCCGAAACAGGCCGACCCACAAGGCGAGCCGAAACTACGGACTGCAATCGCCGAGCACCTGCGAGTAGCTCGTGGGCTTCACGTTGCTCCGGAGGAGGTCATCGTCACCGGTGGGACCCGCGAAGGACTACTGCTCACGCTGATGTCTATTGGCAACAGCGTCCGAGTTGGTGTTGAAACTTCGGAGTCTAGCGGGCTTCGTTCCGTGATCGCTCTCGCAGGCCATGCGACGGTGCCCTGCCAATGTGACGACGAAGGCGTGTTGGTCTCGCAGCTTCCATGCGACATCGACGCACTGCTCATCACGCCAGCACACGTGCCGCCGTTTGGCGGTGTCATGACAGTACGCCGACGCGTTGAGTTACTCGAATGGGCATCGGCAACGGGTACGTTGCTCATCGAGGATGACTTCAACACAGAACTGCGCTACCGAACCGCTCCCCAACCGACACTGAGTGCTCTACCGAACTCAGGCAATGTGCTCACGCTCGGTACTTTCACAACGCTGCTGCACAAGCAGCTTTCCGCCGGCTACATCGTCACCACACCGGATACGTTTTCCTCGGTGCAAGAGACCCGGGAAGTGCTAGGAATGCCGGTGTCGACAGTTACCCAACACGCGATCGCGCACCTACTGACTGATGGCACCGTCCGGAAAAGCACCAAGGCGTTTCACACTAGGCTTGCGAAGCGGCGTCGACAAGTAACCCCACTCCTCGAGCGTATTGCCGAAGTCAGTGGTGCGAGCAACGCTGCTATGAGCAACACGAGTAGCGCTGACATTATCGTTGAGTTTTCTCATCAACGCGATCTGCAGCGCTTCAGGGAGCAGCTGAAACGCGCTGGCTGCGTTTGCGCGACCGGTGATTCAACTGGCGCTGGCGAAGACTGTTTTGCACTGCTCAGTTTCTCAACGCTGAGCGACCAAGACTTTGATGCCGCAACGCGCTCCCTCGCTGAGTTTCTAGGATGCTGACCTAGCGACGACCTCCACAGCGACCACTTGCTTGCCATGTCGACCGGCTAGGCGCGACCAAGTATCTGGGTCGGCAGTATTTGGCAGGTCCTCATTTTCCTGCTGCTCCGCGCGAACCGCCGCACGCAGGTGCTCCGCAGTAACGCCGGTATCTGACTCGCCGGAAATAGCGTCCTTGATAGCAAGCTTTTTGGCGCGGCTGACAATGTTCGCGATCATCGCACCAGACACAAAGTCAGAGTAATGCAACGTCTCCTCAGAGCCATCAATCAACCGGAGACGGACGAAAGGCCGCGGCGCAAACAACTCCTCGACGGCAATCTGTGAAAGCTCCTCGATAGGAACTGCGTGAGGGACGTCAGGGCGTAAGTAGCGGCCGAAGATATCGAGGGCCTCAGCTTTAGTCGGGCGTGAAATCCGCACCTTGATATCGAGGCGTCCAGGTCGGAGAATCGCAGGGTCAATGAGCTCTTCCCTATTCGTCGCGCCGATGACGATGACGTTCGAAATATCTTCTACGCCGTCAATCTCTGTGAGCAGCTGCGGCACAACTGTCGTTTCCATATCGGAGGACACCCCCGAACCGCGGGTACGGAAGATCGACTCCATCTCATCGAAGAAAATGATCACGGGGCGACCTTCCGAGGCGAGCTCCCTCGCACGCTCGAAAATCAGCCGGATTCTACGCTCGGTCTCTCCCACGAACTTATTCAGCAGCTCGGGGCCCTTCACGTTGATGAAGTGCGCCGACGCACTATGACCAAGCCGGTGCGCCAACGAATTCGCGACCGCTTTCGCAATCAGCGTCTTACCGCACCCGGGCGGGCCGTACAGTAGCAGGCCCTTCGGGGGCTTCAAGTCATACTGCTGGTAAAGGTGAGGGTGGGCGAACGGCAGCTCAACCGCATCGTGGATGAGCTCAATCTGTTCTTGGAGCCCGCCGATGTCCTCATACGTCACATCGGGTACTTCTTCGAGTGAAAGCTGGTTCACCTCGGTCTTTGCAATGCGCTCAAACGCGAACTGTGCGCGCACATCAGTAAGCAACGTGTCACCGGCACGGCTTTCACGTTGTAGCTCGTCTGTAAGCCGTACGACGTGCTCCGTTCCCTGGATGTCTTGCACAATAGCGCGACCGGCGTCCAGCTTTTCAACGAGCGTAGCTAGCTGGCCCACAGCAGGATATTGGCAGACCTCGAGTACCACGCTGCCATCGCCAAGCCTCACCAGCGACCCCGGCTTCACTCGGTCGATCGCGATCGTTGGCGCGACCTTGACACGCATGTGCCGACCGCTTGTAAAGACTTCAGCGTCTGTTCCATTGCCAGTGGACGCAAGGAACAGGCCGTACGTCGAAGCTGGGTCGCCGAGGGACTCGACCTGTTCGTAGAGCTCTTGCAGCTTGTCCCGACTGGTTTTGAGCATGTCCGCAAGCTGTGCATTGCGCGCGCGGAGCTGCTGGTTGTCGCGTGTGAGTACCTGGACTTCGGGCAAGCGTTCAGTCATACAAGGAATCTTAGCGACGCGCGCGCCGTTGCGGACGAGGTGGTGTCACTCCGTCCGCGAGTCGGCGCGTCCACACGAGAAATGCAGTGTGCGCGTTCATACGGTGTTCTGGCCGAGTTGCCAGACCTTCGACCTTCCATTCACGCAGCAGGGTTTCCCATGCGCGAGGTTCCGTAAAGCACTTTGCCTCGCGGATGCCCTCCATAATGTTCATCAGCTGCGGGACGGTTGCCACGTAGGTCATGAAAACGCCACCGGGGATCAACACATTCTTGACGGTGTCGATGAAGTGCCACGGCTCAACCATGTCCAAGATCACGCGGTCAACTGGTCCACCAAGGTCCTCTTGAGTGACCTCACCGAAATCTCCCAGACGTGGTGTCCACCAATCAGGGCGACCGTTGAAGTAGTCCTCTACGTTGTCTTTCGCGAACTTCAGATGATCATCGCGGATCTCGTAGGAAAACACATGACCATCGGGGCCGACAGCACGCAAGAGCGACATCGTGAGAGCACCGGAACCTGCGCCGGCCTCCAACACGCGCGCACCCATAAAAATGTCACCCTCGACAAGAATCTGAGCGGCATCCTTTGGATAAATGACCGCGGCGCCACGTGGCATGGATAACACGTGATCAACAAGCAGGTGCCTGAAACAGAGATAGTCCGCACCCAAGGTGGACTTCACCACCGAGCCTTCGTGCGCGCCGATGATGTCGTCGTGGCTGACAATCCCCTTATGTGAGTGAAACAGCCCTCCTTCAACGAGTTGGATGGTGAAGTGGCGACGCTTTGCGTCCGTGAGTTGGACTTTATCGCCAACGCGAAATGGACCTGAATACATGTTGTTCAGTATGCCTTACACTCGTGCGTCCGTGTAAAAGGCGTGGAGCGCCTGTACAAACCACTTCATATCCTCTACCCCACACATTTCACGGGCGGAGTGCATCGAGAGCAACGGAACACCAACATCCACGGTAGGGATGCCAAGGCGCGTCGCGGCGATAGGTCCGATCGTCGAACCGCAAGGGACGTCGTTGTTTCCGACGAACACCTGGTTCGGCACACACGCCGCCTCGCAAGCGCGAAGCCACGTTGCCTCAGTTTCCGCGTCGGAGGCGTAACGCTGATTTGCGTTCACCTTCAGGACAGGCCCGGCGTTCAGCAAGGGGCGGTGCGAAGGATCGTGCTTTGTTGCATAGTTCGGGTGCACCGCGTGAGCCGCGTCGGCTGAGATCATCGAAGACCTAGCGCAGAGGCTCAGGAAGTCATTGACCCCCAGCCCGGACGCGATTCGTCGTAGGAATCGCTCGAGTAGTGGGCCTGCTGCGCCCGTCGGTGAGTTTGAACCGACCTCTTCGTGGTTGAACGCGACGAGAACCAATACATCGGAATGTGTTGCCTCACGTTGGGCTTCAATCAGCGCTTCTAGGCTCGCCCACACACTGGTAAGGTTGTCAAGCCGACCAGCCATCAGCATGTTACCAATCACTGCACCAGGCTGCGTATCTACCGTAATCAGCTCGTGCGCAGCAATTGACTCGCCACCCAACCCAATTTGCTCACTGATGACTTCCAAGAGCGGACGATCCACGCCGAGCACCGGCTGCGTGTGTTGTTGGCGCTCAACCGGAGGCGTATCCGCTCGGTACAAGTGAATTGCGAGGTTCGGGACCCGAGCAATCGGACCAGAATTTACCAAGTGGGTCTTCCCACTCGCGTCCACCACACGCCCCGCAAAGGCAAGGTCACGGTCGAACCAACTCTGCAAAATCGGCCCGCCGTAGACCTCAACTGCCACCTGATGTATCCCCTCTCCCTCAACGTCAGGCCTCGGCTTCACCATAAGCCCCGGGGAATCCGTATGTGACCCAACAATCCGAAATCGGCTGGTCTCGGAGTCAAACTCTTCGGGTATCCACCACGCTATGACTGCCCCTCCTTCGACGGCCACATGGCCACCCGGAGTTGTGGGAGATGCAGTGGAGCTGGCGTCGTCAAGAAATCCTTTGCCTACGAGCAACGAGCGAACTTGGTTAGCTGCGTGGAACGCGCTCGGGCTCGCACTAAGAAATCGAAGAAACGAATCAATCGATGTAGTCATACGTGCGAGTCTAGCTCGAGAGAAACCACTAGGATAGGACGAATATGAAAGCGAAACCGTTAGCCCTGTCCCCCTCGCGCGCGTCCGACTACCAGCAGTGCCCACTGCTCTACAGGCTGCGAGCGATCGACAAAATCGAAGAACCCAAAACTGAACCCCAGGTCAAAGGCACCCTCGTGCATGCCGTCCTCGAGGAACTGTTTGGGATGGAACGCGAACAACGCACCTACCCTGCGGCGGTGAAACTCATCGTCCCCGCATGGCAGAAGATGTGCGAACAGGACCCCAGCGTTGCAGACCCCATCGAGGACGAACAACTGCTTTTTATCGACGCCCGCACGCTCCTACGCGGATATTTCCAGATGGAAAACCCACTTGGCTTTGACTCACACAAGCAAGAAATGTATGTCAATACTGTGCTGCCCAACGGTGTGCCCGTGCGAGGCTTCATCGACCGCGTTGACGTCGCGCCAACTGGTGAAATCAGGGTCGTTGACTACAAGACCGGCAAGAAACCACAGCCAAGGTTCTCACACGACGCGAAGTTCCAGATGCGCTTCTACGCACTGGTGTACTGGCGGCTTTTCAACGAAATACCTGATCAACTGCGGCTCATGTACCTCAAGGTGGCAGATTCACTCTTCCTTACCCCTTCAAGTGAAGAACTCGAGTACTTCGAGCGCGACCTCGGTGAACTTTGGGCCAAAATTACCCGTGACGGTGAATCCGGACAGTTCCGACCAAAACGTTCCAGGCTCTGTGATTGGTGTGCGTTTCAGGCGTACTGCCCGGAGTTCGGAGGGACGCCACCGCAGTACCCTGGGTGGCCGGGGTCCGCGGCGGATGTGGAGTAAACACCGCGACGGACCACTGCAGGCTAAAACTAGAATAGCCCCTTGATGTTGCCACTCGAATCGACATCAATGTTGTTGGCTGCTGGTTTTTTCGGCAGGCCAGGCATTGTCATCACAGCACCAGTGAGTGCTAGTACGAATCCGGCACCCGTACGCGGAATGAGCTGACGCACATGCAACGTGTGGCCCTCGGGCGCTCCGAGGCGAGAGGGGTCGTCGCTAAACGAGTACTGCGTTTTCGAGATACATACCGGTAGGGCATCTGCGCCACTCGCACGCAAGTTCTCGAGGTCTTTCCGCGCCGCATCCGAGTATTGAACATCTGCCGCGCGGTATACCTCGCGGGCAATCGTCTCGATTGACTGCTCGACGCCTTCCTCCGGGTTGTACAGCGACGAAGAAGCACCGTCGACCAGGTTGTCAAGGACCGTCTTTGCCAGCTTCTCGGCGCCTTTACCGCCATGCGCCCATACCTCGGCCTCTTCCAGTGCAACACCGAAATCCTTTGCCCACTTTGCCATCCAAGCGCGTTCGCGATCCGTGTCAGAAGTGAACAGGTTGAGCGCCACGACAGGGCGGACACCAAATTTACGAAGGTTTTCGACGTGCCGCTCAAGGTTCACAATGCCCTTCGCCAGCGCATCAATATTTTCAGCCTTGAGATCGGAGCGGTCAACACCACCGTTGTACTTGATAGAACGGATAGTGGCGACCACTACCGCGCCAGCCACGTCGAGGTCACCGTAATGTGACTTGATATCGAAGAACTTTTCCGCGCCGAGATCAGCCCCGAATCCCGCTTCCGTAAAGACGTAGTCAGCACACTTCTGTGCTGTCTTCGTGGCAATCAAGGTGTTGCAACCATGGGCAATGTTTGCAAACGGACCGCCATGGATAAATGCAGGAGTGCCACCCATGGTCTGCACAAGGTTCGGCTTCAATGCGTCTTTTAGCAGCGCTGTCATAGCCCCGGCTGCATTAAGCTCACCCGCAGTCACCGGCTTGCGATCGTAGGTAAAACCGACAGTGATTTGTGCCAGGCGTTCGTGGAGGTCGTCAAGGTCGTTCGCAAGACCGAGGATTGCCATAATTTCCGAAGCCGCAGTAATCGTAAATCCAGTCTCCGTCGGTACTCCGTGGGCTGGTCCCCCCAGACCAGTTACTACGTTTCGCAGGGAACGATCGTTGACGTCCAAGCACCGCTGCCACGTAATACGCCGCGGGTCGATATTCAACTCGTTGCCCTGGTGAATGTGGTTGTCGATCATCGCAGCCAACGTATTGTTCGCACTGGTAATCGCGTGGAAGTCCCCAGTGAAGTGGAGGTTAATGTTCTCCATCGGAACCACCTGCGAGTAGCCACCACCTGCCGCGCCGCCCTTCAAACCCATCACAGGGCCGAGAGAAGGTTCCCGCAAAGCAACAATGGCGTTCTTGCCGAGGTTTGTAAACGCATCAGTTAAGCCAATCAGTGTGGTGGATTTCCCCTCCCCCGCTGGGGTTGGGG
Organism: Corynebacterium sp. CCUG 51687; assembly: GCF_024453995.1. Classification (NCBI taxonomy): domain Bacteria; kingdom Bacillati; phylum Actinomycetota; class Actinomycetes; order Mycobacteriales; family Corynebacteriaceae; genus Corynebacterium; species Corynebacterium sp. CCUG 51687. The sequence continues at coordinate 360,791 of NZ_JAGPYT010000001.1, read as the reverse complement.
AAACACCTGTGACAAGAATGATCTTGCCTTGCTTATCGTCCTTGACAAGCGAGGGGTCGACCTTGGCCATGTACTTGCCATATGGAATCAGCGCATCTTCGGAAATACCGGCCTTGAACGCAATAGTGGAGATCGGTTCAAGCGTATGCGCTTGAGCGATCTCCACATCAGTTAGAACTTCGGACTTGGGGCTGTCGTGATGTTGTGTAGACATGCCCCTAGTTTAGCTTTAAATCAGCACCGCCCCAATGAGGTAGCCGAGAATTACCGAGACTGCGATGCAGACGATACCCGGCAGAATGAATGGGTGGTCGAAGACGTACTTGCCGATTCGGGTCGAGCCTGTATCGTCCATCTCCACTGCTGCAAGCAGGGTTGGGTACGTCGGAAGCACGAACAGTGCGGACACTGCTGGGAATGCTGCAACAGCGGTGAGCGGGCTGACGCCAATTGCGAGAGCAGCTGGGATAAGTGCCTTCGCGGTGGCAGCCTGCGAGTAGAGCAGAGATGCGGCGAAGAACAGAACGACTGCGAGCAGCCATGGCTGTGCCGTCAGGACGTCACCAGCAATGTTTTGAATGTCCTCAATGTAGTGGTTAATAAAGGTCGTACCCAGCCATGCAACACCAAGCACACACACAGAAGCAGACATGCCGGAACGGAACACCTGGGTGTTCAAGACCTCAGCTGCGCGAGACTTCGTAATAAGCAGGATCGCAGCGGCAGCGGAAAGCATGATCGCCATGATTGCCTCGTTACGAGGGACGGTTGGGTTCTCGATGAGACCGATCTGATCGGAGATGATCGTCGCGTAGAACATAACGATGACAATCGCGACAAGGAAGATCCACACGGAGGCCTTTGCGCCATCCTTCGGCTTGTAGCTGCCTTCGGTGGTGCTCGACTTTGCTACGAGACCGTCTGCGAGGCGACGCTGGTACACCTCGTCGTCAACGAGGTCTTTACCAAGCTTGTTCGAAACCCAAGCGGTTGGGAAAATCGCGAGGAAGGTCGCAGGAATCATGACGCCGAGCAACTGCAGGTAGCCGACGCCCAGAGGCTCAAGCACGGAGGCCATAAAGACGACTGCTGCCGAAATCGGGGAAGCCACGATTGCCATCTGCGATGCGATGACTGCGACCGAAAGCGGGCGGGATGGGCGAACTTCGCCCTCCTTAGCAACCTCAACGATAACTGGAAGAGTGGAAAAAGCGGTGTGGCCAGTGCCTGCCAGCACGGTCATCAACCAAGTAACGATTGGCGCGTACACCGTGACGCGCTTTGGATTGCGGCGTAGGAACTTCTCAGCGAGGTACACGAGATAGTCCATGCCCCCCGCCAGCTGCATTGCAGAAATAGCAGCGATCACACACATGATGATGCCGATGACATCAAAGGGGATGTCATCGGCGGTTACGGACATACCAGTGAGTCCGAGAAGCAAAACGCCAAGGCCACCGGCAAAACCGATAGCAATGGAACCCATCCGGGCGCCGAGAACAATGGCGCCGAACAGGATGATGAGTTGTATCACAAGTAACACAGGAACTCCCCTGATTCGGTCGAATTAGTATTCGCTTCCATTATCGCACTAAGAGGCGATAACTACCGAATCAGGGGAGTGTGAGATTTACTACTTTTGGTTGATTAGTCCTCGTCGAAAAATTCGCCGCGGTACTCTGGGTGCATCAAGTTGTCCTTGCCCAGCACAACCTTCAGCTCCTCCTCCGTGAGCAGGCCACGCTCGAGAACAAGATCACGAACGCTCTTACCCGTAGCAGCAGCTTCCTTACCGATGACGTCACCATTGTGGTGGCCGATCACTGGGTTCAGGTATGTGATGATGCCGATGGAGTTGTTCACAAAGGCCTCACACACATCCTTGTTAGCGGTGATGCCAACGATGCACTTCTCACGCAGCGTACGGACTGCGTTGGTGAGGAGACGGATGGAATTGAACAGGGCCTCGGCAACTACCGGCTCCATGACATTGAGCTGGAGCTGGCCAGCCTCAGATGCGGTCAGGACGGCAACGTCGTTGCCGAAGACCTTGAAGCACACCTGGTTTACAACCTCAGGGATGACAGGGTTCACCTTCGCAGGCATGATCGAAGAGCCAGCCTGCATTTCCGGCAGGTTGATCTCGTTCAGGCCAGCACGTGGGCCGGAGGACAGCAGGCGCAGGTCGTTACATACCTTAGAGATCTTCATCGCGGCGCGCTTCAGTGCGGAGTGCATCCATACGTAGTCGCCGGTATCGGACGTTGCCTCAATCAGGTTCGGTGCGCCCTTGATATCCAGCTTGGTGACTTCCGCGAGAGCCTCAACGATCTTCTGACGGTAGCCGTCTGGAGTGTTGAGCTCGGTACCAATTGCGGTTGCACCGAGGTTGACGGTCAGCAGTGCTTGTGCTGCGGACTTGATGACGTCCAGTTCCTCCTCAAGCAGTGCGCCGAAGCCAGTGAATTCCTGGCCGAGCGTCATCGGGACTGCGTCCTGGAGCTGGGTGCGCCCCATCTTGATGATGTCGTCGAACTCTTCACCCTTAGCGTTGAGCGCCTTGGTGAGCTCCTCAAGCTCGGTCAGCAGGCCCTGGACGGCGTAGTACACACCGAGGCGAAGGCCGGTCGGGTATGCGTCGTTGGTGGACTGGGACATGTTGACGTCATCATTCGGGTTGATGATGTCGTAGCTACCCTTTTCTTCACCGAGGATCTCAAGAGCGAGGTTTGCGACAACCTCGTTGGTGTTCATGTTCAGGGACGTGCCAGCGCCACCTTGGAACTGGTCGATTGGGAACTGGTCCATGCAGCGACCGTTGTCGAGGATCTCGTCGCAGGCCTTGACGATGGCGTCCGCCTTCTTCTTTGGCAGAACGTGGAGGCGGTTGTTGGCCAGTGCGGTGGCTTTCTTTACTTCCACCATGCCACGAATGAACTCTGGCAGGTCATTGATGGTCTGGCCGGAGATCGGGAAGTTGTGGACGGCACGCAGGGTGTGGATGCCGTAGTAGACGTCGGAGGGCACTTCGAGTGTGCCAAGCAGATCTTCTTCAATTCGATTACTCATGCCACTGATTGTACGCAAATTCGACGCTATACAACTTTTGGGCCACCTAGTCACCCCAATAATAGGGATAGGGGTGACTTATCGGTGATTAATTGAAAATCCTATAGGCGTGCAATGCGCAGCTGAGTGGCCAAAATGGCTTCCGCGCCAATTTCAGAGAGAGCGTCCATAACCGCATTCGCTTGGGTTCGCGGAACCATAGCGCGCACCGCGACCCAGTTGTCGCGCGACAGCGGCGAGACAGTCGGCCCCGTCATGCCTGGTGTAAGTTCGCTGGCTTTGTCGAGGTCATCTCTGCAAATGTTGTAATCGAGCATCAGGAAGTTCTCTGCGTTCAAGATGCCGCGGATACGCTGAAGCACTACCTCATGTTCGTTTGCTAGCGTTACGCCCTTACGCTTGATGACGACGGCTTCGCTGGCAAGAATGGGCTCCCCAAATGGTGCCAGCCCATGTTGTCGTAGCGTCGTACCAGTGGATACGACGTCAGCAATAACGTCCGCGACGCCCAACTTGATCGAAATCTCAACAGCGCCGTCAAGCTCAATGACTTCCTTCGGAGTGATGCCGAGCCCGTCAAGATAGTCAATCACGAGGTGCGGGTATGAAGTTGCTATCCGCTTACCTTCCAAATCAGGCACCGCCCACGTTTCAGACTGCGGGGCAGCAAACCGGAATGTCGATGCACCAAAGCTCAACGGAAGTACTTCTTCTACTTCGGCATGGGAATTGAGTGCCAAATCTCGCCCAGTGATACCCAGGTCAAGGTGGCCTTGAGCAACGTAAATAGCGATGTCGTTTGGGCGCAGGAAGAAGAACTCAATACCGTTTTCTTCATCCCAGATATTCAGGGCTTTTGACGTGCCCCTCCCCTTGTAACCGGCCTCTTTGAGAATCTGGAGCGCCTTCTCTGACAAAGAGCCTTTATTTGGAACCGCAAACTTAATCATCAGGCGAAATCCTTAGAGGTATTTATAGATGTCATCAGGGGTAAGACCTCGTTGCAGCATCATTACCTGGGTCCAGTACATCAGCTGGCTCATTTCCTCCGCCAGCTCCTCGTCAGACTGATACTCGGCAGCGATCCACACTTCACCAGCTTCTTCGATGATTTTCTTGCCGATGAAATGGGCGCCCTTCTCTAACGCTTGCACCGTGCTTGAGTCAGAGCGCTTGGAGTCGGCAGTTTCAGTGAGCTGAGCAAAAAGTTGATCGAAGTCCTTCACGCACAACACCTTAGCGGAAACAGAAGAGCTTTGAGCGCGGTTTATGGCGCGGAATACCACCTTGCAACATCATGAAGTGTCGCAGACTGTAAATCGCTGAAGGTGATTCTTGTGGCCGGCTTCGGGACATAGTCGGCCAAGCCGAGCACCCGTGCACCTGCCCTAATCGCTGCTTGCATTCCCGCCTGAGAGTCTTCAACTGCGATACAGCGCGACGGCTCAGCACCAACCAATTGCGCTGCTTTCAGATACATATCCGGAGCTGGTTTTGGGTTGGATACCTCATCTCCAGTCACGGTTGCTTGAAAGTAATCGTTTCCGATGAAGTCAATGCAGGTTTGAGCGAGCGCGCGTTCCGTGTTCGTCGCAATGGCCATCGGAATGCCATGGTCCCGCAGTATGTCAAGGACGTGGCGTATTCCCGGGTTCAGCTCAATACCTTGCCCTAGGAGTTGCTGCATCCGTTCTTGCATCCACCGCTTCAGCCGCTCTGTATCTCCGGGCTGCAAGGAATACCCGGTCCAAGTAGTGATGATGCTCAACGCTGTGGGGAAACTGACGCCCTCCGCTTTTCGACGCTCCTCCGCAGAAAGCCTCTTGCCCAAAAACTCAGACAGCTCAAAGGTTGCTTGCGCCCAAAGCGGCTCGGTATTGATGAGCGTCCCATCCATATCCCACAGCACAGCTTGGGGAGCGCGAACCCTACTCACGATTGAACAGCTCCTGGACGACGGATGGATCCGCGCCAATCTGTGCCGAGACCTTCGCGAAAATTCCCTCGATGTCCGACATCTCCTCTGGCTCGAGCACGGCATATTGATGCTTAGCGTTGAACTCTTCAAGATTAGCAATGAGGCCCGTGTAGAGGTCGCTGATGGTGGCGTCGTCAACCGGCTGCGCGACGAGCGACGCAGTGTCGAGAAAAATCTCGAGGATTTCACGGAGCTCAGGTAATACGGCAGGGTCAAATGGGGCTTCCCAGAGTTCGAGGTCCTGCTCTTGCAAATATTCACCGGATGCAAACACCCTCAAATCCTCGATGAACTCGTCGACATCGGATTGGAATGTGGATCGGAGACTACTCATCGTTGCTGCCTACCTTTACACCGAGTAAGCCTTCGATAGCTTGTCGAAGTAACCCGTTGTAATCGCCTTTGGCGGCGTCGATAATTTGAATCGCAGTTGGTGTGTCGAGGTCGTCAGCAAGGGCCTGGCGCAAATCTTGAATTGTTTGCTCCACGCGAGACTGCTGATCTGTCTGAGAAAGAATTGTGTGCCACGACTTGAGTCGATGCTCTGCTTGATCGAGTGCCTCGTAGGAGAAATCGCGGTCTTGGCGATAGTGGCCGGAGAAGACGGCAAGGCGAATCGCAGACGCTGAGTGTCCCTCTTCTGTTAGCTTGTGCACAAAGACGAGATTGCCGAGAGATTTCGACATCTTCACTCCCTCAAGCGCGATCATTCCCGCGTGCACGTAGTGGTGTGCCATCCGTTGTTCTCCAGTCGCAGCCTCAGCATGCGCGGCAGAAAACTCGTGATGTGGAAACGCTAGGTCCGAGCCTCCGCCTTGGATTGCAAACGGTACGCCGAGACGGTTCGCAGCGATGGCAGAGCACTCGACGTGCCAACCTGGGCGGCCGGGGCCGAAGGGAGAATCCCACGCGGGCTCCCCTTCCCTGTGTCCACGCCACACCAGCGCATCGAGTGAGTCTCGTTTCCCCTCACGGTCAGGGTCTCCCCCGCGCTCGGCAAAGAAATGCTCCATCTGCTCGCGCGTCATGTTTGACTCGTATCCAAACTGTTTGGTTGCGGTGATATCAGCGTAAATATCACCGTGGTCTAGGCGGTACGCTGCGCCGACGTCGAGCAAGCGCTGCACCATCTCAATGACCTCATCGACGGTCTCCATCGCGCCAACATAGTCCTGAGGCGGGATGACGGAGAGCACTTCCATGTCGCTGCGGAAAAGGTTGATCTGTTCCGTTCCCAGCTCGCGCCAATCGACGCCGTCTCGCTCCGCGCGCTCGAACAATGGATCGTCGACATCGGTGATGTTCTGCACGTAATGAACGTCGTGGCCGTTAGCAAGGAGCTGACGATAGACGAGATCAAAGGAGAGGTACGTAGCTGCGTGTCCAAGGTGAGTGGAGTCGTATGGGGTGATCCCGCAGACGTACATCCCCACCTTCCCCGAGTGATGGGCAGCTGTGTTAACGGGCTTTACCACCCTATCTGCGGTGTCATACAGAGACAGCGGCACCGGAGTACCAGAGACAGCAGGGACTACAGGTTGTGGCCAAGAATGCATAGTGACCACCATACCGCGGCACGCTCATCATGCGCGGTTACCGGCGTTCAAAGGCAAGCGTTGCCTACACCGGTTGCATAACTCCGGTAGCCAGCAGCACCATCACGATGATGCCAAGAGGTATGCGGTACGCAGCAAACCAGGAAAATGAGTGGTGCGAAACAAACTTCAGCAGCCAAGCAATGGAAATATATCCCAAAACAAATGCGATAGCGCTTCCGACGAGCAACTGCAGACCTGTTGCTGCTTGCCCTGCTTGCGGATCAAACGCATCCGGTAGTGAGAAGAGGCCTGATGCGAGCACAGCCGGGATAGCTAAGAGGAACGAAAAACGAGTTGCCACTTCCCGCTCAAGGTTCAAAAAGAGACCGCCCGAAATAGTGCCGCCCGAACGCGAAACACCCGGAATGAGAGCTAGACACTGCCACAGGCCCATCACGATGGCATCTTTGACTGTCAGCTGCTCGAAGCTACGCTTTTTCGTCCCGCGCTTTTCCGCCAAGATGAACACGAACGAAAACAAAATGAGAACCGTTGCAGTAATCCAAAGGTTACGGAAGTTCTCACGGATCAAGTCTTTCAGAGCAAAGCCAAGCACCCCGACTGGAATAGTGCCAGCGATGACCATCCACCCCATCCGGTAATCGAACCCGCGCTTCGTCTTATCAAACAGTCCGACACACCATCCAGAGAGGAACCTCCAAATGTCCTTCGCAAAGAAGACCAGCACAGCGAGTTCGGTGCCGAGCTGAATGACAGCGGTAAAACTCGCGCCAGCGTCCTCGCCCCACAAAAGCTCGGACACAATGCGGAGGTGTCCTGACGATGAGACTGGAAGGAACTCGGTTAAGCCTTGGACGACCGAGAGGACAATCACTTGAGCCCATGTCATTGACTCTGCTAACTGAGAGGCGGCAATCATGTTGGAAAACCTTACCCGTGCGGAGAAAAATCCCCACATGCGTACAGCATTGATAAGGTTGACCTCCGTGAGAACAAAACGAAAAGTCGCCTTAATGCTGCCCATTATGGCCGTAGCTTTGGCTGTTGCGGCGTGTACTCCTGATGTCGTTGACCCAAATGACGCCATAAGTATGGGTAGCGCTGAACCAGTTGCGTCACCCCCTTCGGCACATCCTGACGGCCAGTTGCTTCAATTTGGCACCATCGTCGATGTGGATCAAACGAACGACTTGATTGGTGTGCGCACCCCGGATGCGCTTTACGTTGGGACCAGCGCACAATTCGAAGAAAACCGAGTAGAAGAGTTCAAGTTGGAGGATGCTTGCGGTGAAGTCTCGGCAAACGCTGGTCAGTTTGCGGTAGGGTGCGGAGATTTCATTGCCATCATTAACAAAGAGGGGCTTCAAAAAGTTGCTACCGACCACCCGGTGACTGTGGCAACAGTCGCCTCGGACGGCAGTGTTTTAGCCGGAAGCGACAGTGCGAAGTCAGTGTGGTTGTATAGCAACGGTGAGCTCAAAAAGGAGTTTTCTGTCGCGCGCGAAACTGACCAGCTGCAGGCTGTTCCGGTAGATGGTGGTGCCGATTCCGTTGTGCGCGTGAACACATTTGACACCACCATTCAGGACCTTGATTGGGGCACAGGACGTCAGGGGGCAACGTTGCGTGCTGGGCTTGGCGTCGGCAAGGTTGCTGCTGGAGAGCACGGTATGGTGCTCGCTGCGGACGCGACGGGTAACCAGCTACTCGTGTACACCACCAATGAAGTCATCCGTCTCCAGCAGAGTGTGCCGGTGCCCTCCGGAGCGTGGGACGTCGCGTGGGATAGCGCTAATAAGCTCGCGTGGGTGACTTCAACCGAAAGGAACCTGGCGACTGCCTATGACATTTCCCACGGCGTCCCCGTTGAACGTGCTCAGGTCAGTACAGTTCCAGATGCACAAAGTATTGCAGCGCTCTCTGACGGAACACTCATTATCGGATCTGCGTCAGGTAGTGGCCTGCAAATAGTTTCCACTGAAAGCATTGAGGCCAAATAGAAATGAATCAACGCAATTTATACGACACGGTATATGGGCTCGCACTTCGGGGAATGTTTACAATTCCGCCTGAGCGCATCCACGACATCATCATGGGCGGGCTGAAAACCCTACAACGCCTAACTCCCCTCACCCGAGCTATGACTCGTGTCGTACGTGTCGACGGCCCGCTTCTCGAGCAGACGTTGTTCGGCGTGCGTTTCCCCGCCCCGGTGGGTCTCGCTGCAGGATTCGATAAGAACGCGGAAGCTCCGGACACGTGGTCGGCGATCGGTTTCGGTTATGCGGAATTAGGAACTGTGACCCCGAAGGCGCAGCCCGGAAACGAACGTCCACGGCTCTATCGCTTGCCGAAGGACAAAGCGATCCTCAACCGAATGGGCTTCAACAACGATGGCGCGCTGAGCATTGCAGAGCGTCTCCGAGCCCGGAAGACTCCTGAGATCGTTGGAATCAACATCGGGAAAAATAAGCTCTCCGAGGACGCGGTTGGCGACTACCGAGCTACCGCGACTGTGCTCGGCCCTCTGGCGGACTACCTCGTGGTCAATGTTTCTTCCCCAAACACCCCTGGGCTTCGCAACCTTCAGTCAGTTGAATCGTTGAGGCCAATCCTTGACGTGGTTACTACGGCAACTACGACGCCTGTGCTGGTAAAAATTGCTCCTGATCTCAGCGACGAGGATATCGATGCAGTTGCAGATCTGGCCGTCGAAATGAACCTTGCCGGCATCGTGGCGACCAATACGACCATCTCCCGCGAAGGCCTTCGAACCGATGCTGCCGAAGTGGAAGCCATGGGGGCGGGTGGTATTTCCGGCGCGCCGCTCAACAGCCGCGCGCTGGAGGTTTTGCGGCGTCTCCATGCGCGAGTCGGCGACCAACTCGTACTGGTCAGTTCCGGTGGCATTTCGACACCAGAGCAGGCATGGGAGCGTATTACATCCGGCGCAAGCCTTCTCCAGGGGTATACGCCGTTTATTTACGGTGGTCCGGGGTGGATCTACCGAATTCACAAGGACTTACAGAAGCAACTTAAAGCCCATGGACTTTCCAATATTACAGATGCTGTTGGCTCCGAACTCCCCTGGATCGCCTTGAACTCCGACTAGCTTGGTGGCCTACGTTTGGGCACTTGTACTGGCGATTTGCATCTTGAATCAACGTCACTCTATAGTAGTGCAAGTGCCCAGCCGAGAGGTTGAAAGCAAAACACCCAGCCCGGGTGGCGGAATGGCAGACGCGCTAGCTTGAGGTGCTAGTGTCCTATTAACGGACGTGGGGGTTCAAGTCCCCCTCCGGGCACAATGACCGGCTTCCTCCAGGAAGCCGGTTTTTTGTTTAGGCCGCACTTAAAGACGAAGGGCAAACGGATGCGCCAACAGTCACCACTACGCGTGATGGTCATTTTGGTACTTCTCGCAATTGCACTGTGGGTGTGGCGCTTCTTTGAAATACCTTCGCTGTCGACGTTTCGCGAGTGGGCTGATAGTACGGGAGCCTGGTTCCCAGTCGTTTTCTGGTTGCTCTACGTACTCATCACACAGTTCCCGATCCCCCGTACGTTGCTCACCATTTCCTCCGGTGTTCTGTTCGGTGGTTGGTTTGGGATTCTGCTCGCTATCACCGCAACGACGGCCTCAGCAGGTCTTTCGCTAACTGTTGTGCGGTTTCTTTTACGTGACTGGGTTGAGAGCAAAATTTCTCACCCCAAGCTTCACATGATTAATGAACGGTTGGAACAGCGCGGTTGGCTGGCGGTAATGAGCCTGCGACTCATCCCCGGTATCCCTTTCTCGGTCATGAACTACGCTTCAGCGCTAAGTCGAGTCCGGCTTTTGCCGTTCATGGGGGCAACGCTCATCGGCTCGGCGCCTAACACGATTCTCGTTGCATTGTTCGGAGACACGTTGAGCGGAGATGCAAACCCAGTACTTCTCGGCGCAGTGTTTGCACTGTCTGTTCTTGGCGTGACAGGACTGATTATCGACGCGCGCCACCCGGCGAAGCCGCGTCGAATAGAAGAGTAAAGGCTCGAGCGTGTACTTTCTTGAAGCACGCTAGTATGTACGCATGATTGCTGTGCATGCACGTTACCGTGGTCGCGAAAAAGGTCGCGCCGCGTTCGTCGAGTCCTCGGCTCACGCGCTCTCGACGCTTCCGGGTGTTTCGCCGTTCGAAGTCATTGGCGTTGAGGATATCCGCGCAACAGTGGATGGGCCGGAGACAGCACTTAACCTCATTATGGCGCTGCTGTCAGATGGTAATTGGGCTGTCGGCCTGGGAATCACGCGCAGGCGACGAGCAGAGTTTGCCGCCACTGAGGCTGTCGGCACACGTGCAGCGCAAGTGAAAGTTATCACGGATGCTCATGCGCCTGATACCGAGGCAGAAGATATCTCAGCGACGTTTGCCCTGCTGGCGCACATTCTGCATAAGCGAACGTTTGAAGGCCGCGAAGCCACATCGCTCGTGCGCTCTGGGCTCAACCAAAATGAAGCCGCAGCGCAACTAGGCATTTCTAAACAGGCAATGAGCCAGCGCCTGCAGGCCGCCGGGTGGCAGGCCGAGCAGGCTGGCTGGAAACTCGCGCTACACCTTATGCGTCGGGCGAGTCATTAGATTCAATTGCCCGGTGTTCGCCCTTTTGGGCAACTTGCGGCGTTTCGGTCGGGGTAGAGACTTCGTCGAATGCGCTTGTCGGATCCGGGTCGTCGACGTGCTTGTTCGCGACGGCACGCGCCTCTGCAAGTGCCCGAGCAAGTTCGGGATCAGTGGAGGTATCAAACCACTGGTCCGTGCTGTCGTCTTCGCCGGCCATAGCGCGCGTTTGTGAATCTGCACGCTGGGGTTCGTAGCGGAACACTCCGTCGCTGTCCTTGCCAGCGAACGCCTTGGCGAACTGCTCCAAAGAATCGCCAAAGCTGTTCGGAATCATCCACATCGTTGATGCTTCATTGGCCGCGATCTTAGGCAGCTTCTCCAGGTACTGGTACGCAAGCATCTCCGGCGTCACCTCTGAGGACTTGATCGCCGCGTTGACTTTCTGAATGGCTCGCGCTTCACCTTGCGACTCAAGATATTTCGCCGCACGCTCGCCTTCCGCGCGTAGAATCATCGCCTGGCGCTCAGCTTCAGCCGCGAGAATAGCAGCGTGCTTCTCGCCTTCAGCAGAGAGGATTCGTGCCTGCTTTTCACCTTCGGCAGTCTTGATGTCCGACTCGCGCTTACCTTCGGCGGTAAGGATCATGGCGCGCTTTTCGCGGTCGGCTTTCATCTGCATTTCCATCGATTGCTGAATAGATGGTGGCGGATCAATCGCTTTCAGCTCAACGCGGCTAATACGCAGTCCCCACTTGGCGGTAGCAGCGTCAAGCTCACCCCTCAGACGCCTGTTAATAGTTTCTCTCGAGGTTAGCGTTTCCTCAAGTGTCATCCCGCCGACGACATCACGCAACGTCGCGACGGATATTTGCTCAACACCTACCAAGTAATTATCGACGCCGTAAATAGCCTTTGCCGGATCGTTAATCTGAAACGTCACCACAATATCAATTGCGACGGTGAGGTTGTCCTGCGTAATTACTGCTTGCGGAGGAAACGAAACGACCCTCTCGCGCGTATCAACGCGCGCTCTAACACGATCAATAAACGGCACCAGTAGTGTTAGCCCACCGGAAACGGTCCGTGTATAGGACCCCAGACGTTCAATAACTGCTGACTCACCTTGCGGGATTAGCTTCACAGATGCGAGCAGCACCGCGATTACCAAGATGAGCAGCAGCCCCAGTATTACCAAGGCCATTATGGCGACTCCTTCCATACGACGGCGATTGGGCCGTCAATATCTGAAACGATGACTGTGGAACCAGACTTAATGGTGTGGCTTGGATCAATTGCTCTCGCGGACCAAAGCGATCCGTCCAGTTGAATCTGACCGCTGCTCGGCGTGATCTCCTCAACCACTTGTGCACTCGCGCCAATGAGTGATTGGCCAAGCTCCCCCACCGCAGATGGGCGGCGCAAGCGCCTGTGCAAGTAAGGCCGGAGGAGGAACCAGAAACCGGCCGAAGCAACTACAAACGCCCCGATTTCAACCCCCAAAGGCACCTCGGCAAGCGCAATAGCAGACGTAGTAAGCGCCCCTGCTGCAATCATGAGGAACGTGAACTCCCCTACGGCGAGTTCAGCAACTGCGAATGCTACGGCAATGCCTAGCCAAATAAGACTACCCACGGCTTCACTATACAAAAACGATTCGGTCAGCAGTCGGATTTCTTAAGCTGCGGATTGGTGACAAAATCCACGAGTCGCTCAACTGCGCCGATAAGGGTGGAATCAAGATCTCGGTATGTCTCGACAGCATCGTCGACACGCCGCCAGCCATCCTTCGGGCTGCCCCACCCGGCACGTTGGCAAACCCCTGTCTTCCAATCCTCTCCGTAAGGCACCTTTGGCCAGTTCTTCAACCCAACTCGTTCCGGCTTTACGGCTTCCCAAATGTCGATGTATGGGTGGCCTGTGACAAGTACGTGTGGGCCTACCCCCTCGACGAGGCGGGACTCTTTTGTGCCGTCGATGAGGTGGTCAGCAAGCACACCGATGCGTCGCCCCGGTCCCGGGTGGAACTCCTCCAGCCTGTCGCTCAAGTTGTCAAGCCCCTCAAGATACTCAACGACGACACCTTCGACTTTGAGGTCGTGCCCCCATACCTTCTGTACGATAGCGGCGTCGTGAATACCTTCCACCCAAATACGGCTAGGCTGCGCAACTTTCGCTTTCGCGTTAACTACTTTTCGTGAACCGGAGTTTGAGCGGGTGCTCGATTCCTGCTGCGGAGCGACATAGCGGTGTAAGGAGACTCGCTGTCCCTCTACTTCGAAGGCTCCGGGAAGCATCTTAAAAAGGCGTTGTTGTCCGTGCCTGTCCTCGAGACGAACGAAATCACCGTCGTACGTACGCTCAAAACCAACTACGGCTCCCACGAATTCGTCGCCCACAATCTCGACGATGATGCCTGGCTCTGCGGGGATGCTGGGATACTTGGGCTTCTTGTTGCGCGAATGCCCTTGGAAAATATCTCCGCTGTAACGATTATCCGGTGTCATAGTGGCACTAGTCTATCGGTTACCATCAGACGAATGAATCTTCGCGCGCATGTTTACTCGCCACTGCAAAACACTGCGGTGTGGATCGCAGCGTGGTTGTATCACGTGACGTCGACAGACGAAACGCTCGCAGCACTTGACGAGCTCGGTGGAGGCCACCATTATGGCACCGGTGGGGGCGTAGAATTGCTCACCGAAATTCGCAGGGTAGCTAATCTTGAGTCCCGCGAGCCGGTCGTGCGGCTAGTCCTAGGTGGAGCGGGCGACACTCCTGCTCTGTGGGCTCATACAGCAGCGGCGGAAGCAATGACGGATGCAGGAGCCTTGATCATCATCGGGGCAGAAGGGCTCTATCACATTCTCATTCCGAGCTTCGAAACAGACGGCGTGCACTGGCGTTGGTTCGAGGATTATCGACGCCCACCCGAACCAGACTGGCTATCTCCTGGTGAGGCCGACCAAATGCTGAGAAGCGCAACAGATCAAGCTGCGATGATGATTGAGGCCGTCGCCCAGCCCAACGAAACGCTGTCCTCACCCCGACTGACGGTCGGCCATATCACCGATTTCTATGACACCCCAGGATTGCCAATTGCCACCACGCCAAGGGCAGCGCAGATTTTTGCGCGCGCGGATAGAGTCTCGGCGATCGTCGAGACGGTGACAGACCGGCTGGGAGATCACTCTTTTGATCAGCACTTGCTCGTATTGGGAAGGAGCATCCGAAGAGCGCGAACAGCAGGCGTTGCGGAAGCCGTTCGCGATTTTCGGGCTACTCGGTAACGTGCGGACGAATCGGAGCGCAGCAATCAGTGTGGCAAGGAACACCATTTTCGGTGCAGCCCTGCACCGAAATCGTGGACAGCGTAGGAGGCGTCGTGCCGCGGCTAATGCATTCTGCAATGTCAACGATCATCGATGCGAACCGCGGCTCGAGACCGATAGTCGGGACCCTGGTGAATTCAACGCCGAGCTTGTCGCACTCAGCCTTCAATTCGGTATCGAGATCCCACACAACCTCCATATGGTCAGTCAAGAACCCGATCGGCACGCAAACGATGTGAGTGACTCCCTGTTGATGGAGCTCCTTGACGCGGTCGATAATATCGGGCTCTAGCCACGGAGTCTGCGGGTTGCCGGAACGCGATTGCCAAACGTTTTCGTAAGTCTCTACTCCTGCATGCTCTGCGACGAGGCGCGAAGCCTCAAGGACCTGTCGCGAGTAAAGATGTGCGTCCTCGTGGCCGCCAGCGGCGGCATCTGCAGCTGTGGGAATTGAGTGCGCCGAGAAGAGGATCCGGGTCGTTCGCAAAGCCTTGTCATCAAGTGACTCCATTGCTTGCTTCAACGAATCACCCATGAGCCGGACAAACGTTGGGTGCCCGTAGAACTGCCACAGTTTTGTGAAATGCAGCTCAGGGTGTGCCTGGTGCAACCGAGCAATATCCTCATCATACTGACGGCAAGCGGAGTAACCGCCCCAAGCGCTCGTAGCGAAAACGAGGATGTTCCGATGCCCAGCTTCTGAGATTTCGCGTGCGGTATCTTCTGCGAAAGGATGCCAATTCCGATTTCCGAAATAGACCGGAAGATTATGCCCCCGCCTACTCAGCTCGGCACGAAGCTGCTCGATGATTTCTAGATTTTGGCCATTAATTGGGCTCACTCCACCGAAGTGGAAATAGTGCTCACCAACTACTTTCAACCGCTCTTTCGGGATGCCCCTGCCGCGTGTGACATTTTCGAGGAATGGAATTACTTCGTCCTCCCCTTCTGGTCCACCGAAAGAGAGCACGAGCAACGCATCGAAATTTTTGAATGCCATGGGGAATGATTCTAATGAACTAAAGCAGACGGACTGCATTCGCTGACATACCAGACCAACGAACTGGAGCAATCTGAACATTCTGGCCAGCTTGGGGAGCCTCGATCATCATGCCGTCGCCGAGGTAAATTGCCACGTGCTGACTGCCGCCAGGGCCCCAGAACAAGAGATCGCCACGTTGTGCTTCACTCGGCGCAACTGGAGTTCCTCGCTGGTACTGGTAGCCCGTGTAGTGCGGCAGCGAAATTCCTACGCCAGCAAAGGCGTAGAGTACAAGCCCAGAGCAATCGAATCCAGACATGCTCCCGCCATTCACACCCACGGTTGGACCATTCGCGTCACCACCGCCCCAAACATACGGCGTACCGATCATCGCTTCGGCACGTGCGATTACTGTCTCTACAGACGAGGAATTTGCCGACGGTGCTAAGGCAGACCGAACTTCATTCGTAATCGACTCGAAAGTGCCAACTGCAGGAACGACCTGCGACAGATCGGAAGTAGCAGAGTCAGGCTGACCAGCGGAGGAATCAGCAGCCAGAACACTATTGAGTCCCTGTGCGAAAGCAGCAATGACGTCACTTGTGCTCGAGCCTCCATAGGGGTTCGCTGTTTCGCTGTGATCAGGCTGAGAGGAACCAACGAGGGCTTCAGAAGCGACGATGGTTGCCGCTTGGGTCAGCAAGTCAGTGACATCGCTCCCCTCGGAGTACTCGAGCCGCGGCGTATCTGCCTGGTTGGAGACCTCCACATATCCACCTGTACGCTGCGCCGTATTCACGGCTTGTACTAGTGCTTGTTCATTTGGAACCTCAGCTCCGGGGGCAATTTCGTTCATTCGTTCTTCGACGGCGTCAAGAAGCTCAGGCGAAACCTCATACGTTTCAGCTGGAGTCTCCTGAACCTCAGCTGACTGCGGCGCAGGGCTATTTGAGATGCCACGTTCCTGCGCGACGTCGCTCTCGATGCTGTTCAACTCCGCAGATGCAGCCTCGCGCTGCTCAATGACATCGTCTAGTTGTGAAGACAGAGAGGCAAGCTCATCACGCGTAGCGGATTCTGCGGCCGCAGCTTCGTCCGCAGCCTGCTGCGCAACTTCACTGGCCTGGCGCTGCAGAGATTCATCGTTCGCAGCCTCGAGGCGTGCTTGCTCAACTTCGGCGAGCTTTTGCTGTTTTTCCTCGCTTCGTTGACGGAGAAAGAGTGAACGGTCAAGTACATCCTTTTGCGATTGCTCTCCACCGAGTGCCTGAATCGGGCTTCCACCAGCGGAGTTGCGATACTGCGACCGAGTCACTGCGGATAGCTCAGCACGAGCTTTCTCAACTGCCGCCTGCGATTCCTCCAGACGACGCTTCGCCTCCTCAGCACCGCGGCGTGCCTGCTCAGAACGAGACTGAGCATCATGGAGGTCTACAAAAGCACGATTTGCCGCTTCCCGTAGTTGACCAATTTTCAGGTCTAGTTCGGCGATCTCAGCTTGCGATGCTGAAAGCTTGGCTACTAGAGCAGACGCAGTTGACTGCGCTGCGGGAGCAGCAACAGCAGGGCCCACAGGAGAGCTCAATGAAAAAGCCAACGCGAAACTGGTTGAACAAGCAAGGGTGCTGGACCAAACCTGGCGAGCACGCGTTCGCGTGCTCTTCGACGGGGTAACCACGAAGGTGCTCCTCACGCCGCACCCAACATCAACTCATGCAAAGTCTCACGCCGGGCAAGCAAGCGAGTGACTAGCTCGCTGTCAGGCAAACCCGACCTGTGAAGACTCCGCGTGCTGAGACGAGTACGGCTCTGTTAAATCGACTACTGAAAACAGCCTCACGGTTGTGTACGACGCAAACATAGACGTGGTTTGACTGGACCACACGTGTCAAAAGTCAGTGCAACTTCCTTGACTAGAGGAAAGCTCTGGCACGTTTGCAACACACCTCAGCTCATGAGGCAACAAACAAACCATACGACACTTAACTGATTTGTTACACAAACTTTATCTTCAGTAACAGAAGTTAAGGATTTTCACTTGACGACGAGAGCCCTAACCTTGGATTATGTAGGCACAAAAGTGGCAGTGTGATTATTGTCACTTAAAAGTCGCTAATCGAAACGTCAAGGCTCTACGCCTGACGCCAATTCTGGATAGCGGTGGCTCCACACGTGACGATGAGGACTACTGCAACCGCAATCAATACCGAAATCCAATCAAGCTGCCTAGAGGATGCCTCTTGCAGAAACTGCGCCACCCCATCTTCGTAGCTTGAGGCCCGTACAGAGGCGAGCTGGCCAGCCTCGATTGAGGACCGTGGAAACTTTTCTGATGTAGCAATGGCGACATCGGGCGTTCGGATATAGATAGTTTCGATTCCGGTGGCAAGATTGAGGTCTTGCGCCAGATCTCTTAACTCAGGAATGCGGGGAGGCGTCGAGTCGAGAAAAACGAGCCCCACATTAAGGCCAGAATGATCATGCGCGCTCGACAAGGTGGAAGATAGTGACTGTTCCAGGCTGCCGGTGCCTTCATTGGCAGTCTCGAATGCGATACCGTCAATATTGAGCTGATCTACAAGGCTATCGAATCGTGGGTCTGGATTTTGGTATTGCATGTCGCGGCTACATTCCTCTGTGGTCGATGGGCCCCTCATTCTATCCTGTATGGCGATAGTCACCTTGCACTCCCCCGTACAGTTCGCCTTAACTGCGGAGATTGTTGGGTTGTGCCCCAAATGGGGGGTTTAGCTCCATTTTTTCTCAAATCTTCCCTGTTGGACAACAAACATTACATCCGTACTGTTATCATTGCTACGCATAGGCGGTTAATCGCATATCTTTGAGGTTGACCGTTTGGACCTTGTTCCAATTTATCTGGTTTACGACGAGAAACGGAGCTTACTGTGACCGAAAGCAAGAACTCCTTTAACGCCAAGAAGTCGCTTCAGGTCGGCGAGAAGTCTTATGACTACTTCGCACTTGATGCGGTTGAAGGCATGGAGAAACTTCCATACTCCCTCAAGGTTCTTGGTGAAAACCTCCTCCGCACTGAGGATGGCAAGAACGTGACCAAGAAACACATCGAGGCTATTGCGAACTGGGATCCAGATGCCGAGCCATCTGTAGAAATTCAGTTCACCCCTGCCCGCGTCCTTATGCAGGACTTTACCGGTGTTCCTTGTGTCGTGGACCTGGCCACCATGCGTGAGGCAGTTTCCACACTCGGCGGTGATCCTGATCAGGTCAACCCGCTGAACCCAGCAGAGATGGTCATCGACCACTCTGTGATCATCGAGGCGTTCGGTTCCACCAACGCTCTCGACAAGAACGTCGCAATCGAGTACCAACGCAACGAGGAGCGCTACCAGTTCCTGCGTTGGGGTGCTGAGAACTTCTCGAACTTCCGCGTTGTGCCACCGGGGACCGGTATCGTTCACCAGGTCAACATTGAGTACCTCTCCCGTGTTGTATTCGATAACGATGGCGTTGCATACCCAGACACCTGTATTGGTACCGACTCCCACACCACCATGGAAAATGGCCTTGGCATCCTGGGCTGGGGCGTTGGCGGTATTGAGGCTGAGGCTGCAATGCTTGGCCAGCCAGTTTCGATGTTGATCCCACGCGTTGTCGGATTCAAGCTCACCGGTGAGATTCCTGCCGGCGTCACCGCTACCGATGTTGTGTTGACGATTACCGAGATGCTGCGCGAGCACGGCGTGGTTCAGAAGTTCGTCGAGTTCTACGGCAATGGTGTAAAGCAGATCCCGCTTGCAAACCGTGCGACGATCGGCAACATGTCGCCTGAGTTCGGCTCCACCTGTGCGATCTTCCCAATCGATGAAGAGACCATCAACTACCTGCACCTTACCGGTCGTTCCCAGGAGGACATCGACCGTGTGGAGGCATACGCGAAGGCTCAGGGCATGTGGCTTGAGCAGGACGCCCCAGAGGCGAAGTACTCCGAATACTTGGAGCTTGATCTCTCAACGGTCGTTCCGTCAATCGCTGGCCCGAAGCGTCCGCAGGACCGCATCCTCCTGTCCGAATCCAAGGACACCTTCCGTAAGCAGCTGCCGGACTACAACGATGCTGGCAACGAGACCTTTGAGCCAGTTCGTGCGGCGAAGGTTGAGACAGTTGACTTCAATCAGTCCTGGCCTGCAAATGGAGAATCTGCAGCGGTCGGCGCAGAGGGTCGTGCTTCGAAGCCCGTTATCGTTGAGTCGCCGCAGGGTGGCGAGTACACCCTGGATCACGGCATGGTTGCGATTGCAGCTATTACTTCCTGCACCAACACTTCCAACCCATCGGTCATGGTTGGCGCTGCTCTGCTCGCACGCAAGGCTGCGGAAAAGGGTCTGAAGGCGAAGCCATGGGTTAAGACAATCATGGCACCGGGTTCCCAGGTTGTCGACGGCTACTACGAACGCGCCGATCTCTGGAAGGATCTCGAGGCTGTTGGCTTCTACCTCACCGGCTTCGGCTGTGCATCCTGCATCGGTAACTCTGGTCCTCTGCCAACAGAGGTCTCCGACGCTATCAACGAGTACGACCTGACCGCGACCGCAGTCCTGTCTGGCAACCGTAACTTCGAGGGCCGCATTTCTCCTGACGTCAAGATGAACTACTTGGCTTCGCCTCTGCTCGTCATCGCCTACTCCATCGCTGGCACGATGGACTTCGATTTCGAGACCCAGCCACTCGGCCAGGACCAGGATGGCAACGACGTCTTCCTGAAGGATGTATGGCCATCAACTGAGGAGATTGAATCCACCATTGCTGGCACAATCTCCCGTGAGATGTACGAGGCTGACTACGCCGACGTCTTCAAAGGTGACAAGCAGTGGCAGGATCTGGATATCCCAACCGGCAAGACATTCGAGTGGAACGACGATTCCACGTACATCCGCAAGGCCCCGTACTTTGATGGAATGCCAGCTGAGCCAAACGACGTTTCGGACATCGATGGTGCTCGCGTCCTTGCCAAGTTGGGTGACTCTGTAACGACGGACCACATCTCCCCTGCTTCGTCCATCAAGCCAGGTACGCCGGCAGCAAACTACCTCGATGCAAACGGCGTCAAGCGCCAGGACTACAACTCCTTCGGCTCACGTCGTGGTAACCACGAGGTCATGGTTCGCGGTACCTTTGCCAACATCCGTCTCCGCAACGAGCTTGTTGAAGACGCTGGTGGCTACACTCGCGACTTCACCCAGGAAGGTGCACCGCAGGCATTCATCTACGATGCTGCACAGAACTACCAGGCCGCTGGTATTCCGCTTGTCGTCCTGGCAGGCAAGGAATACGGCACTGGTTCTTCCCGCGACTGGGCCGCAAAGGGCACGAAGCTGCTCGGCGTCCGCGCTGTCATCGCTGAGTCCTTCGAGCGTATTCACCGTTCGAACCTCATCGGCATGGGCGTGCTTCCACTGCAGTTCCCAGAAGGAAAGTCTCACGCATCGCTCGGGCTCGACGGCACAGAGACGATCTCCATTAGCGGCATCACAGCGTTCAATGAGAACGGAACGATCCCTGAGACCGTCCGTGTATCCGCAACGAAGGATTCCGGCGAGACCGTAGAATTCGACGCTGTAGTCCGCGTAGATACACCAGGTGAGGCTGAATACTACCGTCACGGCGGTATTTTGCAGTACGTTCTTCGCCAGATGGTCAAGAACTAACACCGTAGTTACGTAACACGCTTGAGGGGTCTCCGCGGTATGTGGTGACCCCTTAAGTCTTTCTTTTTCTCCAATGCAATTATTAAGTAGCTCGAAAGGTTGGGCGCCTGACTATGCCGATCATTAGTGATGCAGAGCTCGCGCGGCGTCGCAAAGAAATCTTGGATGCGTCGAGAGCATGCTTCGCCAAGTATGGGTTTGAAGGAGCTACCGTAGCTCGTTTGGAAAAGGCCACTGGCAAAACGCGTGGTGCTATTTTTCATCACTTCGTAGACAAGGAAACGTTGTTTCTCGCCATCGCCAGCGAGGACGCTGAACGCCAAGCTGAGGTAGTTAGCCGACAGGGGCTCGTAGAAGTTATGCACGACCTCTTGCAACATCCGGAAGAAAATGACTGGTTCGTGACGCGTTCTGAGATTGTTCGAAAGCTCCGCACGGATCCTGCATTTGAGGCTCGGTGGAGGAAGCACCAGGAAGTACTTGATGAGGCCGTGCGGAAAAGGCTGGAATCGAATACGGCGATGCGGCAAGATGTGCCAATTGAAGTAATGCAGACCTATCTAGAGACAGTTCTGGAAGGGTTCATAATCAAATTGGCCGCAGGTGAGCCACCAGAGCAGCTGGAAGCAATGCTAGACGTTGTCGAGCAGTCTGTTCGATCTTCGGTTTCTAGCTAGCTACCGGGCGATATAGACTGTTCGTCATGTCTAAGTTGCTTATGGTGTCGCTGCGAAATGGTGAGATCGGTGCTGACGTTGCTCACGCCGAGTACAACGACGTACTCAAAGCGACGAAGATGGATCAGACAGCTATAGAGCTCTGTCATATCTCTGACGAGCACGCCCAGCTGAAGTCACTGGATTCAGTTGAAGGCGTGATCGTTGGAGGCTGCTCTTTAAACGTTTCAGATGCACATACCTCAGCGTGGGCGCAGCATGTAGATGCTGTGCTCACTGAGGTTGTGGAATCTGGAAAACCCGTGTTCTTCGTTTGTTTCGGAACGAGCTGGCTGGTGCACTACCTCGGAGGAAACATCGTTCACACGCATCCAGAGGACTCTGGCCCGACACAGGTTTCGCTTTCAGACGCCGGTAAACGTGACGTACTGCTTCAGGGGTTCCCAGGGAACTTCACAGCGCTGACCGGACATACCGAGAATCCTGACGAGTCCACCCTCCCGCCCTCACTTGAGATATTGGCAGTTGGGAATAGTTGTCCGGTTCAGATGATTCGGTACGGTGATCATGTTTGGGCGACGCAATTTCATGCGGAGATGGATGCCAAAGCAATGCAGACTCGTATGGACTTCTTCGCTAACTATGGGTACTTCTCTCCGGAAGACTACGACAAGATCGTAAAGGGGCTGCCTCTTCACGATGTTTCGTGGGCAAACAGAATTTTACAATCATTTACGCAATACTGCGTGGGTTGAGTAGAAACAACTTGTTTCTGGTAGCTAGAATTCCTACTTATGCATGCAATCATCACAACCACAGGTAAAGACCGTGTAGGCATCATCGCAGGAGTTGCGATCGCCGCGGCTGAGGTAAACCTCAATATCGTAGATGTTTCCCAAACTCTCATGGATGACTTCTTCACCATGATCATGCGTGTGGAACTTCCCGAAGGCGATGTAAACATGGAATCACTGCAAACTCACCTTTCAGCAGCTGGTGAATCTTTGGGGGTCATTGTTCGGATCCAGTCCGAGGACCTTTTCACCGCCATGAACGAAATCTAGGGAGGGGTTGCTGTGGCTGTTGATTTTGATTTCAAGTCCCAACACATTCTTGACGTCATCAAGATGATTGAGGACTACCGGCTGGACATTCGTACTGTAACAATGGGAATCTCACTCATCGGTTGTACACGTCCCACTATGGATGCAACGTGCCAGGCGGTCTACGACAGAGTGACGACGAAGGCAGCCCGTCTGGTAGAAGTTTGCCAGGACATTGAACGCGAGCTCGGTATTCCCATTGTGAACAAGCGAGTCTCCGTTTCTCCCATTGCTTTGGTCGCAGCTGGGGTGGACGGCAATCCGGTCGACATTGCAAAAGCGCTTGACAAAGCGGCGGGTGAGCTGGGAGTCAACTTCGTAGGTGGTTACTCGGCGCTCGTTGAAAAGGGGGCAACCACCTCTGATATGCGTCTCATCGAGTCCATTCCGGAGGCATTGACCGTCACGGAGAACGTGTGTGGCTCGGTGAACATCGCTACTTCCCGTGCTGGTATCAACATGGATGCTGTCGCGAAGATGGGGCGCGTCGTGAAAGAGGCAGCGGAGCTGACCAAAGACCGTTCTTCGATTGCGTGCGCAAAGCTTGTTGTGTTCGCAAATGCTGTGGGTGATAACCCATTTATGGCCGGAGCGTTCCATGGCATTGAGGAGCCTGACGCGGTTGTTTCAGTTGGTGTATCAGGCCCTGGTGTCGTCGACAATGCGATCCAGCGGCTCGGAAAAGCCAGCTTGAACGAGGTAGCTGAAGAGATCAAGAAGGCTGCGTTCAAGATCACCCGCGCAGGCCAGCTGGTTGGCAACCTTGCTTCAGAACGTCTCGGAGTGCCATTTGGCATCGTCGATCTCTCCTTGGCACCGACCGCTGAAGTTGGTGACTCCGTTGCGCATATCCTCGAACACATGGGGCTAGAGCAGGTTGGCACGCACGGCACGACGGCTGCGCTCGCGCTTCTTAACGACGCCGTCAAAAAAGGCGGCATGATGGCCTGCTCCCGTGTCGGAGGGCTTTCTGGATCCTTTATTCCGGTTTCGGAAGATAAGGGCATGATCGACGCGGTCCGCGCTGGATCCATCAGTATGGACAAGCTCGAAGCGATGACGTCGATCTGCTCTGTCGGGTTTGACATGATCGCCATCCCCGGCGACACCTCGGCGGAAACGATCGCGGGGATGATCGCTGATGAGGCTGCAATCGGCGTCATGAACCATAAGACCACCGCAGCGCGCCTCATCCCCGTACCGGGCACCAAGCCGGGCGACGAGGTGAACTTCGGTGGCCTCCTTGGCTACGCCCCTGTAATCGAGGTAGGTACAAAACAAAATACGGAGTTTATTCAGCGCGGTGGCTTCATCCCTGCGCCGGTCCACGGGTTCCGGAATTAAACACCCCAGCGGTGGGGCTTACTTCCTCCCGAAGAGGAAGTAAGCAATCCATCCAAACATATTCACGCCGCCCACGGCAGGGCCCCATACCCACTTCGAGCCGCGGATTTTCCGGTTATCAGTCCTGGCCAAATGAACTAGCGCCGTAATTTTGCCCAGTAAATCGATGGAGGCGAGCGATGCAATGAGCCTGCGCTCCTGCGCGGACATGCCGCTCCAGCTATTACGTACGTCAAGTAACAGTGTTTCGAATCGTGTCGTATTCACGACCTCCACGTTACACTGAGTCGACTACGCCAATTCGACGATCTCCATATACTCGTCGCTCCACAGGTCTTCATCGCCTTCAGGCATGATGATCACTCGCTCTGGCTCGAGTGCTTCGACAGCTCCAGGGTCGTGCGTGACGAGAACGACAGCGCCGGTATAGGTTTTCAGCGCATCCAATACTTGCTGTCGGGACTGCGGATCCAAGTTGTTTGTCGGCTCGTCAAGAAGAAGGACATTTGCGCGCGAGGAAACGAGCGTTGCCAGCGCTAACCTCGTTTTCTCACCACCAGACAGTGTTCCAGCTGGCTGGTCTAGCTTGTCTCCCGAGAACATGAACGCCCCGAGTAGACCGCGTAGATCCTGCTGCCCTGCATCGCGGCAGGCTTCGATCGTGTTCTCCCAGACTGTTTTGTTACCGTCGATCGTGTCGTGCTCCTGGGCGAAGTACCCGATCTTGAGGCCATGCCCTGACACGATTCCGCCTTCCCCATCCGTGCGTTCAACGCCAGCAAGTAACTTGAGCAGCGTCGTCTTGCCTGCACCATTGGTGCCAAGCACTACAACTCGGGATCCTTTATCAACAGCTAGATCGACGCCAGCGAACACTTCGAGGGAGCCATACATTTTGGTAAGGCCCTTGCCAAACAAGGGTGTCTTGCCGCATGGTGCTGGCTTCGGAAAGGAAATAGACGCTACTTTATCCGCTACACGAATGTCATCAAGCTCACCCATCATGCGCTCAGCGCGAGCAAGCATCTGTTTAGCAGCTGCAGCCTTCGTCGCCTTCGCTCCGAGTTTGGCCGCTTGTTTTTGCAGTGCGGAAGCTTTCTTTTCCGCATTAGCGCGTTCACGGCGGCGTCGTGCTTCATCGAGTGCCCTGGCATCCTGGTACTTCTTGAAGCCCATGTTGTAGACATCAGCCTCAGCGCGCACTGCATCAAGGAACCAAATCTTATTGCATACTGCCTCAAGCAACTCAACATCGTGCGAAATCATGATCAAGCCACCATCGTGCTTGCTCAAGAACGAACGCAGCCATGTAATAGAGTCCGCGTCGAGGTGGTTAGTGGGCTCGTCGAGAAGCAGTGTGGTTTGGGACTTTCCAGAACCCGCCCGAGAGGCGAAAAGGATCTGTGCCAACTCCACGCGACGGCGTTGACCACCGCTGAGGGTACTGAGCTGTTGGTCGAGCACTCGTGCTGGAAGCCCGAGGTTGTCACATATCTGCGCAGCCTCTGCGTTCGCCTCGTAACCGCCTAGCGCGTGGTACTGCTCTTCGAGCCGGGAAAACTTCTCGATTGCTTTATCACGGGTCGCACCATCTGACTCTTCCATGATGGAACGCTGCCGATCCATCGAGCGTTGGATCTGATCAAGGCCTCGCGCCGAAAGAACGCGATCTCGGGCACTCTGCTCGATATTGCCTTCTTTGGAGTCTTGTGGCAGGTATCCGATCTCGCCAGTACGAGTAACCGTGCCCGCGTAGGGTTCTGTTTCACCTGCGATGATTCGCATCGTAGTGGTCTTCCCGGCACCATTTCGGCCGACGAGACCGATTCTGTCACCAGGTTGAACACGGAGATGCTGCCCAGGCGCTTCGAGAAGCGTCCGGGCTCCTACACGGACTTCGAGATCATTAGTAACAATCACAAAGGGTTACTCTACAAGGCCGCGTGAGTAGACGAAAACGTGGTCTAAACAGCGAAACCTAGTGCACGCAACTGCTCGCGCCCTTCTTCCGTAATCATCTGCGGTCCCCATGGTGGCATCCACACCCAATTGATGACGACTTCATCACACACAGTATTCGTCGTGATAGCGTGATCAGCTTGTTCTTCGATGACATCGGTAAGCGGGCAAGCCGGCGAAGTCAACGTCATGTTGACGACTGCTCGGTGGACATTATCGTTAGTTTCTACCCACACGTCATAGACAAGTCCAAGGTCAACAACATTGATACCCAACTCGGGGTCAATGACGTCGTGTAGGTACTCCTCTACTTCACCACAGATTTTGAGCTGTTCCTCGGTCTGTGCTGGCCGCTCGTCGCCATCGCCAAGGTTCGAAGTGTGATCGTTATCCACCATATTTTCGCCTTTCTATTTGTCTAACGCCTCGGACGTGGCGGCTTCAAATGCTTTCCAGCCCAACAACGCACACTTGACGCGAGCTGGGAACTTAGAAACACCTGCGAACGCAATGCCATCGCCGATGGCTTCCGGATCCCCTTCTTTGGTCCCGCGAGAGGTGATCATTTCCTCAAACGAGTGCAACTTTTCCATCGCATCCGCAACAGGTAGCCCCACCAGTTCTTCTGTCATCACACTGGTTGAGGCTTGGGAGATCGAGCAACCTTGAGCATCGTAAGAGACGTCTTCAACCGTCTTTCCGTCGGCAGACAGGTGCACACGCAGCGTCAGCTCATCACCGCAAGATGGGTTGACGTGGTGCACCTCCGCTTCGTACGGTTCGCGCAGCCCCTTATGCCGTGGGTTCTTGTAATGGTCCAAGATCACTTCTTGGTACATAGACTCTAGGTTCATCGTCTAGGAATCCTCCTCGACTCCGAAGAAGCGGCGCGCTTCGCGAATGGCTTCAACCAAGGCGTCTACTTCCTCTTTGGTGTTGTACAGGTAGAAACTTGCTCGAGAGGTTGCCTGCACCTCGAGTTCTCTGTGAGCGGGCCACGCGCAGTGGTGGCCGGTGCGGATAGCAACACCGTGAGCATCAAGCACCTGTCCTAAATCATGCGGATGCACGCCATCGACGGTAAAAGCGATCGCACCGCCGCGCTGTTCAGCCACCGCAGGACCAGCGATAACTAATCCTGGAATCTCTTGCATTCGTTCCAGGGCATACTCCGTCAACATATGCTCGTGGCGTTGGACATTTTCCATTCCGATGGATTCCAAGAACTCGACGGCAGCACCAAGGCCAACGACCTGGCTTGTCATCTGCGTGCCAGCTTCGAACCGTTGGGGCGTCGGCGCATACGTCGAAGAGTCCATCTTGACGATCTCGATCATGGATCCACCTGTCAAAAATGGTGGAAGTTCCCTGAAGATCGACTTTCTCGCGTATACGGCGCCCACACCAGAAGGTCCACACATCTTATGCCCTGAGAACGCTGCAAAGTCGACGTCAAGCTCGTGAAAGTTAACAGGCATATGCGGAACAGATTGGCACGCATCAAGGACCGTGAGTGCTCCTACTGCGCGAGCACGCCTCACGATTTCATCGACGTCCGCTACTGCACCAGTTACGTTTGATTGGTGCGTGAACGCAACAACTTTTACAGTATCGTCGAGTTCCAAGCTGTCAAGGTCGATGCGTCCATCAGCAGTCATCGAGTACCACTTGAGCGTTGCTCCAGTGCGGCGGGCCAGTTCTTGCCAAGGCACGAGGTTCGCGTGGTGCTCCAGTTCAGTGACAACAATCGTGTCTCCGCGTTTGATCTGGTGCTTACCGGCACGATCATCACCAAGAACATATGCGACGAGGTTCAGAGCCTCAGTAGCGTTCTTCGTGAATGCAATCTCCTCCCCGTCAGCACCAACAAAGTTAGCGATACGCTCACGGGCAGTTTCATAAGCGTCTGTCGCCTCCTCAGCCAGTTGGTAGGAGCCACGATGGACTGGTGCAAATGTGTTCAGGACGAATTCTTGCTCAGCGTTCCACACAGACTGCGGACGCTGGGACGTAGCCCCGGAGTCCAAATAGACGAGGGGCTTCCCATCGCGCACGGTCCGACTCAGGATCGGGAACTCTGCGCGAATCGCGTCTGTGTTCAGTGTTCCATCGGAATGTAAGTATCCCATTAGATGAACTTTTCGTATCCCTCTGCCTCGAGAACATCAGCCAACGAGGCGTCGCCAGTCTGGATGACCTTGCCATCCGAGAAGATGTGAATGAAGTCAGGCTTCACATACTCCAGGATCCGCTTGTAGTGGGTGATCATTAGGACACCGCCGTTGGTTTCTTCCTGGTAGCGGTTGATCCCCTCGGATACGATTCGCAGCGCATCGACGTCAAGGCCGGAGTCCGTTTCGTCCATCACAGCAAACTTCGGCTTGAGCAACGACAACTGCATGACCTCATGTCGCTTCTTCTCACCGCCAGAAAAGCCTTCGTTGACCGAACGCTCAGTGAAGGAAGAGTCCATCTTCAACAAGTCGCGAGCATCATTGAGTTCACGAACCCAATCGCGAAGCTTCGGCGCTTCCCCACGAACAGCAGTCACAGCAGAGCGCATAAAGTTCGAAGAAGAGACGCCCGGCACCTCAACTGGGTACTGCATTGCCAGGAAGAGTCCGGCGCGAGCGCGTTCGTCGATATCCATCTCGAGGATGTTCTCACCATCGAGGAGTACTTCGCCTTCAGTAACTTCGTAGCGTGGATGACCAGCGAGCGTGTAGGCAAGCGTGGACTTACCGGAACCATTCGGCCCCATGATGGCGTGAGTCTCTCCGCCCTTAATAGTGAGGTTTACGCCCTTGAGAATCGGCGTTGGCTCTTGACCTTCCTCGGTCGGCAGGACGTTTGCGTGGAGGTTCTTGATTTCCAGGGTAGACATTGTTTTACTGATTCCTTTTCGTTTTACTGGTTCGTTTGCTCGAGCTCTCCGGCCACACGTGCAACGAGTTCTTCACGGAGGTCTTCGAGCGGGACCTGATTGAGGACCTCGTTAAAGAATCCGCGAATGATCAAGCGCGTGGCTTCGTCCTCAGGGATGCCCCTGGACCGGAGATAAAACACTTGCTCGTCATCGAACCGACCAACGGTTGCGGCATGGCCGGCTCCAGCGATTTCACCAGTCTCGATCTCGAGGTTTGGAATTGCGTCAGCGCGAGCACCATCCGTCAAGACCAGGTTCCGGTTCGTTTCATATGTATCTGTGCCGTGCGCGCCTGCGCGAATCAGCACATCACCGACCCAGCAGGTTCGTGCTTCTGGCAGATCCGACGCCTTGTCGCCTTGCAACGCACCCTTGTACAGCACGTTCGACCGGCAGTTCGGAACGCTGTGGTCGACCAGCATACGGTTTTCGATGTACTGACCCGCGTCCGCAAAGTAAACGCCGTTGAGCTCGACGTCTGCCCCCGGAGCTTGGAACTTTACGCGTGGGGTGATGCGCACGATCTCGCCACCGAAAGCTGCGACGTTGTGGCGCAGTACCGAATCGCGCTCCATCAAGATGGACTGTTGACCAATGTGTACTGCGTCCAAGTCCCAGTCCGTATCTACGACTGCGCGTACGTGCGCGCCTGCGCCGATATGCCAATTGACGTTGTCTGCATGCACACCTGTGCCGGTGTACTTGACAACGATGTCAGCCTCTGCATGGGTCCCAACTTCAAAAAGGATCGTTGCAAAGGATGTCACGTCGGCGCCGGCACCAGTGATGGTGACGGTGATGGGCTTGGACAACTTGCTGTTACCAGGCACGGTAATCAAGGTGCCGGTTTTCGCGCTCGACCATGCTTGTGCAGCAACGCGGTCTACGGGCGCGCCGGCTACTTTGAGCTGATCGTCAGCTGCGTCAAGCTCCGTGACGACGACCTCATCTGGCGCATCAATCGTGATCTGGGCGTCAGCCTGTTGCGGGAACTCCCCGTTGTGCAGACCTCGGATGCGGCGAAGTGGAATGAACCGCCAGACTTCGTCACGTCCACGTGGAACGGGAAAATCCTCAACATTGAACGACGAAAACAGATCTCCCTTGTTGTTGTGAGGAGTTGCATTCGATACGGGATTAATCGTTGAAGTCATGGTGATTAGCCCACTGATCCTTCCATTTGCAATTCAATCAGACGGTTGAGCTCCAGGGCGTACTCCATCGGGAGCTCCTTGGCAATAGGCTCGACGAAGCCACGGACAATCATCGCCATAGCTTCTTCTTCGGCAATACCGCGGGACATCAGGTAGAACAGCTGCTCTTCAGAGACCTTGGAGACTTTCGCCTCGTGTCCGAGCGTAACCCGATCGTTCCTAATGTCGTTGTACGGGTAAGTGTCAGAACGAGAAATGTCATCGACAAGCAACGCGTCGCACTCAACGTTCGAGGCGGAATCATGCGCGTTTGCGTTGATCTGTACCAGGCCACGGTAGGCCGCGCGTCCGCCACTGCGCGCAACTGACTTTGAAACGATTGAACTCGAGGTGTGCGGAGCCATGTGTGTCATCTTGGCACCGGTGTCCTGGAACTGTCCTTCACCAGCAAATGCGACGGAAAGCACTTCGCCACGGGCATACTCGCCAGTCATCCAGACTGCTGGGTACTTCATCGTCACCTTTGAACCGATATTGCCGTCGACCCACTCCATCACTGCGCCCTCTTCGGCCTTAGCGCGCTTGGTGACGAGGTTGTAAACGTTGTTCGACCAGTTCTGGATCGTGGTGTACCGGCAGCGGCCACCTTTCTTCACGATGATTTCAACGACCGCGGAGTGAAGCGAGTCGGACTTGTAAATCGGGGCGGTGCATCCTTCTACGTAGTGGACGTAGGCGTCCTCATCAACGATGATGAGCGTGCGCTCGAACTGGCCCATGTTCTCGGTATTAATACGGAAGTATGCCTGGAGCGGGATATCGACGTGGACGCCCGGCGGAACATAGATAAACGAACCGCCTGACCATACTGCCGTATTCAGAGCTGAGAACTTGTTATCGCCAGCGGGGATGACCGAGCCGAAGTACTCCTTAAAGATGTCCTCGTGCTCGCGAAGCGCGGTGTCAGTGTCTACGAAGATGACACCCTTCTTTTCGAGATCCTCACGAATCTGGTGGTAGACAACCTCAGATTCGTACTGCGCAGCAACACCAGCGACTAGGCGCTGCTTTTCTGCCTCAGGAATGCCAAGCTTGTCGTACGTATTCTTAATGTCTTCAGGAAGGTCATCCCAGCTCGTAGCTGGTTGCTCCGTAGAGCGGACATAGTACTTAATGTTGTCAAAGTCGATGCCACTCAGGTCTGCGCCCCAAGTCGGCAGTGGCTTCTTTTCAAAAATGTCCAAAGCCTTGAGGCGCTGTTCCAGCATCCATTCTGGCTCTTCCTTAATGCCAGAAATGTCCTTGACTACCCCAGCGTTAAGACCACGCTTTGCTGCCTGCCCGGCAGCGTCTGGGTCGTGCCACCCGTAGTTGTAGCTACCGATTGACTCGATAATCTCTTCGTCGTTCATTGGTTTCTCTAAACCGGGTGCGGGATTAGCTTTCGTCATTATTTTCCGCTCCTTTCAGATACGTTATTTTTCGGCCCGTGAACAGCAGCGAGTGGAATGTTTGTTGTGCAGACACCATTGCCCTCTGTAATGGAGGCAAGTGGTTGGATATGTCGGCCTACGATCTTAGCGATCATTTCTTGCTCTGCTTCGCAAATTTCGGGATGCGCAGACGCTACTTGTGACACCGGGCAGTGATGCTGACAAATTTGAATTCCAGTCCCTGCCTGAGTCACCGAGGCAACATAGCCGTGACGCTCTAAAACGGACACGACTTCGAGCACGACTGATTCAAGGTCGCCACTGCTTGATCGCTCCGAAATCGGCTCCACTTCTTCAAGGATGCGTTCAATCCTAGTTTTGGCGAACTCTTTGACTGCTTCATGGCCGCCAAGTTCTTCAAGAGCTTCGATTGCATCAAGCGCCATATTCTCATAGTTGCTACCGAAGCTTTCTCGGCCTTCTTCCGTCAAGCAGTAGTGCTTCGCGGGACGGCCTCGCGGTGGCTCTTCTCCAGCAACCGGCAGTGGCTCACACGTCTCAATGAGTCCAGCCTCAGTGAGCTTATCCAGGTGCCGACGGATACCGGCAGCTGAAATTCCAGTTTGCTCACCAAGTGTTGATGCAGTCACCGGTCCGCTTTTCAGCAAGAGCGCCATCACTCGCTTGCGAGTGCCACCGTCAACTGACCGCGCTTGGTTCAACACTGGCTCACCTCGCTTCGATCTGCTTTGATCTCTGACTTTCCAACCGATTGGCTGTACACCGACCGGCCTTTACACAACACTACTGTGTCCTAATTCAATGTGCACGTTTAACCCGGTCGTTCGGCTACAATCTTGCCTGTGTTGTTCCAGGATTCACCGATAAAGTCTTTGCTTGATGCGTTTCCTCGCATCGGCAAGCCTGGATCACGGTCGGCTGGGCTGCACCGAGTCTCTAAAGAGGTTTGGCGAGGACAAGACTTTCGTTCAACCAACTACGCTGAGCAGAACCGGTTCGCCGTACTTCGATGGCTGGGTTTGGTCGGCACACTTCTCATTGGCTTGGGAGGCCTCGGGGGCGGGGCCTTGCCGGTCGTCGATAATCCTTGGTTCTCTCTGCCTGGCGGGGCCTTGCTTGGCCGAATGATGCAAGCGTCGTCTTCCATAGTTCAGTTCGGAGTAGGACTCTTGGTCTCCGCTTGGTTGTGTATGGGCCCCTTCGTTGGCGTAAGTGGCCAGAGGCCCCGCGTTTCGACGCCGCTTCTCATGCGAACATTCGTTGCATGGGTTGCTCCTCTGTTGATTACCGCTCCTCTCTTTACTCAAGACATCTATTCATACTTAGCTAATGGTGCAATTGTCCGGTTTGGTCTTGACCCGTACTCCGCTGGACCAGTCGAGCTTCTCGGGCCAGAACACCATCTAGCGCGCTCGGTCCCGTTTATTTGGGCGCATTCTCCAAGCCCCTACGGGCCTGTCGCGTTAGGTATTGCAGCGGCAATTTCTCGTATTACTGCCGACTCTATTGTGCTCGGGGTGATTGCGCACCGCGTCGTATCACTCGTCGGAGTGCTCGCCGCAGCATGGGGAATCCGAAAGATTGCCGGCCGCTGTGGCGTACCAGAGACTGCCGCACTGTGGCTCGGGGTGCTCAATCCGCTAACGATTCTGCATCTCATTGGTGGCATCCATAATGAAGCGATCATGCTCGGATTGGTGTTAGTCGGGTTTGAGCTAGGACTTCGCGGGGCCGACAGGTTGAGGACCATCAGTTCAGCGCAAGCGTGGGGTTACCTGGCTCTCTCCGCGATCACCATTACCTGCGGAGGACTAGTCAAAGTGACAGGCTTTCTCGGTCTCGGTTTTATAGGCATGGCAATCGCTCGTGTGCTTGGGCAACGCCAGCGCAAAGCTACAGCCCTTAGCATCGCGGTGCTTTTTCAGACAGTTATTCTCATTGTCACTACTGCCGCCGTTTCACTTATAACAAGCATTGGGCTCGGATGGGTCACTGGTCAAGGCGGAGCAGCGTCGATTCGTAGCTGGCTCTCGATCTCAACAGACGTGGGCGTAATCAGCGGCTTTCTAGGAATGCTGCTTGGTCTCGGCGACCACATTGACGCAGTTCTCATTGTCACCCGCGGGATTGGAGTGGCCATCGCGGTGGCGTTTCTGGTTCGCCTACTGTGGGCTACGTTGCGGGGAGCCATTCACCCTGCAGGTGGACTTGGCGTCGCAACGCTCGTGCTTGTTATATTCTTCCCAGTCGTACACCCTTGGTACCCTCTGTGGGCTATTTATCCCCTTGCTGCATGGGCAAATAGGTTCTTTTTCCGCGCCGGGGTGGCTGTGTACTCTGCTGTGTTTAGTTTTCTGGTGCTACCGCGTGGTCTCGGCCTGCAAGCAAAGACAGTTTTCACTATTTACGGTGTCGCAGCCTGTTGTTTTGTCGTATTTGTTGGGCTCAGTTTCCTGTTGTATCGGCGCTTTGGTGCCGGCAGGCTACACTAGCTATCCATGAACGCGCCTGTTCTTTCAGTTGACAATGTGAAGAAAACTTTTGGGGACGTTACTGCTGTAGATGGAGCATCGTTTGCCGCAAAAGAAGGAACCGTGCTGGCCTTGCTCGGTCCGAATGGAGCCGGCAAGACAACGACCATCGAGATGTGTGAAGGATTCACCCGGCCAACCTCAGGGACAATCACGGTACTAGGCGAAAACCCTGCAACCCACCCTCAGCGTGTGCGAGACCGAATTGGGATCATGCTGCAGGGTGGCGGATCATATTCGGGCGTCAAAGTCAGAGAAATGCTGAAGCTTTCGGCTTCATACAACGCAAATCCTCACGACCCTGAGTGGCTCATGGCCCTCCTAGGGCTCGAGGGAGTCGCCAATACCACGTATCGACGCCTCTCCGGAGGGCAAAAGCAACGCTTGTCCCTGGCGCTTGCACTTATAGGTCGTCCGGAGCTGGTTTTTCTTGATGAGCCAACCGCTGGCATGGACGCACAGTCACGCAACGCTGTGTGGGATATTGTTTCTGCACTAAAACGTGACGGAACCACGATCGTCCTGACTACGCACCTGATGGACGAGGCGGAGTCGCTCGCCGATGACATTGTGATCATGGATCATGGAAAGGTTGTCGCCGAAGGTTCACCGGCGGACCTGACCAGCGGATCATTTGAGCAGCAAATCACGTTTGGTACGGCGCAACCACTCGACCTCGAGAAGCTGAAGCAGCACGTGGCTTTGTGTCAGATCGATACAGCTGTGGCCCAAGTTCGCCCAATGCGCTACGTAGTCAACGGTTCGGTTTCTCCTGAACTTGTCGCCTGTATTACCGAAGAAGCACTTCGCCAATCCGTGCTGATTCGGGATATGCAAGTAAGCCACATGGCGTTGGAAGAAGTGTTTTTGAACATCACCGGTAAGGAATTAAGGAGCTAGCGGTGCACATCAAGGAAGGAACCTTTACGCCCGCCCCGCAACGGTCTTCGAAGTTTGCGATGGCCAGCGCTCAGGGACTCATCGAAAGCAAGCTGATGCTCCGTCACGGCGAACAGTTGGTGCTCAGCATCTTCATCCCGGCAGCGTTGCTCATCGCATCAGTATATTTGCCTGTTTTTGGGGATGACTACAGCCTCGACACCCTGGTGCCGATGGTGTTTGCCGTCGCGGCGACCAGCTCTGGATTTACGGGCCAGGCGATTTCGCTCGCCTTTGACCGCCGATACGGTGCGCTGAAGCGGACCGGTGCTTCCGGAGTCCCACCGTGGACGATCATCGTCGGAAAAATCCTTGGCGTGGTCGCGATGGTCTGCGTCCAGATTGCGGTGCTAGGAGCCGTTGCATGTTTCCTTGGCTGGCGCCCCTCAGTCGTTGGCGCGGTGCTTGGTGCCTGCGTCTTGTTCCTGGGGGTTGCGTGCTTTACTTCCTTGGGCTTGCTCATGGGCGGCTCGCTAAGTTCCGAGATGGTCCTTGCCATTTCGAATTTAATGTGGGTGATCATGATGGGAATCGTGGGTTGGGTCGCCTATTCTGGCGACCTTAGCCACGCTGGTTGGTGGAACCTAGTACCCACGGTTTCGCTGGCAGCTGGTATTTCTGATGCACTCGCGCTGACTGCGAATGGTCCTGCGTTGCTTAGCTTGCTAGCGTGGCTCATCGTCGGCGTTGGCTCAAGCGTTCGCTTCTTCCGTTTCGATGATTAAGGCCATGCGCTCATCGACTAAGATTCGAGCCTGAATAGTCGAACGTGTTTTATACGTCCAAGGAAAGTGCATGACTTTACAACAGACCGGTGCGCCGATGACGCATCAGGATAAAAAGCAAGCCCCCAGTCTGAAGTTGCAACGAACTCTAGCCATGATTCTCTTGCTCTGCCAAGGCGGAATCACCGTAACAGGGTCGTTGGTGCGAGTGACCGGTTCGGGGCTTGGTTGCAATACGTGGCCACTTTGCCACGAAGGTTCGCTTGTCCCCGTCGCTGGTGCCGCGCCTTGGATTCACCAAACCATTGAGTTTGGTAACCGTCTGCTTACTTTCGTGGTCGCGGCTGCCGCGATCGCCGTGCTTTGGGCTGTCTACCGCGCATCCCGCGGTCGAGATGCCCAATTCTTGGCATGGTTCTCCCTCGCCGGCGTCGTTGTCCAGGCGATTATCGGCGGTATTTCTGTTCGCCTTGATTTGCAGTGGTGGGCGGTCGCCGTGCACTTCTTGCCTTCGATGGTGCTTGTGTGGGTCGCAGCATTGCTGTACATGCGTTTGGCGGAAGACGAGTCCACGGTTGCTCAAGACCGCTACCCCGGGCACATCCGAGTGATCGCCGTGATCGCTGCCGTTGCGTTGAGCTGTGTACTTGTGACAGGAACGATGGTGACAGGGTCCGGCCCGCACTCGGGTGACGCAAGCGTCGGTATGGAAGGTCGACTTGCGATTGACACAGCGTTGTTGGCATATATTCACGCAGGGTGCATGTACGCGTATCTACTTCTTACAGTGATCACATTTTTCTTGCTACGTAGAGCGAAGGCCCCGCATGCAGCGCAGAAAACTTCCTGGATTCTTCTTGGACTCATCGTGGTCCAGTGGGCAGTAGGTTTAAGCCAGTACTACATGGGCGTGCCGCGTTGGACGATTCCGATCCATATTGGGCTGTCTTCTCTAGTTGTAGCGTTCACGGCGTTCTTGTACGCGCACGCTGTGCGTCGTGAGTTGCTGTATCGCTAGACGCAAACACCATGTAGCCTGAGAAAGTATGAAAGCGATTGAGTTCGACGCGCAGCAGGTGCGTTGCATTGATATCGCTTCACCGTTCCCCAGCGATAGAGAACTTCTAGTCGAAGTCCTCTACGCTGGGTTTTTTCTTCACGACACCTCCTTCGGCAACCAAGGATGCGGTCGTGTCCTGAAAGACCCCCTCGACGAGGTTGCGCCAGGAACTGTGGTTGCGTGGAGCGATGCCACCGGCCCCATCGCCGAGCAGGTTGTCGTTGACCGAAGCCGGGTAGTCGCTGTATCGGACCTGATCGCCCCACACATTGGTGCTTCAATGTTGAGGCCGGGAATGGCCGCAAGTTATTCGCTATTCGAAGTATTGAAGCTTGTGCAAGGTGAAGCTGTCGTCGTCACGAATGCAGGTTCCGCAATTGGGTTGTACATGATTGCAATCGCTCGAGAGAAGGACATCATCGTGTATGCCGTTTCGGAAAGCGAGGAAGGCCGAGTAGCAGCAGATGAGGCTGGAGCCACAGCCGTATTCAGTGGCCAGCTAGGTACTGCTGCACAGATCAAAGCGCTCAATGATGGGATCGGGGTGGATGCAGTTGTGCTGGCACGCTCTGACTTCAAAAATGGCTTTGCGCACGAAGTTGGGCGCAGCTCTGCGCGTACGTGTTGCTATGAGGACTTAGCGTCGATACGAATGGATGCCAACGGCTTCCGTAAGCATGCACAGACCGTGACCAGAGTGCTCGAAGAAACACGATGGGAACCGCCAGTTCACGTGTGTGAATCAATAGATGACGCCAGCTCGCTACTGGGTTCCGAAACTTCGGAGGTTTGTGACAATGACCTTGGAGCCATCAAGCTCCAAGGATCCACGTGCTAGAAGAAGGTAGCGAATAGTGGAGTCCAACCGAGCACCGCATCAACGGAAAGCCCCAAGAACAACGCCGCAAGATAGTTGTTGGAGAGAATAAACAGCTTGAGCGGTTTCACCTTCTCCCCGCGCTTTACCCCAGCATGCAGCTGTGTGGCAACGGCGAGGAACAATGCACCCGAAATCAGCGCGGTTGCAAGATAGATCCACGAGGTGGCGGGAACCAGGAGCAGGGACACCCCGACGGTCCACCATGAGTAAATGAGAATCTGACGGGTTGTCTCCGCAGGGGAGGCTACCACCGGCAGCATCGGGACATTAGCGCGGGCGTAATCCGCTCGGTACTTCATTGCCAGCGCCCAGGTGTGCGGTGGCGTCCAGAAGAAGATGATCATGAACATCACGATCGCCTGCCACCACGCATCCTTGGAGCCGTCGGTGACATTGTCTCTAATTGCCGCCCAACCGACCATCACGGGCATACAACCTGCTGCGCCGCCCCAGATGACGTTCTGCCAAGTTCGCCTCTTCAGCCACTTTGTATACACATAGATATAGAAGAAGTTGGTCAGAATGATAAAGAACGCCGCGAGCCACGACTTACACAGGAATCCAAGCCAAAGCACACTCGCGACGAGAAGCGCCCAAGCAAATACGGCGGCTTTCTGTTTGGTGACCTTTGCCCGGACAAGTGGCCGTGCACGCGTTCGCCCCATTTTCTGGTCAATGTCGTAGTCGGCGACCATGTTAAATGCATTTGCCGCACCGGCCCCCATCCAACCACCGAACAGCGTTGCAAGAATGAGCCACACGTGCACAGTGCCACGGTCTGCTTGCAACATTGCGGGGATAGCTGCCACTAGAAGAAGTTCAATGACCCTGGGCTTCGTAAGCGCGAAGTATGCCTTGATGGTCTCCAATACTTCTCCTCCACATCAAACTTCAACCGTTCGGCTAGAACTCTTACGCAACATTGGTTCGCGTTCAGGTGTCGAGCATTTCGGCTGATATGGTACCGCAACGCATTACACGATGATCTTTTCAGCCCTCTTATACTTTGACCCTCCCGGTGATGTTAGCCTCCGCTCACCAATTTGTCAGAATTAACGTGGCGGCTACACCCGCGAGTTTTCTTCGCACAACACCGTTGGGTGTCACCACCACAAAGCGAGTTTTACACTAGGCTGGGTCCTGTTCTGTTTCCATAGCATGAATCGAGGATTCTGTGACGCTTTCAGCTGAACTTCAAGCAAAAACTGTACGTAACTATCCCGAAGACTGGACCGACGTGGATACGCGGGCAGTTGATACAGCCCGAATCCTCGCGGCTGACGCCGTGGAAAACTGCGGCTCTGGGCACCCAGGCACCGCGATGTCGCTCGCACCTCTTGCATATACGCTCTACCAGCGGGTGATGAATGTAGACCCCGCTGACCCACATTGGGCAGGGCGCGATCGCTTCGTATTGTCAAACGGCCACTCTTCCCTGACACAGTATGTTCAGCTCTACCTGGGGGGCATGGGACTTGAGCTCAAAGACCTCCAGCAGCTTCGTACCTGGGGTGCTAAGACTCCTGGTCACCCTGAGTACAACCACACGGACCACGTAGAGATTACAACTGGCCCGCTCGGCCAGGGGTTGGCATCAGCAGTTGGTATGGCGATGGCTTCGCGCCGGGAACGTGGCCTGTTTGACCCTGAGGCTCCGGCTGGCGAATCGCCGTTCGATCATTTCATCTACGTCGTGGCTGGAGACGGTTGTCTTCAAGAAGGTGTCACATCGGAGGCTTCATCTCTCGCAGGGACGCAGCAGCTCGGAAACCTGATTGTATTCTGGGATGACAACAGGATTT
This sequence comes from Corynebacterium sp. CCUG 51687, assembly GCF_024453995.1. Classification (NCBI taxonomy): domain Bacteria; kingdom Bacillati; phylum Actinomycetota; class Actinomycetes; order Mycobacteriales; family Corynebacteriaceae; genus Corynebacterium; species Corynebacterium sp. CCUG 51687. The sequence continues at coordinate 321,029 of NZ_JAGPYT010000001.1, read as the reverse complement.
CGATCGAGGATGATACCCAGATCGCGTTCACTGAAGACGTTATGAAGCGCTACGAGGCCTACGGCTGGCAAACACTAACGGTTGAGTCCGGCGAGGACGTCGTCGCGATTGAGAAAGCGATCAAGGAAGCACAGTCCGACACCAATCGCCCAACGATCATTCAGGTAAAGACGGTCATCGGCTTCCCTGCTCCTACGCTGCAAAACACGGGTGCAGTACACGGCGCAGCTCTCGGTGCGAAAGAAATCGCAGCTGTCAAAAACATTCTCGGCTTTGATCCGGAGATTCACTTCCCGGAGGAAGAGTCCGTTATCACCCATACTCGAAAGCTCCAGGACCGTGGTGCTGCGAAGCGTAAACAGTGGGACGAGACGTTTGCTGTTTGGGCTGAGGCCAACCCAGAGAAGAAGGCCCTGTTTGACCGATTGACGGCTCGAGAGCTCCCATCCAACTGGTCGCAGGACTTCCCAACTTGGGACGCTGACGAAAAGGGCCTTGCTACCCGTAAGGCTTCTGAAGCAGTAATCCAGGCTGCGGCTGCGGCCCTTCCAGAGCTTTGGGGTGGCTCCGCAGACCTGGCAGGCTCCAATAACACCCTTATCAAGGGGGCTGCATCGTTCGGGCCTCAGGCGATTTCTACCGATATGTTCAGCGCTGAGCCGTACGGTCGCAATTTGCACTTCGGTATCCGCGAACATGCCATGGGCGCGATCATGAACGGCATTGCACTGCACGGTAACACACGAGTTTACGGCGGTACGTTCCTGATCTTCTCCGAGTATCTCTACCCGGCAATTCGCGTCGCAGCACTTTCAGGTATCGACGGCTACTACGTCTTCACGCACGACTCGATCGGCCTGGGCGAAGACGGTCCGACCCACCAGCCGGTTGAAACGCTCACTGCTCTTCGAGCCATCCCGGATATGGCGGTGATCCGACCGGCCGACGCGAATGAAACGTCTGCTGCGTGGAAGTCTGCGCTGGAGGCTAAGCCGATGCCGAAGGCACTGGCGCTTTCCCGTCAGAACCTCCCTGTGCTTGAGGGCACAAAGGAAAAGGCATTCGAAGGTGTTGCTCGCGGTGCGTACGTACTCGTGGACTCCTCTACCCCGACGCCTGATTTGATTCTGATGGCTTCTGGCTCGGAAGTGCAGCTTGCTGTTGAGGCTGCGAAGTCCTTGGAAGCCGAAGGTATCGGAACTCGAGTTGTCTCGGTGCCTTGCATGGAGTGGTTTACGCAGCAATCGCCGGAGTACATTGAATCGGTACTTCCTGCAGAGGTTCGAGCAAGGGTCTCTGTCGAGGCCGGTCTGTCCATGCCATGGCATCGTTTTGTAGGCGACGCCGGTCAGTGTGTTTCCTTGGAGCACTTTGGTGCCTCCGCACCAGGTCCAGAGCTCTTCGAGCGGTTCGGCTTTACAGCAGACAACGTTGCAGCAGCCGGACGCGCGTCTGTAGCAGCGGTGCAGCGATAGTTGAAGAGTTGTCCTGGTCAAGCCCTCCCCTAGCTTGGCCAGGCCCATTTTTTAGAAAGGAATCTGAGCATGAACACAGTTGAAAGGCTTCGGGAGCTCGGCACGTCCACTTGGCTGGATGATCTCTCTCGCCAGCGCATCGCCACTGGCAATCTAGAAGCAGTCAAACGTGAGAAGTCGGTCGTTGGCGTGACAACCAACCCTGCAATTTTTGCTTCAGCAATGTCGACTGGAAGCGCGTACGACGAGCAAATCCAACAGTTGAGAGCGTCAGGTGCCAGCCCCGACGAGGCGGTTTACGCGATGAGCATTGACGACGTCCGCGACGCGTGCGACATCTTCCAGGACATCTACGATGCGACCGACGGCCTTGATGGTCGCGTTTCCATCGAGGTTGACCCCCGCTATGCTCACGACGAAGCGAAGACGATCGCTCAAGCGAAAGAGCTGTGGGCACGCGTGGGTAAACCGAATGCAATGATCAAGATTCCAGCCACAGACGCCTCGTTGCCAGCAGTCACAGCAGCACTGGCAGCTGGTATTTCAGTGAATGTCACGCTGATCTTCTCTGTGGAGCGCTACCGCGAGGTCATTCGCGCGTACAAGGAAGGTATTCGGCAGGCTGCAGCCAACGGCCACGATGTCTCAACCATTCATTCTGTTGCCTCATTCTTCGTGTCTCGCATGGACACCGAAGTCGATGCTCGCCTTGAGCAAATTGCTACTTCTGAAGCACTTGCGTTGCGAGGCAAAGCAGGCGTGGCAAACGCTCAACTGGCATACCGCTTGTTCCTTGAGGAATTTTCTTCGTTGGATGACCTTCCAGCTGGTGCCAACGTTCAACGCCCGCTGTGGGCCTCGACTGGTGTAAAGAACCCTGAGTACCCTGCCACGTTGTATGTGTCTGAGCTGGCTGGCCCAAACACGGTCAACACCATGCCGGAATCAACTATCGACGCCACCCTGGCTAGCGACAGTCTTCACGGCGATACTTTGTCTGCCAGTGCTGACGACGCGCAGAAGACGTTTGACGCTATCACCGCTGCAGGAATCGACTTGTCTGATGTCGTGCGAGTCCTCGAGCAGGAGGGCGTCGATAAGTTTGTTGATGCGTGGCAAGAATTGCTAAATTCCATGTCGGAAAAGCTGCAATAAAAAGGAGTACATGTGAGTGACGAGAGCACGCATTGGGTGAACCCGCTTCGGTCCCCCGAGGATAAGCGGCTTCCCCGCATTGCGGGTCCGTCTGGGATGGTGATCTTCGGTGTAACTGGAGATCTAGCTCGGAAAAAGCTCCTGCCGGCAATTTACGACCTCGCGAACCGGGGTCTCCTCCCACCGGGCTTTGCTCTCGTCGGGTTTGGGCGTCGAAACTGGTCTAAACAAGATTTTGAGGACTATGTGCGTGAAGCCGTTGAAGCATCTTCCCGCACCGCGTTTAATACGAACGTTTGGGACCGGCTCGCAGAAGGTATGCAGTTCGTCTCGGGCTCGTTTAATGACGACGCCGCGTTCGACGCCCTAGCCAATACACTGCGCTCGACCGATGAAACACGGGGGACGAACGGAAACTGGGCCTTTTACCTTTCTGTGCCGCCCGAGCACTTTTCGAGCGTTGTCCACCAGCTGGACCGCAGTGGAATGGCACAGCCTCAAGACCACGGCTGGCGCCGAGTGATCATCGAGAAGCCATTCGGGCATGATCTGGAATCCGCCAAAGAGCTAAACCGAGTAGTGAATTCAGTGTTCCCGGAGCGATCCGTATTCCGAATCGATCACTATCTCGGCAAAGAAACCGTGCAGAACATTATGGCGCTGCGTTTCGCAAACCAGATGTTTGAACCAGTGTGGAATTCGCACTACATCGACCACGTACAAATCACGATGGCTGAAGATATTGGGCTCGGCGGCCGCGCAGGCTATTACGACGGTATTGGTGCAGCACGAGACGTCATCCAAAACCACCTGATTCAGCTGCTCGCCTTGATCGCTATGGAGGAGCCGACGTCGTTCTCCCCGGGGCGTCTTCGTGCGGAGAAACTCAAGGTCCTCCGCGCTACGACTCCCGTCGAGCCGTTCGATGAGACGACCGCACGCGGCCAATACGTAGCGGGCTGGCAAGGTTCTGAACGCGTAATCGGGCTCCGGGAGGAGTCCGGGTTTGACCCCAACTCTGCAACCGAAACCTATGCGGCCTGTACGTTAGAGATAAACTCGCGTCGCTGGGCAGGTGTTCCTTTCTACCTTCGCACTGGTAAGCGCCTCGGGCGTCGAGTGACTGAGATTGCCCTGGTCTTTAAGCGTCCTCCGTACCAGCCGTTCGAAGACGATCAGACAAAACTACTTACGAACAATGCAGTCGTTATCCGCGTGCAGCCGGACGAAGGCGTGCTGATGCGCTTTGGTTCCAAGGTGCCTGGAACTGCATTTGAAGTTAGGGATGTCAACATGGATTTCTCGTACGCGGAGGCATTTACGGAACAGTCTCCCGAAGCATACGAGCGGCTCATCCTCGATGCACTACTCGACGAATCTAGCTTGTTTCCAACCAATGCGGAAGTCGAGCGGAGCTGGGAAATCCTCGATCCAATTCTCAACTACTGGGAGTCGCACGGACATCCAGATGAATATCGTGCGGGCACTTGGGGGCCCGCATCAGCAGACGCGATGCTGGCCAAGGACGGCCGCCAATGGCGTCGTCCATAATGTGTGCAAACAACGAACGTGAGGCTTAATCCTTGATTGTCACTCTTCCCGACACGACCACCCGCGATGTGTCCACAGCGCTCCTAGAGGCTCGTGAAAATTACTCGTTGGCGACTGGGCGCGTGCTCACACTCTTGGTCGCTGCACATGCCGAGGATGATGTCGATTCTATTCTGGAGACGGTCCGGAACGCGACCATGGAGCACCCGGCTCGAGTTCTCGTCTTGTTGCTCGACTGCCAGAGCGAGCAAACCTGGATGGATGCAGAGGTAATCGTCGCGGCGGACGCTGGCGCCTCTGAGATGGTTGTCATGACTGTCCACGGTGAACTTACCCAGCATCTTGACGCGGTGGTCACCCCGCTGTTGCTGCCCGATACCCCTATCGTTGCTTGGTGGCCCACAACTGTGCCAGATGTTCCTGCAGAAGCAGAGCTGGGTAATATCGCGCACCGCAGAATCACGAATGCGTGGCGCACTATGGGGGCAGAATGCATAGAGCAGCTGGCTAAGGCGTACGTCCCAGGTGATTCGGACATGATGTGGTCTAAAATCACGCCATGGCGCGGCGTTGTCGCCTCAGCTTTCGACCGCTATAAACAGCAACCACGCCGGATCTTGCTCAGCGGTATTACCGAGCATCCAAGCGTACAAATCGCAGCCTCTTGGCTCGATGCCTGCTTTGGCGTTGAGGTAACCGTGCAAAACGTAGCAGGCGCCGACGCCATTCCTGGCTCCCCAATCCAACACCTATCGCTGGACTGCGAACAAGGCTCTGTGCAGGTACAAATTGTTGATGAGCACACCGTGCGAGTTTCCGTACCGGGATACCCTGATGCGTTTGTTGCACTGAGTGCTCGCTCGGACGCAGAATGCCTCGCTGAGGAGCTACGCCACCTCGATCCTGACGCCATGTATGCTCGGGCATTGTTACATAACCTCCCTTAACTTCGCACCGAAAGAGGGTCGACGGATGTCCAATACGGTCAAGACCAACACCTTTACAAACCTCGAACAGCTTATCGACGTCTCCACCTCCGCATTCCAAACGTTGATTTCAGAGATCCACAGCTCCCCTACCGGTGGCGTAAACGGCGACGGAACCGCACGTGTTGTGCTTACCGGTGGGACAGCCGGAATCCGGTTCCTTGAATCGCTTGTTTCATCAGATATCGACTGGTCCAGGGTGAAGCTATTCTTTGGCGACGAGCGCAACGTAGCCGTCGACCATCCTGATTCGAATGAAGGCCAGGCCCGGGCAGCGTTGCTCGATCATATAGATATCCCAGAAGGAAACATTTTCGGGTATGGGTTGGACGGAGGGACGATGGAGCCCGCTGTCACTCGTTATGAAGCGCACCTGAAAGTTGAGGCGCCTGAGGGGTTCGACCTCCATCTACTGGGAATGGGCGGTGAAGGCCACATTAATTCGCTATTCCCACATACGCCTGCTGTGAGAGAGGACGCCGCTCTGGTTGTTGCTGTGACGGATTCACCAAAACCACCTGCGGAACGTGTTTCGTTGACACTACCTGCTGTTCGGAAAGCACAAAAGGTCTGGCTTCTTGTTTCTGGTGCAGAGAAGGCAGAAGCTGCGTCCGCAGTTGCAAACCGGGCAGAGTATCTTGACTGGCCAGCGGCCGGTGCTGTCGGCAAGGAAGAAACGATCTTGTGGGTCACCGAGGACGCGGCACCACGTTAGATTCCCGCAGATTCGGATTTCTGACCAACGAAAAGGCCCGCCGGAAGCTTATTGCTCCAGGCGGGCCTTTTGCTAGCGGCTAAGCAGCAAAAGTCTGAATAAGATTCAGGCCCACGATGCATACAAGCCAGATGAGCGTAATGATAACCGTGTAACGGTCGAGGTTCTTCTCCACGATAGTGGAGCCGGACAGGTTAGCCTGCACGCCACCACCGAACAGGCTCGAAAGCCCGCCTCCCTTGCCTTTGTGAAGCAGCACGAACACTGTCATCAAGACCGCAGCGATTACGAGCACGATCTCAAGAGCCAACGTCATGGTGGTAAATCCTCACTATAAAACCTACATTGATGTAACTCGGACCAGAATACACGAAGTCACCGAATGGTGTTATTCGACGCGCTCTGGTCCGAGCGACATGTCTTGCAAATCTACTGTACTGCCTGGGCAGCCGCAGCAGCCAATTTCGCGAAATCCTGGCCGTCAAGAGACGCACCTCCGACAAGACCACCGTCAACATCAGGCTGAGCGATGATCTCACCGACAGTTTCCGTCTTTACGGATCCGCCGTACAAAATACGGATGCCATCAGCAACCGCATCACCGGCCAAGTCACGGATCAGGCCGCGAATAGCCTGGCACACTTCCTGCGCATCGGAGGCAGAGGCAACCTTGCCAGTGCCGATAGCCCATACCGGCTCATATGCAATGACGGTCTTCTCCAACTCCTCGTTGCTCAAACCGTCCAGGGATTTCTTCGTCTGCTCTACGACGTAGTCGACATGGGTGCCTTGTTCGCGAATGTCTAGCGGCTCACCGACACACACGATTGGGTTCATGCCGTGCTCAAGTGCCTTCTTTGCCTTGCGGGAAACTAGCTCATCGTCCTCACCGTGGTACTCACGGCGTTCTGAGTGGCCGACAACTACCCACGTGCAGCCAAGCTTCTCCAGCATTGTGGCCGAAACTTCGCCGGTGTAGGCACCAGCATCGTGCGCTGACACGTCCTGTGCACCATATGTGATCTGCAGCTTGTCGCCTTCAACGAGAGTCTGGATAGAACGAAGGTCGGTAAACGGCACGGTCAATGCAACGTCCACGAACTCATAGCCGTCCTTCGGGAAAGCGAACGCGAGTTTCTGGGCCGAAGCGATTGCTTCGAGATGGTCGTGGTTCATCTTCCAGTTACCAGCAATCAGTGGTTTGCGAGACATATTCATACTCCTTTTCAACAACGACTACTGTCCAAGTACAGCAACGCCGGGCAGCTCTTTGCCCTCGATCAGCTCGAGCGATGCGCCACCGCCCGTAGAGATGTGGGAGAATCCAGCCTCATCGAGGCCCAGAATGCGAACAGATGCTGCGGAATCGCCGCCACCGACCACCGTGAAGGACCCGTTGTCCTTCGTAGCAGCGATCATTGCTTCAGCAACGGCTTTTGTGCCAGAGGCGAACGCTGGAAACTCGAAGACGCCCATTGGCCCGTTCCAGAACACGGTCTTCGAGCTCTTCAGCGCCTCACCATAACGCGCGGCAGTCTTCGGGCCAATGTCGAGAGACATCCAGCCTTCCGGAATAGCATCGGCCGCGACGGTCTGCTTCTCTGCATCCTTTGCAAACTCAGACGCTGCGATCAGGTCCTCAGGCAATAGCAGCTTGTCGCCGAAACGGCCGATGAGGTCCTTGCAGGTCTCAATCATGTCTTCCTGCAACAAAGAGTTTTGAACGTTGTAGCCCTGTGCAGCCAGGAAGGTGTAGCACATGCCGCCACCGATAATTACCTTGTCGGCCTTCGCCGCAAGTGCCTCGATGACTCCCAACTTGTCGGAAACCTTCGAACCGCCAAGCACAACAACGTATGGATGATCTGGAGCATCCTTCACCTTGCTCAGAGTCTTGACTTCCTTCTCGACGAGGTAACCAGCGTAGGCAGGAAGCTTCTTAGCAACGTCGTAGACGGAGGTTTGAGCGCGGTGTACTACACCGAAACCGTCAGAAACAAACGCGCCGTTGTCCGCAGCTAGTGCTACAAGCTCAGCTGCGAACTCAGTGCGCTCAGCCTCGTCCTTCGAGGTCTCGCGTGGGTCAAAGCGTACATTCTCGAGAAGCAGAATCTCGCCACCGGTAAGCCCATTTGCCCGCTCATGTGCATCCTCACCAGAAACATCACCGGCGAGCGCTACGAACTGACCTAGGCGCTCACTTAGGGCTTCAGCCACTGGCTTCAAGGAGAACTTAGGGTTCACTTCCCCCTTTGGGCGGCCGAGGTGAGCCATGACAATGACTTTCGCGCCACCTTCCAAGAGCGCCTTCAAAGTTGGCAGTGATGCGTCGATACGACCAGCATCGGTAATATTGCCGTCCTCATCAAGCGGAACGTTGAAGTCAGAACGGACCAGGATGTGGCGATCTTCGACGCCTTCATCCAGAAGCTGTTGCAGCGTTTTCATTGTCATGGGACTCTCCTCAGTTGACTGTTGTTTGCAGTAGTTTTCTTTTCAAACAGTAGCGAAAGAAATGGCCCGAAGTGTGCGTACTGCACACCCGGGCCGTTCTAGGTCTTATGCCAAGTTATCCGCGACGTGCTTCGTCATGCGGACAAACTGAGAGGTGTAGGACCACTCGTTGTCGTACCAAGCAATCAGCTTGACCAGGTTGCCGTCGATGACGCGGGTCATCCCAGCATCGAAGATGGAACCATGGGTGTTGCCGATGATGTCGGAGGAAACGATTGGATCCTCGGTGTACTCAAGCGCCTTGCCAAACTCTGGGTCCTGAGCAGCCTTCTTGATTGCTGCGTTCACCTCATCAACGGTGACGTCCTTGTTCAGCTCGACGGTCAGGTCGGTTGCGGAACCGGTGATCGTTGGCACGCGCATTGCGAAGCCATCCAGCTTGCCCTCAAGTGCAGGCAGAACCAGGGCAACTGCCTTAGCAGCACCCGTCGTGGTTGGGACGATGTTCTGAGCTGCTGCACGGGCACGACGCAGGTCCTTGTGAGGTGCGTCTTGAATGCGCTGGTCGCCAGTGTAAGCGTGAATGGTGGTCATCAGACCGGACTTGATGCCGAACTGCTCTTCCAGAATCTTCGCGACTGGTGCAAGGGAGTTCGTGGTGCAAGATGCAGCGGAGATAATCTGCTGATCATTGCTGTAGTCGGTGTGGTTGACGCCCCAGACGTAGGTGCCATCGACGTTCTTACCCGGTGCGGAGATGATGACCTTCTTAGCGCCAGCCTCGATGTGAGCCTTTGCGTCATTGCCATCGGTGAAGCGGCCGGTGCAGTCAAGGACGATGTCGACGTTTGCATCGCCCCATGCGAGCTTGGATGGGTCCTTCTCTTCGGTAACCTCGATGCGGTGACCATCAACGGTGATGGAGGACTCGTCGTACTCAACGTCGCGGCCGAGCTGGCCATACGCTGTGTCGTACTTGACAAGGTGGGCCAAAGTCTTGTTGTCGGTCAGGTCATTAATCTTCACGACCTCAAGGTCGCTCGAGTACTGATCCAGGATGATGCGGAATGCCGAGCGGCCGATACGACCAAAGCCATTAATGCCAATACGAATAGTCACAGTCTTTACTCCTCTATATCGGAAATTGTTGAGACTTGCTGATGGGCCGGTACCAATCTCTTTCCGTTCTCGGTGAGCTCCTTGGTTCAGCCCGTTGCTCATCAGTTTAGCGAGAGATTTCAACATGTGCATGGCCACGATGCCGCAAGAGACGCCCTAAAGGTGCATCACCAAAGAGACGGCGAAACCGGGGGTATCGTCTCATAATTTCACCAAGCATGAATGTCTGTTTACCGCCAAAGCCACACCTAATGCGACTCAAACAACGACAAAGGTAATCTCTTTTACCCCCGCGGGGCGTATCTGGCGAAACTGCTTGTGCGCTATCCCCCGGAATTGTGATGTTGCACACAGGGCGGTCTGGGAGCGCCCCAGAACGCTCTATGTTGCCTTCGTGTCTTTACCGCGAGTGTTCGCTATACCGAGCTCAGCAGCCCGCTTGTCAGCAAGGGACAACAGCCGACGAATTCGCCCAGCGACCGCATCCTTCGTCATCTGTGGGTCAGCCAACCGGCCAAGTTCTTCAAGCGAGGCTTGCCGGTGCTCAACACGCAGGTATCCGGCTTCGGCGAGATGCTCAGGCACATCGTCGCCGAGGATCTCCATCGCACGTTCTACACGCTGAGCGGCTACCGTCGCAGCATGTACGCTTCTGCGGGTGTTGGCGTCGTCAAAAGTTGCCAACCGTTGACCGCCACGCATCTGCGCTTGCTTCTCCCGAAGTTTTGCGTCCCACTCCAGGCGAGCAAGAGGCGCACCCATTCGACTGAGAAGCACCCCTATCGTCTCCGCATCACGGACATGTACACGCTCAACACCGCGAGTCTCCCGCATTCTGATGTGGCACCCAAGACGACGCGCTAACCCCACTAGGGCAAGCCCAGCCTCCTCGCATGGGCACTCGACCTCTAAAGCGGCAGTTCGGCCCGGCTCTGTGAGCGCTCCCCTAGCGAGGAACGCACCCCGCCACGCGGCTTCAACTTCAGCAATTTCTCCCGAAACGATTTGCGGGGGCATACCTACCACGAGATGACCAGACTGCGTCCGAAGATTTAGACGCCGATACAGCGCTTCAACACCAGTATCTAGACGTACTTCGTATTTCGTTTCCTTTGTCGCCGAGCCAGGTGAAACCACGGCAAGCTTTGGTGAGCTCATGAAAAGAGTTTCAAGAATCAGGATTAAGCGACGTGCCACCGCCTCTTCCGCGAAATCCGCAATCATAGTTACCCCGTGGATTGAGGCGTCAAGTTTTCCTGCAAACCGAACTAACGCGGATGCCTCGGCGGCCGCGGCAGACTTCGCTCCTATTGGAGTTCGAAGCAGCTCTTCTTTGGTTTTGGCGGTCAGCGACACCGAGTGATCCTTTCTACAAAAACATCGGTGGATTAGTGTAGCGCACGTTATGCGTGAAAATCACGAACGAGAGATAGCAGCTCATGTGCAAGCTTGCGTGGATCATGCCGGTTTGTGTTGCGGTACTGATCATCAACTTCATGAATATCTCGGAACAATACAGTTGCACCCACGCGATCCGCGGCTCGCCCGAGATGAACGCGTTCGCCCTCCGTCGGGCTAATTGAGTTATCAGCCAGGAACACATCAACATGCAGGTTCGGAGCGTGCTGCTCGAAGACATGAATATGGCGTTCCGTGCTAAATCCCGGTGTCTCTCCTGCCTCCGGAGAAAGATTCAGCACTACAACTACCAACGCGGACGTCTCATTCAACGCGCGGACAATGTCCGGAACGAGTAGATGCGGAATCACCGACGAAAACCACGATCCAGGCCCGATTGTCACCACTTCTGCGTCCATGATCGCCTGCACTGCTTCGTCGGTTGCGGGAGGATTGTGGGGCAAAAGGCGGACGCGTCGCACAGTTCCGGGTGTGGTGGCAACGGCAACTTGACCGCGAACAGAACGCAAAACACGGGGGTCGTCGTCTAACCCCGCGACATCGGCCTCAATGTCGAGAGGCATAGGACTCATAGGAACAACCCTGCCCTGTGCGCCTGTCCATGAGCCGATGACGTCCAACGCTTGCTGAATATCGCCGAGTTCCTCGCTTAGTCCGGCAAGGAGCAGATTGCCAACTGCGTGCCCTGCCATCGCTCCATTTCCGCCAAATCGGTGTTGTAATGTATCTCTCCACAGAGCGCCATCTTCGTCATCCGCGGTCAGGGCTGAGAGCGCCATCCGCAGGTCACCAGGCGGAATGATATCCATCTCACGGCGTAGCCGACCGGATGAGCCTCCGTCGTCAGCAACTGTTACCACGGCGTGGATGGCTCGAGCCTCAGCCGCCCGCGCCGCCAATAGTGTTTGGTATAAACCGTGCCCTCCCCCAAGGCAAGTAAATGCAGGTCCCATAATTTAATCAGTGCTTCTTTCCAACGATAAAGAGCAGCTAGTTGCGTTCCAAGTCACGGTGCAAGACGTTGACGTCCACGTCATCGGACTCCCGAAGCCTGCGTACAATCTCCTCCGAAATTGCGACTGACCGGTGGTGCCCGCCAGTACAGCCGATCCCAACAGTGATAAAGTCCTTACCTTCATGACGGTAGCCCTTGAGCATATCCTTCAGCATTGTCAAGAAGTTATCGACGAATGCCTTCGCTCCAGGCTGCGACAGAACATAGTCTGCGACTGGTGCATCGATACCTCGAAACTCCCGAAGCTCGGGGATCCAAAACGGATTTGGCAAAAACCGTACGTCCAACACTAAATCCGCATCACGAGGGGTCCCGTGTTTAAACCCAAACGACTCCACGGTGACGTGCTGTTTCGGTGCAGAGAGGTCGCCAACAGAGGCCTCAATCGACCGACGCAGGTCGTGAACTGAGAGGTGTGTCGTATCAATAATGAGATCTGCACGCTCCCGAACCGGGGCGATCTCCTTTCGCTCCCGTTCGATCCCCTCTTTCAGCGTGTCATTGCCCTGCAACGGGTGCGTACGTCGCACACTGTCGAATCGGCGGATAAGGACTTCATCGCGGGCGTCGAGAAATAAGATGAACGGAGATAGGCCTTTTGCCTCAATCGCCTCAATCGTCTCCATTAACGAGCCATTGAACATCCTGGCACGTACATCAGTGACTACAGCAAGATGGTCAACGGGGGAATCGTCCGCAGTTGACATCTCGACAAGATCGAGAATGAGCTGCGGAGGCAGATTCTGGGAAACGAAGTATCCCTTATCTTCAAAAACTTTCGCGGCAGTCGACAAACCACCACCAGAAAGCCCGGTGATTATCACAGGGCGACGAGATTCGGATGCAGGTAATAAAGGCGAAGTCATAGGCCCATACTAGCTAGGCTTCGATGTCCTTGTGTAGGTGCTCGTAAATCGTCTCTGCCAACTTCGGCCCGACCCCCGCTACCTCCTGCAATTGCTCAAGCGAAGCCTTGCGAATCTGTTTGACACTGCCGAAATGCTTCACCAGTTCTTTTCGCCGAGCAGGCCCCAGCCCCGGTACGTTGTCCAGTACTGATGCTCTCATCCGTTTCGAACGCTGCTGTCTGTGATAGGTGATCGCGAAGCGGTGAGCCTCGTCTCGTATCTGTTGCAGCAGGTACATACCCTCGCAGTTTCTGGGCAAAATGATTGGTTCATCGTCATCGGCAACCCAGATCTCTTCCAGTCGCTTTGCCAGCCCGATGAGCTGCACATCCACGATGCCAAGCTCATCGAATACTGCCTGTGCTGCGTTTACCTGTGGTTTTCCGCCGTCGACGATAAACAGTTGTGGTGGATAGGCAAATCGTTGATTGCCAGTGGAAGCAACCTCACTCGCCTCCTCCGCAAACATCATCTTGCTTACTTCTTCGTCGGGATTGGCGAGTTTGTCCTCGTGGTAGCGCTTAAACCTCCGTCGAGTGACCTCAGCTATCGATCCAACATCATCGGAGCGCCCATCGCCGGCTGCTTCTTTAATTTGGTATCGCCGGTAATCGTTCTTCTTCGGCAGACCATCTTCAAACACAACCAGCGACGCCACAACGTCTGTGCCCTGAATATGAGAAATGTCGGTGCACTCAATTCGTAACGGAGCTTCATCCATGCCAAGCGCCGACTGAATATCCTGCAATGCCTGTGAACGGGCAGTGAGATCGCCTACGCGTTTCAGCTTGTGCTGATGGAGTGCTTCAGCGGCATTGCGGTGGACTGTCTCCAGCAACGCTGCCTTGTCGCCACGTTGCGGCACGCGGATGTCAACCTGCGCACCTCGAAGCTGTGTCAATAGCGTAGAGACGTCGGCCAACTCTTCTGGAAGTTCCGCAACAAGGATTTCACGCGGCACCGGAATACTCGGCACCGCTTCGCGATGCGATTGCTTATCGACGCCCCTTCGTCGGAATTGCTCTGTAATTTGCAGGTCTTCTTTTCGCTCCTGGGCGTCACGCTCAACGGCATCTGAGTAGTACTGAACCAGAAAGTCCTGCATCAGTGTGGGAACTGCAGGGTCCTTTTCCCCCTCTTCTAACCGGTCCAAACTGCCGGGTTCGTCGCCGGTCTTCTCAACGACCCAGCCTCGCTGGGCACGAATGCGACCACCACGAACGTTAAAGATTTGCACAGCTGCTTCCAGCTCATCGCTGTCCATAGCAATGATGTCAGCATCCGTATCACTGCTGAGCACTACGGCTTGGCGCTCCATCACTTTGTCCAGTGCGCCAAGGTCATCGCGAAGACGCGCTGCCTTTTCAAACTCGAGTTGTTCTGCCGCAGTAGCCATTTGCTGCTTGAGGGATCTGACAACGTGCTCTGTTCGTCCGCCCATAAACGAGAGGAACCCGGCAACAATCTCGTCATATTCCTGTTGATCAACACGTTGTACGCACGGTGCCGAACACTTATCGATGTAGCCCAACAGGCATGGTCTCCCGAGCGACTCATGTCGATTAAACACACCGTTCGAACAGGTACGAATCGGAAACACTCTCGTCAATAGATCAAGCGTTTCGCGTACGGCCCACGCGTGCGAGAACGGCCCAAAGTAGCGGACACCTTTTCGTTTCGGCCCCCGGTAGAAGAATGCCCGGGGGTAGCGCTCTTTCACGCTCACAGCGAGCATGGGATACGTCTTGTCATCCCGGTACATGACGTTGAACCAGGGATCAAATTTCTTGATCCACGTGTACTCAAGCTGCAGCGCCTCGACTTCGCTCGCTACAACGGTCCACTCCACGGAGCTGGCGGTAAAAACCATCTGGCGCGTTCGCGGATGGAGCTGCGCCGGAGGCTGGAAATAGTTGCTGAGTCGAGCTCGCAGGTTCTTCGCCTTACCGACGTAGACGACGCGACCATGAGGGTCGCGAAACTTATAAACACCTGGGTCGGTGGGGATCGTCCCTGGAGCCGGACGGTAGGAAGTGGGATCAGCCAAGACGCTCCGCGCTCCCTATTCTGACGGCATGTACTTAGCTTCGAGCTCGCGGAACTCCGCAACTGCCTGCAACGCTAACTCTTTATCTGCAGCCTGAATCGCCCACAGCGGAACGTATTCAAAGTCCGGAAGCTCTAGCCGGGCCATTCGGGCGCCCTTTGGGAACGAAAGCCCGTAGATAACTAGCCAGGGATAAAATCGCGTCCCGATAATGTTGGCTACCTCGACGCCGTCCTCATTGACCTGGACGCACGGCCGCGTCAACACCAGCCAGGTCAGAATCGAGAGGATGATACCGACTCCAACGAAAGCAAACTTGTCGAGCCACGTAATTGTGAGGCCCGAAAATTCCACGTCAACGACAGCGGCCATGAAGATGTGCACGGCCATCAGCACAAGAATGCATACAGCTGCGACTTTCTTCAGAAATGGGGACCGAATCGTCAGCTCCCACGGCTTAGTCGAGATCGAAGCATGTGGGTCTAGTGCGTTGAGGTATGCAAGCTCCGCTTCATCAATCTTGCGTGCAACCGACTGTTCTTCGCTCACTACTCTTTACTCCTCGCTGCCGTAGCACACGCTACGTTCTTTCAGTTATGAATCTTTCTTCGGGGTCGCTCGGACTTTTTCAAGCTCGATGAGGGCACCGATTGCTGCCTGCACGGCTTCCGCGCCCTTGTCTTCCTTCGCGTCCTCTCCACCAGCACGCTCGTAGGCCTGGTCTTCTTCTTCGACGGTGAGTACTCCGTTTCCGACCGGCGTTGATTCGTCGAGTGCGATGCGGGTCAACCCTGCGGTCACCGAGTCACAAACATACTCAAAGTGCGCCGTCTCACCTCGAATTACGCACCCTAGCGCTACGACAGCGTCGTAACGCTGAGCACAGGCCTGCACCACAACCGGCAATTCTAACGCGCCAGCGACGGTAAATTCCGCATACTTAGCACCCATTTCTCGGGCAGTCGAGATCGCCCGGTCCCGGAGACGCTCCACGATTTTCTGGTTCCACAGTGTCGAAACAATGGCGACTGTATAGCCCTCGCCACTTATCGTCTGCGCATCAGGTGCACCGACACTTGCCATCTAATCGTCCTCCTGCTCAGTCCACGAAGCAGCCAACGGGAGATCATGCCCCATGCGCAACTGCTTGGTTCGTAAATACCGGATGTTCTCGTGAGTAGGCACAATTTCGATTCGAGCCCGCTCTTTCACGATCGGACCGAAGCCGCTGAGCGCTTCCACCTTTTCCGGATTATTGGATAACAGTGTAAACGAAATAATACCAAGGTCTTTCAAAATCTGTCCGGCAACCGAATACTCGCGGGCATCGACGGGCAGCCCCTGCTCAAGGTTGGCATCAACGGTGTCAAGGCCCTGGTCTTGCAGGCGATAGGCCTCGAGCTTGGCGAGGAGACCGATACCTCGACCTTCGTGCCCGCGAACATACACGAGCACACCACAACCCTTTTCTTGAATCCGACGCATCGACTCGTGGAGCTGCGGACCACAGTCGCACCGCTTCGACGCAAAGGCATCCCCCGTCAAGCACTCGGAGTGAACCCGCACAAGTACATCGTCACAGTTCGCGACGTCCCCGACTACCAATGCGATGTGCTCGGAACCATCGATGCGATTGCGATAACCGTACGCGGCAAACGTACCGAACTCGGTCGGCAACTTGGTTTCGACAGTGCGCTCGACTGTCATCTCATGGCGGCGTCGATAAGCAATAAGCTGCTCGATGGAGATCATCTTGAGACCGTGCCGGTCGCTGAACTTGCGCAGTTCATCAAACCGCGCCATATCCGTCGGATCCTCCTCGGACACGATTTCACACAACACACCGCACGGAGTAAGTCCTGCCAAGCGCGCGAGATCGATTGAGGCCTCGGTATGTCCATCCCGCGTGAGCACCCCTCCCTTGCGTGCGCGCAGAGGCACGATATGGCCCGGACGAGTGAAGTCATGCGGCCCATACTTCGTATCGACGAGGCGTCGAATAGTCTCAGCTCTCGATGTTGCGGAAATACCTGTCGATCCTGTCGCTGCATCGACAGTGACCGTGTACGCGGTGCCGCGGGCGTCCTCATTATGAGCAACCATGGGCGGCAGTTGGAGCTCATCCGCACGCTCGTCCTCGAGCGGGACGCAAATGTATCCGGAGGTGTAGCGCACCATAAACGCTACGAGTTCCGGGGTGGCGAACTCGGCGGCAAAAATAAGATCCCCCTCGTTCTCCCTATCCTCGTTGTCAACAACAACGACTGCTTCACCGCGAGCAATAGCTGCTACTGCATCTTCGACGGTGTCTAGCTGCGAATTACGTCCAACGGAGTCCTGAGGAGCATTCATGGAACCCAATGTTAGTGCCTCACCATGTTCTCAACGTATTTGGCAATGATATCGACTTCGATGTTGACCGAATCGCCTGATTTCCATGAACCTGCGGTCGTCGCCTGTAGGGTCGCAGGGATGAGCGAGACTTCAAACCAACCATTTCCTACTGCAGAGACGGTCAACGAGATCCCGCTGATCGTGATAGAGCCCTTTTCCACCACGTACTTTCGTACTTTTTCAGGGAGCGAAAACCGCAGTACGTCCCAGTGCTCACCAGGCGAGCGATGTTGAAGTGTCGCCACTGCATCGACGTGCCCCTGCACAATGTGACCACCAAGTCGGTCTCCCACTGCTAGTGCGCGCTCAAGATTGACCAGGGTTGCTTCCTTGTATTCACCGATACGGGAACGACGCAAAGTTTCAAGCATGACGTCTGCAGTAAAAGAATTTTCTGTGGCCTCAACTACTGTGAGACACACCCCGTCGACGGCAATCGAGTCTCCAAGTTCCACTCCTGCAAGTACGGTTTCTGCGCCGATACGGATCCGAACTGCGTCGTCGAGTGGCTCGATTGATGCCACCGAACCAACTTCCTCAACCAGTCCTGTAAACACTATGCAGTCTCCATTTCTATCAATACGTCCTCGCCAAGTTGGTGCACGTCGCAGATCTTAAATTCAAATGCGTCGCCTATCGTACGCGCCAGTGCAGCGTCCAACACCGAGCGACCTTGGCCTAGCAGTTTTGGCGCCATATATGCTTGCACCCGGTCGACAACGCCGCGGGTAAAGAAGCTGCTGAGGAGATTCGCTCCACCCTCAACAAGTACGTCACGGCAGCCAAGTTCCCAAAGTTCTGCGCATGCTGCCTCAGGGGTCGGATACTGCAAAAAGCCTAGCTCGCTTAAGTTTCCTTCGGGCACTTCTCTCGTGCCAATTACAACCCGGCGAGGCTGGTGCGGATACAGACTTCCATCCGGTCTACGCGCGGTGAGCGAAGGATTGTCAGCGATCGCGGTTCCGGTCCCAACGATGATGGCGTCGCGTTGAGCGCGGTCACGGTGCACGAACTGGCGCGCCTCAAGTCCGGTAATCCACTTGCTGGAGCCGTCAATCGCTGCGGTGAACCCATCCAACGTCATCGCAAACTTCGCGGTCACGCTGACCCGATTGTGGCGTATAGAGGTAATCCAAGGCTGAAGGGCTTCAACGCGGTAAGGCTCGAAGCGGACGTCGATACCCGCGGCTTCAAGCCGCTGAGCACCGCCTGTAGCGAGAGGATTCGGGTCAGCCGTGAGATACACAACCTTGGCAACACCCGCAGAAATCAGTGCCTCTGTGCACGGGCCAGTTCGTCCAGTGTGGTTACACGGCTCCAACGTGACAACGGCTGTAGCGCCTTCTGCACGAGCTCCTGCCTTACGAAGTGCTTGAACCTCCGCATGTGGCCCGCCGACGGGGGCCGTCGCGCCGGTAGCGACTAGAACTCCGTCTGGGCTATACAACGCACATCCAACTGGTGGATTGGGACTCGTAGTCCCGCGGACTGCATCCCCTGCTGCGATAGCTGCTTCGATCACGCGACGCCAGCCGCTTCCTTTGCCATCCGACGCAGCGTATCTACTGCTTCAGCGGGATTATCTGCGCCGAATACTGCGGATCCAGCCACGAAGGCGTCCACACCGGCCTCGGCCGCCTGAGCAATTGTGGAGTTGGCGATGCCACCATCGATCCCAATTACCGTGGACAAGCCAGCAGCGCGAATGTGGTCACGCAGGGTAAACACCTTCGAGAGCACTTCCGGCATGAACTTCTGTCCGCCAAAACCGGGCTCCACACTCATCACGAGCACTTCCTCGAAATGCTCAAGATCGTCGAGGTATGGCTCGATTGGTGTGCCCGGTTTAATAGCAAATCCCGCCTGCACGCCTAATTCACGGCACTGCTTCGCAGCAGCGACGTGGTCATTCGTTGCCTCGACGTGGAAAATCATTCGATCACCACCAGCGTTGGCATAGGTCTCGAACCACTGCTCAGGTTCCTCGATCATGAGGTGCATGTCGAGAAACTGGTCGGTCACCCCGTTGACTGCTTTGGTCACATCCGGACCAAAAGAAAGGTTCGGCACAAAATGACCGTCCATGATGTCTACGTGGAGCATGTCGGCGTTCGGAACTTTCTCAACATCTTCGCCGAGAGCTGCATAGTTCGCGGCGAGGATGGACGGCGCAATATAAATCATGCCTCTACCCTAGTGTTTTCTTGCGAAGAACTGCGAAGAACATCGCGTCAGTTCCGTGGCGGTGTGGCCACATCTGCACACTACGATGTGGTCCGACGTTTTCCATTGGCGCAACAAGTTGCTGTGCGTCGCACTCCTCGACTTTGCCTGTGGCCAGCACAGCGTCAACGATGCCTCTGGTCTCCCGAATATCTGGCGAACATGTCGAGTACACGATTACGCCACCAGGTTTTGTCGTAGTAATGGCTGTGTTGAGCAGCTTGAGCTGTAGCTGGGTGAGCGAAGCGATATCTGACTCGTGCTTCGTCCAGCGTGCTTCAGGCCGACGCCTCAACGATCCGAGGCCGGAACAGGGGGCGTCGACAAGCACTCGGTCGTATCCAGACTCGAGCTCAATGGTTGTCGCGTCCCCTGTGCGAACACTGACCGGCAAACCTTTCGTCGCCTTCTGCACAAGCTCCGCACGGTGAGGCGCAACCTCGACTGCATCAACGCGTGCACCATCAATTGCCGCCAAGGAACCGATGAATGCAGCCTTGCCACCCGGGCCTGCGCAGAGGTCCAACCAGCGTCCCTGGTCGTCAGCGACGGTCGCTTGGACAAGCGCCCGCGCAATCAACTGAGAGCCTTCGTCTTGTACCGCGGCGAAACCATCGCGTACCGGTTGCAGCTCACCTGGGTTCCCCTCAGGCAAATACACGGCATACGGGGAGTACTTGCCAATGTCGCCACCAGTGATGAGTGCCAACTCCTCCGCGGAGATCTCGCCGGGTCGTGCGACAAGATGCACGATGGGACGCTCCGAGTCAGCTTCGAGGGCCTCGGCCAGCTCCGGATCATCTGCTTCAACCCCTAACGCCGTTGCAAAAGAACGAGCAATCCAAGCAGGGTGCGCGTGCTCGAAGGCGATGCGCTCCAGTGGCTCATTGGGCTTGCAGGTGTCAATCCAGTGCTTCGAGGGTTGCCGGCTCATCGTTCGCAGCACCGCATTAACAAAACCTTTCGCGCCCTGTTTCCCAGCGCCGATAACCAAGCGCACCGAAGTATCAACCGCGGCATGCTGCCCGACTCTGGTGTACAGCAACTGGTAAGCGCCTAATCGCAGAGCTGCGCGTACCTCAGCATCGAGATCAGCAATAGCGCGGCTCGAGCACTCCTGAAGAACTGCATCAATCACTCCGAGCGATCGCAGTGCTCCATACGTCAGCTCCGTGGCAAATGCAGCATCCTTGCCGCGCACCTTGTGTTCACGGAGTATTCCTGGCAAGACCAAGTTCGCGAACGCCCCGTCTATGTCGACGCGCATCAGCGTCGACCACGCTGCCTCACGAGCAGGGTCACCAATATCAACCTTTGGCGCTTGCTGGTTGGTTCGCTTTTGCGCAACCTTCGCCGTCTTCTTGCTTACCGCGGCAGGCTTACGACGCCCCGCAGACCGGGATCGGAACCCTCCGCTCATACAAACTTCACCCCTGCCTCAATAGTCTCGGTTGCGAGCCCGCGCCCCCACGCATCTGCAGCCATACGCTTCTTCCCAGGCGGTTGTATCTCTTGCAAGATCACATCGACTGTCCCAGTCCCAACTCGCACCCGATTCTTTTCGACGGCCACTTCGCCCGCGCCAAGCGTATCCGAGTCACCAATCGACACCGGCCCGATTTTGACACGCTGCTCACCGAGCATTGTCCACGCACCAGGTCCTGGCGTGTATGCGCGGATCGTACGATCAACTACTTCGGCGTCACAATCCCACTGAATCCGAGCATCCTTGCTCTGAATTTTCGGGGCATATGTGCCATCCACGGGCTGGGGTTCCGGTACTATGCTGCCACTGGCGAGACCATCCATCGTGGCAACAAGCAAGTCAGCACCCTCGTACGCAAGCCTGGTCAAGAGATCGTCCGCGGTATCGGTAGGCAAAATCGCTTCCTCAAACGTAGCCAGAACTGGACCTGTATCGAGTCCCTCATCGATGCGGAATGTCGTGGCACCGGTCGTCGTCAATCCCGACAAGATTGCAGCCTGGACTGGAGCCGCTCCCCGGAGCTCAGGCAAAAGCGAGAAGTGGAGGTTCACCCACCCGTGCTGAGGCAAGTCGAGCAGCTCAGGCGGAACAAGGTTGCCGTACGCTACGACGGGAATCGCATCTGGAGCAATCGCACGTAGACGTTCGACGATTTCTGCATTACCACGCAATGTCTTCGGCTCAAGTACTTCAATGCCATGCTCAAGCGCAACTTTCTTAACAGGCGACGGGTGAAGCGTCCGCCCCCTCCCCTTCGGCGCGTCAGGGCGCGTGAGCACCGCAACTACTTCATGCTCTGAATGAAGCAACGCCTCCAGCGCCACGACTGCAGGTTCTGGCGTCCCAGCAAACACAATACGCATTACCGTTCCTTCCACCACGTTGATGTTCGAACTTGTGACATAGCTTGTTTCTTTTCTTCCGCAGACAGACGCTCCAAGAACACAACGCCGTCAAGGTGGTCAGTCTCGTGCTGAATGCACCGCGCGAGGAGTCCTGTTCCCAGGATCGACAACGGATGTCCCTCTGCGTCGACACCGTTGCAGACTACGGAGCGATATCGCTCCACATCGGCCCTAACACCGGGAATGGACAGACACCCTTCAGTACCCAGCTGACTATCCCCAGAAAGCGGCGACCACGACGGGTTCACAATGTGTCCCCGAAGCCCCTGACAATCGAAGACGAACACCCTCAGGCTGTGGCCAATCTGATTTGCAGCCAAGCCAACACCACCTGCGTCATCCATCGTGTCGAACATGTCATTGACCAGCGTGCGAATCCCAGTGCCAAACTCAGTAACCTCTTGAGCTACTTCATTGAGCACAGGATCCCCGAGCAATCGAAGCCTGCGAACTGTCATGGATCGATAGTCTACCCACCTCTCGGCTCCACGGGCGCAACACTATCCAATATGCAGAGGGTCAACCTGCACCCGCAGCGGTAAATCCTGCTTGCGCGTCGCTCTACTGATCACTCCAGCCCGTAAAGCACGACCTAGCTCATTCCGTTCTTGCACTGCGCACCTCACCAGCATGCGCTGCGCAGGGCCGAACTGCTGCTCGTCCCAAGTGCCAGGTAATGAGACCCCGCTCGGTAAGTCGACAGGCCCCAATAACTCAGCAGCTAAAGGAAGCGTCGTATGTGCGAAAAAATCTTCCAAAGCGACACGTGGTGCGTCCACCACAGCTACGTAAGCAGCTGGCGGAAACGAAACCTCTCGTCGATGTCCAAGCTCAAGCGCCGCATAGCCGGACGGATCCCAGCGCAGAAAGAACTGCACAACGGCAATTCCCGGATCAGCGGTCACGACGACCTCCCCACCGCGTTCATGGGGCTCAACCAGCGCTGCAGCCGCTATCCATCTCGAATAAGTCTCTTCAGCCGCTCGCAAGTCTGGACGTTGCAGCAGCGCCCACGCATCCATCAGCACCGCTGCTCCGTACCCGCCTTCCACTACGGGTTCCGCGCCGGGCGTGGCTACAACAAGCTGTGCCTGAGGCTCAACCTCAGCGAGTACCTTTTCGCCCGAGGAATTCCGCACACGAACTTGAGGAAATGCTCGACCAAGCTCCTCTGCCGTCCGATCTGTGCCCAATACCACTGCTCGCAGCTTTCGCGAACCGCATGCAGCACAACGATAAGAGGGATCTATGCGGCCACACCACCGGCAGGTTGGTGCGGATGCATCCCCACTTTGTGGCAACTCGAGCGGTCCATTGCACGCACGACACCGAGACGGGGTGCGGCAGTCACCGCAAGCCAGCGCACGAATGTATCCAGCACGAGGCACCTGAAACAACACCGGGCGATTACGCTGAAGTGCCCGCTTTGCTGCTTGGAACGCCGCAGAAGGAAGCCTTGCTTGCCTTGCACGTGGGTCACGTTCTAGTGCGATGTCGGAATCCCCCGCTGCATAGATCCGCGGCATCCGCTCTCGAATCGTGCCTTTCGACGCCTCCAACCCATGCATCCAACCCGATTCGACCAGCATTTGGGTTTCTGCAGTTCTTGCGACACCACCGATGATTAAAGGGACGTGCTCAAGCGCGGAGCGCGTCGTCAAGACCTCGCGAGCATGCACATACGGCTCACGCGGGTCAACAAGATTGTCGTTGCCGTCATCCATGAGCACAAGCAGTCGAAGATCCTGTACCGGCGCGAACGCGGCAGAGCGAGTCCCCACCACGATTCGGGCCTGCCCATGCAATGCCGAAAGATATCGTGAATACCTTGCCTGCGGACCCTGTGCAGAAGTGAGCGTGCTGATCTGCCGAGGCCCGACCACCTTCTTCAACTGTGCTTCGAGGCTATCTACATCTCGCTGATCCGGTACGACGATGAGTGCTCCACCACCGTCAAGCGCGACTTTTGCAGCCAAAGCAGCAACGGGACCTGCCCACGGAGCACCTGGTGCAACCTGCCACGCTGCTCGCACTAGCTTTCGGGCGAGCACAGCATCGACGAATGATTCACCGTATTGATATGTACTCCATCCCGAAAGATCTGGCTCGGTGGCCTCACCAAGCTCCGCCCAAGGTGTAGAAGTGTCTGTCTCTTCAGCCTTCTTATGCCGAGGAGGGATCGCTGAGCGATAGATATCAGACCTGACGCCGGCATAGCGCTCAGCGAGCGAGTCGACGAGCTGACGTAACTGGATTGGAGCGACGACCTCCGGTGAAATCACGCGCTCGAGGAACCGTAAGTTACCTACATGCTCAGGGGCCTCCGTCCGGCCAAGAATCAACCCATCAACAAGTCGACCAGCGAACCGCACCCGCACCCGCGTTCCCGGCTGCGCATCTTCTGACTGCTCCTCAGCTACGTAGTAGTCAAAGGTGCGGTCTAGATGTGCCAACCCAAGCTGGGGTAGCACCTTGGCGACAGGAAGGAAGGTTGCGGGCTGCTTCGACATTCAGCCGTGCCTTATACCCCTGCTGCAGCGCGCAGGTCATCTACCTTGTCCAAACGCTCCCACGGCAAGTCGACATCCGTGCGTCCAAAGTGACCGTACGCAGCTGTTTGGGCATAAATTGGGCGAAGCAAGTCAAGTTCTTTGATGATTGCGGCCGGACGAAGGTCAAAGACCTTCTCCACAGCCTGCTGAATTGACTCGTTCGTCTGTCCTTCAGCTGCGGTGCCAAACGTCTCAACGTAGAGGCCAACCGGGGTTGCTCGCCCAATCGCGTACGCTACCTGCACCTCGACGCGGTCTGCTAAACCAGCTGCACAAATATTCTTGGCAACCCAACGAGTTGCGTACGCAGCAGAGCGGTCAACCTTTGATGGATCCTTGCCGGAAAACGCACCACCGCCATGCCGTGCCATGCCACCATATGTGTCTACGATGATCTTTCGCCCAGTCAACCCGGCGTCTCCCATCGGCCCCCCAAGCACAAACGAACCCGAGGGATTAATCAGCAGCTTGGTGTCATCCGTGTAAAACTTCTCTAACCCAGCGTCAGCGATTACCCACTCGAGCACATGGGTACGCAGCGCGTTCTCGAGTTCCTCTCCAACGAAGTCCGGGTCGTGTTGCGTGGAAATAACCACGGTATCCAGTGCCACTGGAGTGTCACCGTCGTAAGCGAACGTCACCTGAGTCTTACCGTCCGGGCGCAAGCCCACGACGGTGCCCATCTTTCTCACCTCGGTTAAGCGTCGCGCAAGTCGGTGCGCAAGCGCAATTGGTAGCGGCATGTACTCTTCGGTTTCATTCGTAGCGTAACCAAACATCAGCCCCTGATCACCAGCACCTGTTTGGTTGAGCGCTTCGATGGTGTCGTTCTCGCGCGACTCCTGAGAAAAACTAACGCCGTCCGAAATTTCAGCAGACTGATCACCGATGGCGATGTTCACTCCACATGTACGGCCATCAAAGCCCACCTCCGACGAGGAAAACCCGATTCCGACCAACTTGTCGCGGACAATCTTGGCGATGTTTGAGTAAGCCTCGGTTTGCACCTCACCCACCACGTGCACCTGACCGGTCGTCACTAAGGTTTCTACAGCGACACGCGAGGACGGATCCTGCTTGAGCATGTCATCCAAAATCGCGTCCGAAATTGCGTCGCAGATCTTGTCGGGGTGACCTTCAGTCACCGATTCACTGGTGAATAAACGGTAGTACGTACCAGTATCACGTGTAGACAAAGCGGTCTTCCTTTTGCTCTTTCGTTCCTACAGAGAATGGCCAGCGAAGACGTACCATCGCCAACCGTTGATGCAATGCACCTTAGAGTAGACCACTCGGTCTAATAATTCAAACGTCGTTTCTACCTGTGGAGTGACTCAACCTTATCCAGCAGGTGCACTGCAACTTCCAGCTTTGTACCATGCGGAATCGCCTGTTCCCGACCCGAACTATCAAGGAACCACCCCTGATTGTGTGCCTGCCCGAAGACAGCTCCCTGCGCCACCGAATTCACCATCAGACCGTCCACTCCCTTGCGCTGCAGCTTGCGCCGGGCGTTCTCAAGTTCGTTATCGGTCTCCGCAGCGAACCCAACAATCGTCGCAGAGGTAAGCCCCTCTTTCCTCATCTCACCAAGTCCCTGCAAAATATCGGGGTTTGCAACCAGGTCCACCTGAGAAAGCTCTTGACTGTTGCCATCTTTCTTCAGTTTCTTCTGCGCCGCATGCCGTGGCCTCATATCAGCTACAGCAGCAGCCATAACGATGATGTCGGCTTGTGGAGCAAGGCTGCGCATCGCCTCATTCATCTGGAGAGCAGTAGTGACACGATGTATCTCAGCACCAGCGGGGATGCTCAAGTGGTCAATGGCACCGGCGACAATATCAACATGGGCGCCTCTTTGCGCTGCAATCTCTGCCAAAGCAAAACCTTGCTTGCCGGAGGAATGATTGCCCAAGAATCGGACAGGATCGAGTGGCTCCCGAGTGCCTCCGGCACTGATCAGAACTCTTTTACCCTTGAGTGTTTGCTCAATTGGCCTGGTAGCAGCCACGGTCCCTGTCAGCTTGACAATCTGCGAGGGGTCGAGAAGCCGACCCGCCCCACTGTCCTTGCCCGTCAGCCGCCCATGTGCTGGCTCCAGTACTGTGTACCCCCGAGAGCGAAGGACCGACACGTTGTGTTGCGTGGCGCGATTGTTCCACATCTCAGTATGCATTGCCGGGGCGAGCACGACGGGGCACGTTGCCATGAGCAGTGTGGAAGTTAAGAGATCATCAGCGCGCCCACCAGCCACGCGCGCCAGAAAGTCTGCAGTAGCTGGAGCCACCACAATGGCGTCCGCATCCTGCCCGATTCGTACGTGCTGCACCTCATCAACGCGCGAAAAAACATCAGTGTCTACTGGAGCGCCAGACAGCGCCTCAAAAGTGGCCGCACCTACAAACTTCAGTGCGTTTTCTGTCGGAATAACACGGACGTCAACCCCTTGCTCGCGAAATCCGCGAACAATTTGACAGGCTTTGTACGCTGCGATACCGCCCGAAACGCCAACGACTACCTTGCTCACTTCGTTCATAGCAAATGAGTGTACGCAAAACCCCGCAGCCGCTTCCATTAGGGAGCCGCTGCGGGGCAAGAGTGTGATATGAGGTTGCGGGGATTTACATGCCCTCTTCGTGCTCGAGCAAACTCGAGTTGATCTCACGAAGCGCGATCGAAAGCGGCTTCTCACCCGGCTCTGGCGTCACCAATGGCCCGATGAACTCAAAGACGCCCTCGTCTGAGTTCTGGTAGTAGCTGTTGATTTGGCGGGCGCGCTTGGCCGCAAAGATTACCAAGGCGTACTTCGACGAAACCTTCGTCAGTAGCTCATCAATCGGGGGTGCGGTAATACCATCAGGAGTGTCGTATGCTTTTTCTTCCGCGTCGCCCGCAGAGCCATCTTGCAACAGATCGCTGTTGATCGTGCTCAATTCAACCTACTTCTCGTTGTACTTCAATTAATTGTCAGTGTCTCGGCCGTCAGACCCCACAAGAAGGTCCACTATAGCAGCGACAGCGTCATCGATGTTGTCATTGACCACGACGTTGTCGAATTCGTCCTGTGCCGCAATCTCGTTGCGGGCAGTTTCCAGACGACGCTCGATCACCTCTTGCGTCTCCGTGCCCCTGCCAGTGAGTCGCTCTACAAGAATCTCCCACGACGGCGGGGCCAAGAACACGGTGGCTGCCTCTGGCATCAAGCCTTTGATGTTTCGAGCTCCAACCAAGTCGACTTCGACGAGGACTGGCCGACCAGCCTCCAACGCCTCGCGCACTGGAGAAGCTGGAGTACCGGAGCGCTGGAGCCCTCCATGGATATCTGCCCACTCAAGCATCTCGCCCGAATCAATCTTCTGTTGGAACTCATCGGGCGTTACAAAGAAGTAATCCTTGCCGTCCTGTTCGCCCGGCCGAGGTGCGCGCGTTGTCATTGAGACAGAGAAGTACAGTTCAGGAACTTCTGTGCGCAAGCGCTGCACAACGGTTGACTTCCCTACCGCTGACGGGCCGGCCAGAACTACGAGATTACCGCGTGAAGTGGGAGTCGACACTGGATTAGTCCTCGGAGAAACCAAAGCGCTCAAGCAGGGCACGGCGCTGACGGTCACCCAGACCGCGCAGACGACGCGTCTGTGCAATCTCAAGCTCTTCCATGATCTCGCGAGCCTTCACCTTGCCAACCTTTGGCAGAGCCTCCAGGAGTGCAGAGACCTTGGTCTTACCGATGATTTCATCGGTAGCTGCCTTCTCCAAAACCTCAGCGAGGTTCGTGTCGCCGCGCTTCAACGAAGCCTTCAGCTCTGCACGCTGCTTACGCGCTTCTGCTGCCTTCTCAAGTGCTGCCTTGCGCTGCTCATCGGTCAACTGTGGAAGTGCCACGGTTTCCTCCATGTAGATAGTAGTTCTATTGCTCCAGTGCTTTGGCACCGGACCGCGATTTACCAGCCCCGATAGTACCGGACTAAGCAAGCGGCTCCGAGCCAGTGTAGCACTAGGAAGTTTTCTTCATGATGTATTGCATGGCGTTTAGCCACGTCAACGCATCGACGCAACTAAACTA
This sequence comes from Corynebacterium sp. CCUG 51687, assembly GCF_024453995.1. Lineage (NCBI taxonomy): Bacteria > Bacillati > Actinomycetota > Actinomycetes > Mycobacteriales > Corynebacteriaceae > Corynebacterium > Corynebacterium sp. CCUG 51687. Next base: position 292,562 of record NZ_JAGPYT010000001.1, on the reverse strand, counting down.
CCAGCAATTATGCAATCTGGTAAATACGAGCTATCTCTATTGCCAATTCGCCTGGTCAACGGCACGTTTTCGCAGTTCATCTGGGTCCGGACCAGCAGTAAGAATCCCACGTGACATATTGGGATAAAACTGCCCAATTCTCTTCCCCGCGATCTCACGAACGTCGTTAAAGCTAGCCCCTTGTGCGCCAACGCCTGGCATAAGGACTGGCCCAGTAAACCTCGAAAGATCAAGCGCGTATGAGAGCGTCGCCCCCACCACAATCCCCACATCTGAACGGTGCGTGCTATTCAGCGCCTCACAGGCATCAACCATCTGCTGCGCAATTGTTACACCGTCTATCTGTTGAGATTGGAACTCCAGCGCCTCCGGGTTCGAGTTAGCAGCCATAACAAATACTCCTTTCCCATACTCGAAGGCAGTGTTGATTGCAGGGGCAAGGGAACCAACGCCAAGAAACGGAGTCAGCGTGAGGGCATCCACTTCTAGGGGCGATCCCGGTCGAAGCCAAGCGTCGGCATACCCTTGCATTGTCGAACCGATATCCCCTCGCTTCGCATCTGCTATCACAAGCGTTCGTGACTCCCGGAAGCGTTGAATGAGTCGCTCTAGGACGCGGAAGCCTGCGGATCCAAATCGTTCATAGAACGCGACCTGTGGCTTGACCACAGCTGCATGGCCAGCAAACGCCTCAACACAGGCATCGGAAAACGCGGCAAGGCCATCTACGGTATCTGGGAGACCCCACTGTTCAAGGATCTGTGCATGCGGGTCGATGCCCACACACAGCTGCCCGTGTTCACGGGCAGCACTGTGCAAGTCGAGCGCAAAGGACACGGCTACTTATCTCCGTTCTCAGTCCGAGTTTCGGACTCAAGTTCCTGAAGGCTCATGACAGCGATTTCATTGTCACGAAGCGCTTCGATACCTTGGACCGCGGCGGTAACGCCCTGAACTGTCGTCATGAGTGGTACGCCGTGTGCAACGGCTGCGGCGCGGATATCGTATCCGTCGTGGCGTGCACCTGAAGATCCTGCGGGCGTGTTCAGAATCAGGTCAATCTCACCATCGTTAATGCAGTCGACGATCGATTTGCCTTCCGCCCCGTTTCGGACGTCTGAGGCCTTCAATACGATCTCGCAAGGGATCCCATTCCTTCGCAGCATTTGGGCTGTGCCGCCTGTAGCCAGAATCTTGAATCCCATTGTGGAAAGGCGCTGAATTGGGAAAATCAGGGTTCTCTTGTCACGGTTAGCGACAGAAACGAATACTGTGCCTTCCGTCGGAAGTGCGCCAAAGGCTGCCGCCTCAGCCTTCGCGTAGGCAACTCCGAACGACGGCGCTAAGCCCATCACTTCGCCAGTCGACTTCATCTCTGGACCAAGGATGGTGTCGAGCATCGCACCGTCCGGCCGACGGAAGCGGTTGAACGGCAACACGGCCTCTTTCACTGCGATTGGGTGATCAAGTGGCAGCGAGCCACCGTCGTAGTCACTCGGGATCATCTCTTCGGCCTTCAGCTCTGCGATGGTCGCACCCATCATCACACGAGCAGCCGCCTTGGCTAGGTGTACGCCGGTCGCCTTCGACACGAAAGGAACGGTTCGCGACGCACGCGGGTTGGCTTCAATGACGTAGAGAATGTCGTCTTTCAACGCGAACTGTACGTTCATCAGACCAGTAACACCGATACCGTGCGCCAACGCCTCTGCAGAACGACGCACCTTTTCAATATCCTCTGGCCCAATGGTCATCGGGGGTAGTGCACAGGCCGAATCGCCGGAGTGGATGCCGGCTTCCTCGATGTGTTCCATGACGCCACCGAGGTAGACGTCCTTACCATCCGACAGCACGTCGACGTCGATCTCAATCGCGGAATCCAGGAAGCGGTCAACAAGCACTGGGTGATCCGGCGAGAGTTCGGTTGCGCGATTGATGTAGTCTTCAAGGCTTTGCTCGTCGTAGACAATCTCCATGCCTCGACCGCCCAGCACGTAGGAAGGACGAACAAGGACGGGGTATCCAATCTCATTTGCTACACGACGTGCCTCTTCGAAAGAAACGGCGGTACCGTACGCTGGCGCAGGCAGTTTGGCAGCGTCGAGCACTTTGCCAAACTCGCCGCGGTCTTCCGCGGAATCGATGGCCTCGGGGGTAGTTCCGACTACCGGTACCCCGGCGTCGGCGAGTCGCTGCGCGAGCCCGAGTGGCGTCTGACCACCCAACTGCACGATAACGCCTGCAACCGTGCCAGACAGAGACTCAGCGCGATAGATCTCCATGACATCTTCGAATGTCAGAGGCTCGAAGTAGAGCCTGTCAGCCGTGTCGTAGTCAGTGGAAACGGTCTCCGGGTTGCAGTTGATCATCACTGTCTCGTAGCCAACCCGCGAGAGCTCCAGCGCGGCGTGGACGCACGAGTAGTCAAACTCTATGCCTTGACCGATGCGGTTCGGGCCGGAGCCCAGGATCAGCACCTTCTCCTTATCGGAGGAGGCAACCTCAGACTCTGCCTCAGGATCCCATTCGTAAGCGGAGTAATGATACGGCGTCTGTGCTTCGAACTCACCCGCGCAAGTATCAACGGTCTTGTATACAGGGTGGACACCAAGAGACCACCGGAGCGAACGTACGCCATCTTCACCGGCTAACTCAGGGCGAAGGGCAGCAATCTGTGCATCAGAGAGCCCGAAAACCTTCGCTTCACGGAGCAGCTCAGCGTCGAGAACGGGGGCGTCGATAAGCGCCTGGCGGAACTCAACGAGCGCTGCCAACTCAGCGAGGAACCACGGGTCAATCCCACTGGCTTCGTAGACCTGCTCGATGCTCGCGCCCAAGCGCAGCGCGAGTTCAACATCGTACATGCGCTTATCGGTCGGGACGCGCAGATCCTGGAGGACAGCATCCACATCATTCTCACGGCCTTCAGCAAAGTAGCTATCCGGCTTCGTCCAGAAACCGTTCGGCTTCTCTTCCATTGACCGCATGACCTTATTCAAGCCTTGGATGTAGTTGCGCCCAATGCCCATTGCTTCGCCAACAGCCTTCATCGAGGTGCCCAACGTCTCGTCTGATCCAGGGAACTTCTCGAACGTAAAGCGAGGCATCTTGACGATGACGTAGTCGAGCGTCGGCTCAAACGCGGCTGGGGTCACCCCGGTGATGTCGTTTTGAATCTCATCCAGCGTGTAGCCAATAGCCAGCTTGGAGGCGATCTTTGCAATCGGGAAGCCCGTCGCCTTCGACGCAAGAGCCGAAGAGCGAGAGACACGTGGGTTCATCTCAATTGTGATGATGCGCCCGTCAGTTGGGTTCACCGCGAACTGAATATTGCAGCCACCCGTATCGACGCCCACTTCGCGGATAATGGCGATACCCTGATCACGCATGGTCTGAAACTCCCTATCCGTCAGCGTCATAGCCGGCGCGACGGTGACAGAGTCACCTGTGTGGACACCAAGCGCATCAACGTTCTCGATTGAGGCGACCACTATGACGTTGTCATTGCGGTCGCGGACAAGCTCAAGCTCGAACTCTTTCCAGCCGAGAATAGACTCCTCGATCAGCACATTTGCCTCCGGGGAGGCGTCAAGTCCTCCACCTGCGATGCGGTCAAGGTCCTCCATGGTGAACGCGAGACCAGAGCCAAGACCGCCCATGGTGAAGGAAGGACGGACAACGACCGGAAGCCCAAGCTCCTGGACAGTCTCGTGGACTTCACCCATCGAGTAGCACACGCGTGAGCGGGCAGATTCACCGCCGATCTTCTCGACGATGTCCTTGAACTTCTGCCGATCCTCACCGCGCTCAATTGCATCGATGTTTGCGCCAATAAGCTCCACGTTATGCTTTGCCAGGATACCCTGGCGCTCAAGTTGGATCGCTGCGTTCAAGGCAGTTTGACCGCCGAGCGTTGGCAGAATCGCATCGACTGGATGCCCCTGCTCTGCTTCACGGGCCAAGATCATGTCGATGTAGCTTGGGTCAATCGGCTCAACATAGGTGTGATCCGCAAACTCCGGGTCCGTCATGATCGTTGCCGGGTTCGAGTTAATGAGCGTGACTCGTAGACCTTCTTCCTTCAGGACGCGGCACGCCTGCGTCCCCGAGTAGTCAAACTCGCACGCCTGGCCAATAACGATTGGCCCGGAGCCAATAACCATCACATGGTTGATATCTTCGCGCTTCATTGTGTGAATCTCCTCTAATGCTGGTTACTGGTTGTTCGGGCTCTTCGAGTCCATCAACGAGATGAACTGGTCAAACAGCGGGTTCGCATCGTGCGGTCCGGCGGCTGATTCGGGGTGATACTGCACGGAGTACGCCATGTTGTTGTCCAATGCCACGCCTTCGACGGTGCCATCGTTCAGGCAGACATGTGTGATGGACGCCGGGCCGAAATCTGTCTCGAATGTGTCGCCTTCCTTGCCGCGGAGGGCAAAACCGTGATTTTGGCTCGTGATATCAATCTTTCCCGTGCGCAGGTTCTTCACCGGAACGTTGACTCCCCGGTGGCCGTAGCGCAGCTTGTATGTCTCGAGGCCAAGCGCACGACCTAAGATTTGGTTACCGAAGCAGATCCCGAAGAACGGAATCTCAGCAGCGATAATATCGCGAACAATCGCCACCATTTCGTCTGCGGTGGATGGGTCTCCTGGACCGTTCGAGACGAACACACCATCCGGTCGGTACTGTTCAATATCCTTTAGCTGAGTATTTGCCGGCACCACGACGGTCTCAATGCCCCGTTGTGCAAACTGCATAGGCGTAGCAGTCTTAATACCCATGTCGTAGGCGACGACGGTGTAACGCTTCTCGCCTTCAGCGGGGATAGTGTACGGCTGCTTCGTCGAGACCTCTTCGCTGAGGTCTGCCCCAGCCATCGCAGGCTGCTCGTTCACCAGCTTCACTAGCTCATCGACTGGACGCTCGGTGTCTTCACCGACGAAAATTCCTGCCGCAATAGAGCCGTGATTGCGGAGATGACGCACCAGAGTACGAGTGTCCACCCCGTAGACGCCCGGGATACCTTCGTTTTCCATCTGTTCTGCAAGGCTGCGCTTTGCGCGCCAGCTCGAGTGCACGGTGGAAAGATCGCGGATCACAAGGCCAGCAGCCCAGATCTTGTTGTCGTGGGACTCATTGTCTTCGTCGTTCCAACCGGTGTTGCCGATCTGTGGGGCCGTAAGGGTCACGATCTGCTTGTGGTAGGACGGGTCAGTCATCGTTTCCTGGTAGCCCGTCATCGCGGTGCTAAACACTGCCTCTCCGAAGACCTGCTTCTTCGCCCCAAATGAGAAGCCTCGAAAAACCTTTCCGTCGCCAAGCACGAGAAGCGCTGGGATACGTTCATTAACCATATTGTTTAGTTCCTTTACTCGTTATCAGCTTGGTACGTAATAGCTCCACGCAGCATCGTCATTTTGACCTGCGCATTAAACTGCATTCCCTCGTATGGTGTGTTCGAGGCCTTCGACGCCAACTCTTCCGGCTCTACCGTCCACGGCGAATTCGGGTCGACCAAGGTGAGGTTTGCTGGTTCGCCAGCAGTAATCGGTCTCCCCTGGTCCTCCAGCCTCAAAATCTCAGCTGGTCTCTCACTCATTACCTTTGCGACGAACCGCCAGTCCGCCAACCCCGCTTCAACGAAGACACGCGCGATGATTGCCAGCGATGTCTCGAGCCCCAGCATGCCTGGCTTCGCGTGTTCAAACTCCACACACTTTTCTTCCGAACCGTGCGGGGCATGGTCCGTCGCAACTACGTCAATAATCCCGTTCAGCAAAGCGTCACGAAGCGCAATTGTGTCTCTGTGCTCACGCAGCGGCGGGTTTACCCGGAAGTTTCCGTTAAACGTTTCCAGCTTCTCATCTGTCAACAGCAGATGGTGCGGTGTAACCTCCGCCGTAATCTTTGAGGAATGCTGCTTCGCCAGGCGCAAGAGCTGAACAGTTCCTTCCGTCGAAGCGTGGCAGACGTGGAGACGTCCGCCGTAATCGCGCGACATGATCATATCCCTGGCGACAATCGATTCTTCAGCTACGCGCGGCCATCCACGAAGGCCCAGCTTCGCAGCCATTGGCCCTTCGTGAGCGCTGGCGTCTTCAGTCAGACGGTGATCCTCGGCGTGTTGTGCGAGCAGCACATCATATGCTTTCGCATATTCAATTGCGCGCCGCATGATTTGTGGATCGTTTACGCATTTTCCGTCGTCCGAGAACATACGAACATGGGACTTCGACATCAATCCCATCTCGGTGAGCTGCTTGCCCTCAAGCCCTTGCGTGATAGATCCAACCGGGTACACGTCACACTTACCGTAGCTTTGCCCCTTGTTCCACACCGCTTCAGCAAGGAATGGCTGGTCAATCACCGGCCGCGTATTAGCCATCGTAAACACGGCTGTAAAACCGCCCTTCGCAGCTGCGTCGGAACCTGTGGCGATGGTTTCCGTATCTTCCCTGCCCGGCTCACGGAGGTGGACGTGCATGTCCACCAGGCCAGGCAGCAGCACCCAACCCTGACCATCTAGTACTTCGTCAGCCTTCGAGGTATCGACGTCTTCCCCTACCGAAGCAATCTGCCCATCTTTGATCAGGACGTTTACGGTGGATTCGCCGTATGGCCGAACGTTTGTCAATGCAATTACTGACATTTCTAGCTATCCTCTCCAGCCAACAAAGCGAACAGCACAGCCATTCGCGTATAAACACCATTTGAGACCTGCTGCAGTACAGCAGTATTTTCGCGGTCTGCAACATCAAAGTTGATTTCCATACCGCGCAGCATTGGGCCCGGGTGCATGATGATGGCGCCAGGTTTCATTTGCTGTGCTCGCTGTTTGCTGAGTCCGAACAGCGTGGCGTACTCGCGGTGCGATGGGAAAAACCCGCCATGCATACGCTCTGCCTGAACGCGCAGCATCATTACAACGTCCGCGTCTGGAATCTCGGCATCAAAGTCGTAACTGATACGGCATGGCCAGTCCTCCGCCCCAACTGGCAACAGGGTTGGTGGTGCAACGAGTACGACATCCGCGCCAAGCTTCGACAGCAGTTGCACGTTGGAGCGTGCGACCCTTGAATGCAAAATATCGCCGACAATGATGATTTTCTTGCCGGCGATTTCACCAATCTTCTGACGCATCGTTACCGCATCAAGGAGCGCCTGCGTCGGGTGCTGGTTCTGGCCATCGCCCGCATTGACGACAGATACATTAGGAACCCAGTCAGCAATGAGTTTCGCTGCTCCAGACGATGGGTGGCGAACGACAATGGCGTCAGCGCCGACTGCAGCGATCGTCGAGGCCGTATCCTTCAGCGACTCGCCCTTCTTCACGGAAGAAGAGGACGCAGAAATATTGATGACGTCAGCGCTCATCCACTTACCTGCAGTCTCGAATGAGGAGCGCGTGCGCGTTGAATTCTCGTAAAACAGCGTGAAGATCGTACGTCCACGCAGCGTTGGTAGCTTTTTAATCTCGCGACCCTCGAGGGTTTCTCGGAACCGATCTGCCTCATCCATGATGAGGTGAATGTCGTTAACGCTGAGATCGTCGATCGAAATCAGGTGCTTCATTCGGTGGTGACCTCCTTGGTCAGCGTCACCGCATCGATGTCATCAATTGGGGTCAGAGACACCGTGACATCTTCAGCAATGGCGGTTGGAATGTTCTTGCCAACGTAGTCGGCGCGAATTGGTAGTTGGCGGTGTCCACGATCAACTAGGACTGCAAGCTGAATAGTGCGTGGTCGCCCAAGATCCCGCAACGAATCGAGTGCCGCGCGGATGGTCCGACCGGAAAACAAAACATCATCTACGAGGATTATCGTTGCGTTATTGATCTCAACCGGAATGTTCGTCGGCATTAGCGCCCTATGAGGCTTGTCTCGGAGATCGTCTCGGTACAGCGTAATATCCAGGCTGCCTACGGGGACGGTGATCCCGGTAAACGACTGAATCGCATCCGCGATCCGCTCTGCTAGTGGCACTCCCCCCGAAGGAATACCCAATAGGACTGGAGTGTCTGAAGACTCCGAATCAAGCGCATTCTTTTCAATGATCTGGTGCGCGATGCGTGCAATTGTTCGCTCAACGTCACGCTCATTTAATAGCGCAGACGTCACGCGTTGCTTGTCACTCATCGAACCTCCTTCCCCGCCTCGCTGTGCGGAATTTAAAGGATGTCGAAATTGGTATTTGTCTATGCTGAGACTGGTCAGAATCTTAGCACCTTCACAAAGGCGTCTCGCTATATCGGTCAATAATTCTCTTCACTAGATTGCTCGCTTCCCCTATACAGGTGTACCCGCCAAGTTTTCTCAGGATTCCGCATAGGTAGTTGGCCGACGAATGATTGGTAGGGTTGGAACAATGACGACGCAACAAATCCCTGACCAGCCCAGTCCGGTTTCGCTTGCAGATGTTGCAGCCATTTTTGAAAATGAGGACCTTGAGTACCGCATTGAAGAAAATATTTTGCGAAGCGGATTCGTCAACTGCGCGACTGTGTGCGCTTTGGATGATAGTTATCTGATTTTCGAATCCATTTGGCGCGGTGCTGTGCCACAAGAAATGGCTTCACACTTGCTCTTGGCAATGAACGAACATAACCAAACCCATTTTGCGCCAACCTTGCGTTTCTTCGAAAACGAAACAGGAAGCGATGCACCATCGCTGGCGGTGAGCGCAATCCGTACGACAGACGTCACAAACGGGTTAACACCAGATCAATTGGGCGCATTTATCGTCACATCGATCGAATCAACACTGCAGGCTTTTGATTTTCTGGAAACGTCATTTCCCACGTTAGTGAACTGGAAGGACCCCCACGTTGAGCACTAGTACTTCTACACCCCAGGTAACGATCGAACGCATCATTGAACAAATGCGGGGTCACGGCATCGAACTGTCCGATGATCCGACAGGGCGCGTCGCGCATGCAAACCTGAATGATTTCCATGTCTTGTTTGTACTCCTGGACACCGTGTTGATCGTCCGCGCCGATGCCGAAACAGACGTTCCTTCCGACTCCACAGATCCCTCACTCTATCTCGCCGCGAACCAGACGAACTCTTCGCTGCTCGGTTGCCGCGCGGTTGTGGCAAACAGAGGGGAGACACTAGTTGTCCGTTCTGAAAGCGAGATACACGTTGCCGCGGGCATGACCGATGAACAACTTTCGAGTGCTCTCCGCCGTAGTGTCGACCAGGTGCTCTATGCACAAAATATGATGAAAGTGCTATCAGAAACGATCGCTGAAGCCGCTCAACGCGGAAACTAAAAAGTGGGAGGCAACGCGTTGATTCGTTGCCTCCCACTTTTTTACAGCGGAAAACTCGTTAAGCTTCCTCGCCCTCCTGACCGTCAGCAGGTTCTTCTGCGTGAGTCTGAGACATTGGAGCATTTTCAGATTGCGATTGAATTACTCCGTCGAGCACCGCGTGGATATACGGCGCCGCTTTCGCGCCTGAGTACTGCGTAGCTAATTCAGCCGCATTCGAGATCGTGATTGGGACATCAACCTCTGCGTTGAACAGGATCTCCCAGATACCTACGCGCAAGATCTGCCGATCCACTGCGGGGATTCGATCCAACTCCCAATCGCTGCTGAGAAACTTCTCGATTGCGTCGTCAATATCATCGAGCTGAAGGGCCACGCCCTCCACGATGGTCCGGGTATACGGAGCCACCGGGGCAATTTGATTCAGCGGGTTCTGAGACAGCGTCTCTCGGTCTTCGACAATAGCAACCGGGTCGATGTCTCTAGCTTCGGCTTCAAAGAGGATATCGACGGCTCTACGACGCGCACGGTATCGTGCGCCATGGCGTTTGAAATTCTCCATTAGTTGTTCACACGCGAAAGGTATTCACCAGTACGCGTATCAACCTTCACTACATTACCGGTCTCAAGAAACAGTGGGACCTGAATTTCGGCGCCGGTCTCCAGGGTTGCAGGCTTGGTGCCACCGGTGGAGCGATCGCCCTGCAGACCCGGCTCGGTGTGCTCGACCTTGAGATCGACCGAGATCGGTAGTTCTGCAAACAGTGCGTCGCCCTCGTAGAACGAGACCTGGACATGCATGTTTTCCAGCAGGAACTTTGCGGCATCACCGAACTTCTCTTCTGGAAGCTCGAACTGCTCAAAGGTCTTGTCGTCCATGACCACGTAGTTGGTTCCGTCGTTGTACAGGTAGGTCATGTCACGGCGGTCAACCGTTGCCGTGTCAACCTTAACGCCAGCGTTCCAGGTCTTGTCCACGGTTTTGCCGGAGACAACATCCTTCAACTTAGTACGAACGAAAGCTGGGCCTTTACCGGGCTTCACATGCTGGAACTCAACAATCTGCTGGAGTTTCCCATCTACCAACAGAACCAAACCGTTTTTAAAATCAGCAGTAGTTGCCACTTGAAGCCTTCCTTCTTTCTAACAATAGATGTGCTCTCGCAATCACAATTATGCTACAGCACGATGAGTTCCTTGGGGAACTGGGTGATAATACGTGGTGCACCGCTGGTGATAATCAGGGTGTCCTCAATTCGGACACCTCCCTTCCCAGGAACGTAAATACCCGGTTCGATGGTCAAGGTCATCGATGGTTCTAGCTCTCCAGTGCCAGTCAGCGCCGCGTATGGTCCCTCGTGCACATCCAACCCGATACCGTGACCCGTCGAGTGCACGAAGTATTCGCCGTAGCCCGCGTCTTCAATGATGCTTCTACATGCTTTGTCTACGTCGACTAACTTCGCACCTGCAACAGCCGCCTCGACACCTGCTTGCTGGGATTCACGAGTAACCTCGTAGATTTCGCGGAGAAACGCAGAAGGTTCCCCCACCGCAAATGTTCTTGTCATGTCGGAGTTGAACCCTGCACGGTACATTCCGAAATCAATCGTGACAAAGTCACCGTCTTCGATCACGCGGTCAGAGGCACCATGGTGCGGCTTAGCCGAATTCAAACCCGACGCGACAATCGTGTCAAAGCTCGGGCGATCAGCGCCAAGCAATCGCATCCGGTATTCCAAGTTGGCAGCGACTTGGCGCTCTGACTGTCCTGCTGCGAGCTCACCGGCGTCAACTAGTTCGCGAAGCGCTGTCGATGCCAGCTCCGCGGCCTCAGCCAAGCGTTGAAGCTCCAGTTCATCTTTCACTAACCGAATTCCCTCGATTTGTTGCGCGACAGGCACCAACGTCACCCCTTCAGGACAAGCCTGCTTCAGAGCCTCAAGCTGCGATGCACTGACATAGTCTGCTTCGTACCCAACGCGGTGGCCCTCCACAACTACGCTCAGCAGTTCGGTGGCGACTTTTCGAGTGATAGTTGCCTCGATATCAGGAACTTCTTCTGCGACCTGCGTCGCGTATCGCCCGTCTGTTGTGATACGAGCTGAGCGGTCTTTGGAGATCAATAGCGCACCATTGGAACCAGAGAATCCAGACAAGTAACGGACATGCGTCAAATGGGTTACTAACATGTCGTCGATCCGGTGACCAGCTAAAAGAGACGCCAGCTTACGGCGCCGGTTTTCAAATCGAGTATCTGCTAAACCCATTGGGACTCCTTCAAGTCGTTGATAAATACTTGCATTGCAAGCTCGTAACCTTCCAGACCAAGACCGGCAATTACGCCACGCGCTAACGGCGACAAATACGAATGATGTCGGAAGGCCTCACGCGAGAAAATATTCGAAATGTGCACCTCCACAAACCCCGGACCGTCTCCCAACTCAACAACAGCATCGCGCAGCGCCACTGATGTATGCGTAAAACCGCCCGGATTAATGATGACAGGCCATTTACTGTCAGCCGCCTCGTGCACCCAATCGATCAAGTCGCCCTCGTGGTTGGACTGACGAACCTCAACATCCACGCCTGCCGCTGTAGCCTTGCTCTGCAGCCGCTGTGTGAGTGTCTCCAAGGTTTCGGCGCCATAGATTTCGGGCTGCCGCTTGCCGAGTCTATCCAAGTTTGGTCCGTTGAGAACAAGGATCATCATCGCGCTAGTCCCCCATCATGGCTTCGTAAGCAGCACGCATCTCTTCTTTGGTGGCATCTTCGATTCGTGTACAAGAACCGATACCATCGAGTACCACGAACCGAATGTGCCCGTTCTTATTCTTCTTATCGCGGGTCATTCCCTCATAGAGCTCATCGAACACGCCATGTTCGTAGCGCGTTGGCAACCCAGCCGCTTCAAGGATCGTACGGTGTAGCGAAACAACCGATTCGTCGATAAGTCCCCGCTGCAGCGCAAGGTACGCAACGAACATCATTCCCACAGCAACAGCATTTCCGTGCCGCCAACGATACTGCTCGCGTCGCTCGATTGCATGACCAAGCGTGTGCCCATAGTTCAAGATTTCACGGAGCCCCGACTCTTTGAGGTCCTTGGAGACAACGCCTGCTTTGACAGCGACAGAGCGCTCGATGAGCTCAGACCAGTGACGAGAGGCACCCTCCTGGAATAGATCCAAAATCTTTGGGTCAGCGATAAAACCCGTCTTGATCAACTCCGCGGAGCCAGACACGATCTCTTCTTCTGGAAGGGTGTACACGCGTTCCAAGTCGATGAAGACGCCCTTCGGCTCATGAAATGCACCGACCAGGTTCTTACCTTCCGCTGTGTTCATCCCAGTCTTCCCGCCTACTGCGGCGTCCACCATTGCTAGCAATGTAGTTGGGACATGCACGACGTCAATGCCACGCATCCAAGTAGCAGCGATAAATCCACCCATATCAGTTGCTGCACCGCCGCCCACAGTGACCACGGCGTCCTGCCTCGAGAAACCGGCACGCCCAAGAACATCCCAAAGTTCACTTGCAACCGCAATGCTCTTGCCGTCCTCCGCATCAGGGACGGCCGCCAGGTGGGGTTCAATGTTATTGTTTTCTAAGTCTTGCGCGATACTTCGTGCAACGGCAGCTAGCGGAGGCTGATGCACGATCAGGGCCTTCCTCGCCCCAAGCTCCTGCACGCGAATACCGACCTTCATAGTTGTGTCGTGGTCGATGAAGACCTGATACGGCTGGGGCCCACAAACATCCACTACGGCCATGACTTGCCTCTCTTCTCTCTAGGAATCGTTCTATTCGCTATCGATGACGCCTAACACTTCAGCAACGATGCGCTGTGGCGGACGATCGTCAGTGCGGACGCGGTAGTCAGCAACCTCGCGGTAGAACGGCTCACGTTCAGTAAGCAACGCCTGGTAACGCGCTTCAGGGTCTTCTGCTGCCAACACTGGACGAGTCCCGTCTCCTGCAGTCCGTCGAGTGCCCTCTTTCACCCCGACGTCAACCCACACGACAAGGTGGTTTTCTAACAGAGCTCTAGTCTCAGGCCGAACCACAGCGCCACCGCCTAGGCTCACAACGCCCTTGCTCCCTAATACCTGCTTCACAACCTCGTACTCAAGATCACGAAACGCATCCTCCCCCAACGATGCATAGACTTCACCGCACGGTTTACCTTCAGCTTGTTCGATTATCGAATCAGAATCCACGAACTGAAGGTTCAATGCCCTCCCTAATCGACGCCCAATCGTCGTCTTCCCAGCGCCTGGAGGGCCAACAAGCACGACTTTTGGAATACCGGACTCGCACGACCCTAGAACCTCGTCTATGGCTGGTCGGGAACCTGTATCTGCGTTCACAGTCATCCTTTCTTTGCGGACTACTCCCCATCAAAACGGAAGCGCTGCGCAACGTATTGCTGATACGACGCAATATTACGCCTCAACTCGTCGAGACTGTCCCCACCGAACTTTTTCAATGTCGCTTCCGCAAGCACAAGTGCCACCATCGCCTCTGCAACCACGCCTCCCGCTGGGACAGCACAGATATCGGATCGCTGGTGAATACCTGTGGCCTCCGCTCCGGTAGCCATATCGATAGATTGCAGCGCGCGAGGCACCGTAGAAATCGGCTTGAAGGCAGCTCGCACACGAAGCTGCTCACCGTTGGTCATACCACCCTCAAGGCCACCGGCTCGGTTAGACAGCCGCTGAACCCGGCCATCTTTCAACGTAATCTCGTCGTGCGCTTGCGACCCTCTGCGCGTAGCAGTCTCAAAACCATCTCCGATTTCGACGCCCTTCACGGATTGAATGCTCATCAAGGCGCCCGCAAGCTGAGCGTCGAGGCGTGCTTCCCCAGAGATGTGGGAGCCCAGGCCGATAGGGAGGCCGTCGACAATTACCTCGACGACTCCACCCAAGGTGTCCCCTGCTTTCTTTGCGGATTCGATACACGCAACCATCGAGGCTTCTGCTTCCTTGCTCGCGGCACGTACCGGAGAGGCGTCGATAGCATCAATGTCAGCAAAGGAAGGCAACACGTCACGATCAGGCACTGAGTCCCCAATTGAAACCACGTGCGAAAACACCTCAACGCCCAGGGCCTCACGCAAAAGCGCACGCGCAACCGCTCCTGCGGCGACTCGCGCAGCCGTTTCACGTGCTGACGAACGCTCAAGCACAGGTCGTGCCGAATCGAATCCGTATTTGATCATGCCTGGAAGATCCGCATGCCCTGGTCGCGGACGAGTCAACTTTGCACCACGCCCAGACGACATGGCCTTCTGCACATCTTCATTCGAAGTATCCAACGGATGCGGAGACATAATCGTCGTCCACTTTGGCCACTCGGTATTGCCGATCTGAATCGCGATCGGACTACCAATCGTGGTGCCGTGCACAACTCCAGCGAGCAGCTCCAGCTTGTCTTGCTCAAACTTCATCCGCGCGCCGCGTCCGTACCCGAGACGGCGACGAGCGAGCTGATGTGCGATCTCCTGCTCAGTAATTGGCACGCCAGCAGGCATATCCTCAACAAGTGCGATCAGGGCTTGGCCGTGGGATTCTCCGGCAGTGGTCCAGCGAAACATGATGGCTATTCTGTCACACTTCTCATGAGAAGATGCAGTTTCCGGCATAGATTCCAATTACTGCCCAACTCGCCAATAGCATCGACGGGCCATGTGGAACACGGTGAGACCTTACGAGTAACGCGAAACATACCGTGCAGAAGCTGCTTATAAACAACGCCGCCATAACACCGATGAATCCACCAGCCGCTGCTGAAGCAACGCCCAGTGGAAGCGCGAGTTTGATGTCACCGCCACCAATGCCCTGTCCAAACAGCAAATAGGTAGCAGGCCAAAGCATACCCACAGATAAGAAGGGCTCGAACGCGACGGCAATGACAGCCACAACGCACAGTGGCAGCGTGAGCCAATTAGGCAACCGCGCGTATTTCAGGTCGTACCAGCATGTCACTATCGACCAGGCCAACCCCAGAGCGACCGCGCCCCAAACAACTCCCCCCGCCATCTTCTAGTGACTTTGCTGCTCTAGCGCGTTCCAATGCTCCACGAGCGCCGTTTCCATTTCTTCACGCGGCGCATTGCGTCCCGTGAACTGTTCGAACTGTGAGAACGCCTGCCCCGCTAGCATCGTCAGCCCCCCGACTGCTTTGTAACCGTTCGCAGCAGATTGGGATACCAGCGGAGTCGGCCACGGATCATATATGACGTCGAGCAACGGGGCGTGAGCCAGCTGCTGAACATAGGGCCGCAGCGTATCTGCGGGGACAGTCGAAACAACCACGTCAGCAGCAGCCGTAACTTTGAAAAGATCACTGTCAAAAGATACGAAGTTGCACCTAATGCCTTCCGTCAGTCCTCGAAGCTCGCCGCTCCTATCTGAACGATTGATAACAGTAATTTCCTCAACCCCTCGTTCCCGAAGGGCCCAAATCACAGCCCGAGAAGTACCGCCGGCGCCGATCACGACCGCTCGTTGGATATCTGCTCCGCCAAGCAAACGGCGAAGCGCGTACAGCACTCCTTCGCAGTCAGTGTTATCCGCCCGCCACCCCTGGTGTGTGCGGACCAGGGTGTTCGCGGACCCGATCGCAATTGCCCGATCGGTTGCCCGATCCGCGACCTTTAACGCAGCAAACTTGCCGGGCATCGTAACTGAAAACCCTTGGAAACTCTCGTCCGCCTCAAGCACGACCCTGGGAAGGTCTGCTTCGACGCACTCAATCCTTGTGTAACGCCAATCATCGAGCCCCAGAGCCTTATACCCAGCGTGGTGCAAGACCGGTGAGAGTGAATGCTTAATCGGGGAACCGAGGACGGCTGCTTGGTACATTACTGCTCCCGATTTCCTTCGCGCTGAGAATCGAGAATGCCAGAGTCATACGCGCGCTGCGTATCCTCCAAATGCTTATCAAAAGTGCGGTTAAAGACTGTCGTGCCATCCTTATCGATGGTCACAAAGAACAGCCAATCACCTTCTGCAGGCCGCTCCATCGCCTCAATTGCTTCCATCGATGGTGATGCAATCGGCGTTTGCGGTAGTCCATCCATCGCGTACGTGTTCCAAGGAGTGACCCGCTCACGGTCCTCACGTGACGTCGCAACCTCAACAGAGGGCAACCCATAGTTGACGGTCGAGTCAAACTCGAGACGCATAGGCTCTTTGAGACGGTTCAGGATAACTCGAGCCACCTTATCGAACTCTCCGGCAGGAGCCTCACGCTCAACCAGAGATGCAGCTACGACGAGTTCGTACGGAGTCAATCCAACTGACTTTGCCCTCGTGACTATGTCTGTCGCTTCATACTGCTTTGCAGATCGCGTAATCAAATCAGTGAGCACGGCATCGGCAGACGCCCCTGGATCCACGATGTACTCACCCGGAGCAATAAGTCCTTCAAGACGTTTCGCGTCTCCCGCTCGAGCGTTCACTACCTCGAGTGCCCACTCTGGAACGCCGAGGCTCGCCGGATCCGCATCGGCCGCAACGTGGTGCAGCTCTTCAACAGTAACGCAACCAGGTTTGACTTCTTCACCACAAGAAACTTGCTGAATCATGGACAAGATACCAAGACGCCGTTGCCCACCAACGACGTTGACATCCATGAGCGTTGCACCCCCATAAACCTGTAGTGGCGTTACGCGCTTAGATGGGTCGAGCAGCGCAGCCACGGCACTGTCCGCACTCATCTCACCTTCCAAGCGGTAAAATCCAGGCTGAATGTTGTCCGAGTCCGCATTATTCGCAGCTGCAGTCTGGAACGCTCCGTTCGAAGCAACAATGCCACGTTCTTCAAGCTCAGGACCCAGCGACGAAATGTTCGAGCCCTCGGGGATCTCGACGACTTGTTCCTCACCATTACCGGTACCGTTAAAATCGGCGTTCGTGCCGTTACGCATCACCGCGATCCAGGCAATCAATCCAATGATCAGCAAGATCGACGTTACGAGCACCGCCGTGCCCCGTGTACGTCGTTTCGAGGTTGTTGGGGTCGTCACGATTGATTCTCCTTGAAGTAATTCGTTCGGCCGTCCAGCCAGGATTGCAAAATCTCAACCGCCGCAGCTTGATCAATCACACTACGACCAGCGCGCTCGTTCACGCCGCTCGCACGCAAGGCGTGAGCTGCAGCAACAGTTGTTAGACGTTCATCAGCCATTCTTACGGGAAGCCCAGATCGTCGCCTAATCCGGAACGCGATCTCTTTCGCGTGTTTGACGCTACGTGAGCCGTGACCTTTTAAATCGCGTGGCAGACCAACAACAACTTCAACGATCTTGTACTCGTCGATGATGTCGATGATTCTATCGATATCTGCTCCGTCGCGATCTTTAAATCCTGTAACACGGGCAACAGTCTCAAGTGGAGTCGCTAGCTTTGCATCACGGTCTGACGATGCGACACCGATACGAACTGTACCGACGTCAATTCCGAGGCGACGTCCCGGCCCGGGATCTTGAACCCCGGGGCGATCGGGCTGCACCGTCATACCATCACTCCAACCGTTTACTCTGTGCCTTCCCTTAAAACCTACTGGTTTTTTGGGACAACGGATATCCAAATACGGCGTGTCGCACTATTGATCCGTGCTTACGGGGCTTAGGCACCAAGTACGTCGCGGATTGCCTTGAAGCCGGCATCGATACCATCAGCGGAAGAGCCGGAGCCCTGAGCAAGGTTCGGCTTGCCGCCACCGCGCCCGTTGACGTATTCACCGAAGGACTTCACAAGTTCGCCAGCCTTGATCCCGCTCTCTACCGCCGCACTGGTAGCCGCAAACACGAACGGCACCTTGCCGCCGTTATCAGAGGCCAGCGCAATGACCGCGGCCTCACCTTCCAGCTTTCCGCGAAGGTCGTTCGCCAAGGTGCGAACATCGCCAGCTTCGATACCGTCGGGCAGCTTCGCAGCAATCACCTTGTACGCACCAATGGTCTCTGCGCGGTCCAAGAACTCGCCAGTCTTCGACAGCAACTGCTGACGGTGCAAATTCTCAATCTCTTTTTCAGCAGCTCGGAGCCGCTCTGTGAGCTGCGCAATGCGCTCCGGCAGCTGGCCTGTTGGAGTCTTGAGCTCGGCAGCGAGCCCCGAGGCCAGTGCAGCTTCTTTCGAAAAGTACTGGAAGGAGTCCATGCCGGAGTACGCCTCGATACGGCGTGCGCCAGAGCCAACAGAAGACTCGCCGAGCACAGCAACAGGTCCAATCTGTGACGAGTGCTCAACGTGTGTACCACCGCACAGCTCAATAGAGAACGGCCCGCCGATCTCTACCACCCGCACCTGGTCACCGTAGTTCTCGCCGAATAGCGCCATCGCGCCCATTTCCTTCGCCTTTGATAGCGAAGTTTCGATGGTGTTAACCGCGAAGTCTGCGTCCACCGCCTGGTTCGTAATGGTTGCAATCTCCTGGAGCTGAGCATCAGTCAGCTGTTCGGTGTAGTTGAAGTCGAAACGCAGGTAGCCAGGCTTGTTCATCGAACCAGCCTGGACAGCGGTTGGGCCGAGCACCTGACGTAGCGCAGCGTGAATGAGGTGGGTAGCGGTATGCGCCTGTCGCGCCCCATGACGCCACTTCTCATCAACTTCAGCTTGTACCTGATCGCCGAGGCCAATGCCGCCATGTTCCACGGTTGCCTTGTGCACCCACAGTTTCTTGCCGATCTTCTGCACGTCGTGAACTTGCAACATCGTATCGCCAACGCGAATCAGACCGCGGTCGGCCATCTGGCCACCGGCTTCGGCGTACATCGGAGTGACGTCGAGAATAACCTCGACCTCATCGCCTTCCGCAGCCTCGTTCACCTTGTCACCGTCGCGGACGAGACCGAGGACTCGGGCATCATGCTCAAGTTCTGAATAGCCCACAAACTCGGTCGGGTGGTTGTCCACCCACTCCCGATAGAGCGATTCATCAACGTTACGGTGCTTCTTCGCTTTATTGTCAGCCTTCGCCCGAGCTCGCTGCTCCTGCATGGCGGAGTTAAATGCGTCCATATCGACGTCAAGTCCGGCCTCATGCGCCATCTCCAACGTCAAGTCAATTGGGAAACCGTACGTGTCGTGGAGTTCGAATGCCTGCTGGCCAGGCAGAGTCTTCGCTCCGGATGCACGCAGTTGCTCGACTGTTTCGTCGAATCGGTGTGTACCGGATTCGAGGGTCTTCAAGAAGGCACGTTCTTCAGCCAAAGCAACCCGCAGGATACGTTCCCGGTTCTTCGCGATCTCCGGGAACGACGGCGTCATTGTATCCATAATGGTGTTCATGAAGACCTCAAGCACGTTCCCAGTTGCGCCTAGAAGACGTGCAGAGCGAACAATTCGGCGCAGCAAGCGGCGCAGAATGTAACCGCGCCCCTCGTTCGACGGCGTAACACCGTCGAGAATGATCATCATGCCTGTACGCGAGTGGTCCGCAATCACGCGGAACCTTACATCATCTTCGTGCACTCCTGCGTCGTACTTAGTGCCGGTAAGCTCAACTGCCGCGTCAATAACCGGGCGGAGCAGATCTGTTTCATACACATTGTCGACGCCCTGCAGCAGGCAGGCAACGCGTTCGATGCCTAGCCCGGTATCGATGTTCTTCTTTGGCAACTCTCCGACGAGCTCAAAGTTGCCCTTCTTGTCGCCCTCACCGCGAATCGACTCCATGAAGACCAAGTTCCAGATCTCCATGTAGCGGTTATCGTCAGCGATTGGCCCGCCCTCTTTACCGTATTCAGGGCCACGGTCATAGTAGATCTCCGAGCACGGACCACATGGCCCAGGAATACCCATGGACCAGAAGTTGTCCTCCATGCCCATTCGCTGGATATGCGACGGATCTACCCCGATCTTGTTTTCCCAAATCGAAGCAGCCTCGTCGTCATCCAGATACACCGTCACCCACAGCCGCTCTGGGTCGAGGCCGTAACCGCCATCCTCTACGCTGCCCGTCAGCAGCTCCCATGCGTGAGTAATCGCGCCTTCCTTGAAATACTGGCCGAAGGAGAAGTTGCCGGCCATCTGGAAAAACGTATTGTGGCGAGTCGTGATACCTACTTCTTCAATATCAAGCGTTCTCACGCACTTTTGAATCGAAGTCGCTTTCCCATGTTCAAAGGGAGGGTTCTGTTGGCCAAGAAAATACGGCTTGAACGGAACCATGCCCGCATTCACGAACAGCAGTGTCGGATCGTCCAAGATAAGCGATGCGCTCGGAACTGGTGTATGTCCTGCACGAACGAAGTGCTGCGTAAAGCGCTCACGAATCTCATGGGTTTGCACGGAGTAGTTTCCTTTCAAGTTCGAATCAATCTCGAACTACTCTACCCCTCAACCACGTACTAACCTACGCAGCCTACCCAAGAACCCGGAAATTCTTCGCTCGTCACCGTGGTCCGTTGGTGTGTAGTAGACCGCATCCTCTAAGCCGTCGGGAATGTACTGTTGTTGTACTACCCCCTTCGGGTCATCATGCGGGTAGACATAACCGACTGCATTGCCCATCGCTTTCGCGCCCTCATAATGCCCGTCCCGTAAATGCGCTGGAACCGGGCCGATCTTTCCCGCGCGCACGTCCTCCTGGGCGCGCGTAATCGCCTGAATCACTGCTGGCGATTTTGGCGCGGTAGCCAAATGAATCGTCGCTTGTGCAAGTGTCAGTCGACCCTCAGGCATCCCGATCAGCTGTACCGCCTGCGCTGCGGCAACTGCAGTTTGCAACGCTGATGGATCGGCCATACCAATGTCCTCCGAAGCATGAATGACCAGCCTGCGCGCTATAAAGCGAGGATCCTCACCAGCTTCAATCATCCGTGCCAAATAGTGCAACGCTGCGTCGACATCTGAGCCTCGAATCGACTTGATGAATGCGGAAACTACGTCGTAGTGCTGGTCGCCGTCCCGGTCGTAACGCACCACCGCACGGTTCACGCTTTCCCTCACGACATCAAGAGTGATTGTCTCCCCCGGTTCGACTGATGCTGCAGCTGCCTCCAAGTACGTCAAACTGCGGCGTGCATCTCCACCCGCCAAGGCTATGAGTTGTGCTCGCGCATCGTCGGCAAGCTTCACGGAACCCGCGAGCCCACGTTCGTCTTGTATCGCTCGATCAATCACCACGCCGAGGTCTTCAGCCGACAAGGATTCAAGTTTCAGAAGCAACGAGCGTGAAAGCAGCGGGGCTACCACGCTAAACGACGGATTCTCTGTCGTAGCCGCTACAAGCAACACCGTGCGATTCTCGACGGCAGCTAACAGCGCATCCTGTTGAGTCTTAGAAAACCGATGAACCTCGTCAATAAACAGGACCGTACTCTCACCCGAGATCAAATCTCTACGCGCTGCATCGATGACCGCGCGGATCTCCTTCACCCCTGAAGACAGTGCAGAAAGACCAACGAAGTTTTGCCCCATTGTTTTAGCGATCAACGAAGCGATGGTTGTTTTACCAGTACCAGGTGGACCGTAAAGTATCACTGAGGCTGCACCCGATCCTTCTACAAGTCGACGTAGAGGTTTGCCCTCGGAAAGAAGATGCTGCTGCCCAGCAACTTCATCCAAACTCTGAGGGCGCATTCGGGCAGCGAGTGGTGCACCGTGACCTGCTGCAAAAAAGTCTGAGCCACGTTGTGCGCTACCATCATTGGCAGTCTGCTGGCCACTAGTCGGTAAGGAGTTACCGAATAGATCACCCTGCGACATGTTTACTCTCCTCAAAAACTACCGCTCAGTCCCGGCAGGCCGACCACCTGTGAGAAAAGCCGGAGCCCCAACAACCTACACGGTTGCCGACGCTCCGGCACGCGTTTGTTTCATTGCGCCGGCTCATCCGTGCGCAATGTCGACGCTACTTCTTCGGTTTAAAATCAACGCCAGTCTCTTTACGCTGCTCGTCTGGAATAGGCGCAGGCGCATCCGTCAGTGGGTCTACGCCGCCGCCGGACTTCGGGAAGGCAATGACGTCACGAATGGAGTCAAACCCGCCAAGCAAGGACACAATGCGGTCCCAGCCGAATGCGATGCCGCCGTGCGGTGGCGCACCGTAAGCAAATGCCTCAAGCAGGAAGCCAAACTTCTCCTTGGCTTCTTCCTCGGTGATGCCCATGACTTCGAAGACACGCTGCTGGACGTCTCGCTCGTGAATACGGATGGATCCGCCACCGATTTCGTTGCCGTTGCAGACAATGTCGTATGCGTATGCCAGAGCTTCGCCTGGGTTCTTCTCGAAGTCTGCCTTGAATTCTGGCTTCGGCGAGGTAAACGCGTGGTGCACAGCGGTCCACTTCGAGTGGCCAAGCGCAACGTCTCCGGAGGCTGTCGCGTCAGCGGACGGCTCGAACATAGGAGCATCAACCACCCAAGTAAACGCCCAATCGCCTTCCTTAATCAGGCCAAGCTTGCGAGCGATTTCCCCTCGCGCTGCGCCGAGCAATGCACGTGCACTCTTCGCGTCACCTGCTGCGAAGAAGATGCAGTCACCAGGCTTCGCACCAACGTGTGCTGCAATGCCGGCCTTCTCTTCCTCGGTGATGTTCTTCGCAACAGGACCACCGAGCTCGCCGTCCTCCTGCACCAAGATGTACGCCAGGCCCTTCGCGCCGCGCTGCTTTGCCCATTCCTGCCAGGCATCAAGCTGACGGCGGGGCTGCGAAGCGCCACCATCCATGACAACGGCACCGACGTAGTCGTTCTGGAAGACGCGGAAGGTCGTGTCCTTGAAAAACTCAGTGCAGTCCACCAGCTGAATATCGAAACGAAGGTCAGGCTTGTCCGAGCCGTACTTCTCCATCGCGTCTTTGTATGTCATGCGCGGGATCGGAGTAGAGACCTCGTAGCCGATCAGCTTCCACAACTCAACAACGATCTGCTCCGCGAGAGCGATGATGTCGTCCTGGTCGATAAAGCTGGCCTCGATATCGAGCTGTGTGAACTCCGGCTGGCGGTCCGCACGGAAGTCTTCGTCGCGGTAGCAGCGCGCGATCTGGTAGTAGCGTTCCATGCCGCTGACCATCAAAAGCTGTTTGAACAGCTGTGGCGACTGCGGCAATGCATACCAGGTACCAGGGCGCAAACGCGCCGGCACCAGGAAATCACGCGCACCTTCAGGGGTAGAACGGGTCAACGTTGGCGTTTCAATTTCCGTGAAATCATTCGCATCCAACACTTTACGTGCTGCGCGATTCGCCGCTGCGCGGAGGCGAAGTGCTGCGGCCTGTCGCTCACGACGAAGGTCAAGGTAGCGGTACTTCAAGCGAGTCTCTTCGCCTACCTCGTTCGAAGAGGCGTCCTCAATCTGGAACGGCAGCGCAGCAGCCTTGTTGAGCACCTTCAGCTCAGAAACGTTGACCTCGATCTCACCCGACGCAAGGTTCGGGTTAGCCGAGCCCTCTGGGCGTGGTTCAACAACACCAGTTACCTGAATGCAGTACTCGCTACGCAAATCGTGCGCAGCTTCAGCGACTTCCGAATCCCTAAAAACCACCTGCGCGTAGCCAGAGCGGTCACGCAAGTCGATAAAAATAACGCCACCGTGGTCGCGCCTACGGCCTACCCAACCTGCCAGCGTGACGGTTTGTCCTTCAAGGTCTTTGCGGAGCTCGCCCGCGAGATGAGTGCGCAGCACAGTCTGTTCCACGTCCTTCCACGTGAGGTACAACATTAACTGTTGAAAGTGTACCCCCTTTGTCTCGCATGCGAAGGGACGGGTCCGAAGACCGTACCAATTCCCCATAAACGCCTGCGTCTATGGCATGCTTGTCCCATGACGTTTAACAGCAACTATCAGCGCGGAAGTGGCTACGCAAAGACTGGTTCAGGTGGGCGGCGTGGCGTCCCAATCGCCGCAGGCGGTGGTATTGGTGGACTTGTACTCATAGTTCTCTTTATTGCACTGGGCGGAAATCCGGCTGATCTCATCGAGCAATCTCCATCCGGCACAGAGCCGGATTCGAGCTACTCCTTGGAGCATTGCAACGAGGACAACGCTGCTAACAAATACGACGACTGCCGGGTCGAGGCAGCCGGCGTATCCGTCAACGGTGTTTGGAAAACGCTTTTGCCAGAGCAAGCTGGCCTTGACTACACCGAACCAGGCCTCACCTTGTTCCGGGACGCGACGCAGACTGGCTGCGGCTATGCTTCCTCAGCTACCGGTCCTTTCTATTGCCCCGCCGACCAAACAGCGTACTTTGACACCACGTTTTTTGAGCAGCTCAATGCACTCGGCGGGAACGACGCACCGTTCACGCAAATGTATGTGACGGCTCACGAGTTTGGACACCACGTACAGCAGATTGAGGGCACCCTCGGTCTCAGCAACTACAACGATCCTGGTGAGCATTCTGCTGCCGTAGCTATCGAAATGCAGGCCGACTGCTACGCGGGTATCTGGGCGCATTACGCGGACAAGGGTGACAACGCATTGCTTGAGCCGCTTACTGAAGACGACGTCCTGGCTGCAATTGAGACCGCACAGGCTATCGGAGATGACAACATCCAACGCCGCTCGGGCGGTGACGTCAACCCCGATACCTGGACACATGGTTCTTCTGAGCAGCGAAAGACCGCGTTTATGTCCGGGTACAGGACCGGCAAAATGTCCGCCTGCGACACTCTCAACCGTGGCGTCTACAAGGGCTAAATCTTTCTGGTGATGTAACATCGCGCGCATGTCACACAATGCAGTCAGCGTCGTTGATTTGTTCAGCATCGGAATCGGCCCATCGTCTTCTCATACGGTGGGCCCTATGCGTGCCGCGCTTGCATTTATCGAGGATTTGAGTGAAGCGCCCGCCGCAGTCAAGGTTGAGCTGCGAGGCTCCTTGGCGGCAACGGGTGTGGGCCACGGAACCGACCGAGCTGTGCTACTGGGACTTGTCGGTTATACCCCACTTACTACTTCTGCGGACACCCGGCCGCTTCCTGGTGAGCTCATTCCAGAACGAGGGCACATCCAAGGTCCAGAGCGTGAACTCGACTATGAAGTCGCGATGAACCCGGTGCCCGTCGCTAAGCACCCAAACTGCCTGATTTTCGATGCGTGGAACGCCGAGGGCGTGCGCATCGCTTCCCGTAAAGAGTACTACTCCGTTGGCGGTGGTTTTATCCTCGACCGCACGCAGATGGAAGCAAACCGCGACCAGGCGGGCGTCGCCACCGTACGCGATGCGGTTAACGTCCCCTACCCATTTTCCGATGGTGCGTCCCTAATGCGCCAGTGCGAAACTCATCAGCTATCTATCGCAGAACTCATGCGTGCGAACGAAGAAGCGATACACGGCAAGGACGTCCTGGATGCTCACCTCGACGCGGTCTGGGACACCATGCAAGAGTGCGTCGCCCACGGCCTAAAAACGGAAGGCGAGCTTCCAGGTGGACTATCAGTTCGTCGCCGCGCTCCTCGGCTACATCGCTTATTGACGGCCGAATACGAGGCCTCCGCATCTCGCGGCCTTGACGCGATGGAATGGGTCAACTTGTACGCTCTCGCTGTCAATGAGGAAAACGCCGCGCACGGGCGCATCGTGACCGCCCCGACGAATGGTGCGGCGGGGATTATCCCGGCTGTCATGCACTACTGCCGGGATTTTACCGACGACTTCGACCGGGATGCTGCGCATCAGTTCCTGCTGACCGCTGGAGCGATCGGCGCCATCATTAAGACGAACGCCTCTATTTCCGGTGCCGAAGTCGGGTGTCAGGGCGAGGTAGGGTCCGCATCGTCCATGGCCGCAGCCGGTATGTGCGCAATTCTGGGCGGCACTCCGCAGCAGATAGAGAACGCTGCCGAGATTGGCCTCGAGCACAACCTCGGACTCACATGCGATCCAGTGGCTGGCCTTGTGCAGATTCCTTGCATAGAACGAAATGCCATCGGAGCGGTGAAATCAATCAACGCGGCCCGCCTAGCCAAGCTTGGTGATGGAACCAATAAAGTCACGCTCGATGATGTAGTAGAAACGATGGCAGCGACAGGCCACGACATGATGAGCAAGTACAAAGAGACGTCAATGGGAGGCCTCGCTGTACAGCTTGGCCTCCCGGTCAACATCACAGAGTGCTAAATCAGGCTAGCTCACTGCCTGAATAATGGCCGTAGCCTGAAGCGGAACGGCAACTTGTTCGTGGCTCTCCAGATTCTTGACCGCCACTTCCCCGTTAGCCAGCTCCTGGTCCCCGAGCACGAGAGCAAAGCGCGCACCCGCCCGGTCAGCGCCTTTCATTGCGCCTTTCAAACCGCGACCACCGTACGCCATGTCAGCTGAAATTCCTGCGGCACGGAGCTCGTCGATAAGCGAGCTCATCTTGCGGCGAGCCTCCTCACCGATTGCTACGCCGAACACCTCAACGCGACGATCCAGATTCGGGAGCGCCACCTCCTCAGCCTCCAACGCGAGCACTGTCCTATCAACGCCAAGCCCGAATCCGATGCCTGACAGATCTTGGCCACCGATCTGCGCCATCAAGCCATCGTAACGTCCACCTCCGCCAATTCCCGACTGAGCCCCAAGACCATCGTGCACAAACTCGAAAGTAGTCTTTGTGTAGTAGTCAAGGCCTCGCACCATCCGCGGGTTAATCACAAACGGAACCCCCATATCCTTCAGCGTCCCGGTAACAGTCTCGAAGTGCTCGCGAGACGCATCTGAGAGGTGGTCCAGCATCAACGGCGCATCGGCTAGAAGCTCCTGTACCTCCGGACGCTTGTCGTCCAGAACACGAAGCGGATTGATTTCCACGCGGTGCTGCGTCTCCTCGTCTAACGGGAGCTTCTTGAGGAAAGCTTGGAGCTTTTCCCGGTATGCGGGCCTGCAGGTGTGATCGCCAAGGCTTGTCAGCTCGAGGCGAAAGCCTTTCAACCCAACACTCCGGTAGCAACGATCCGCAAGTGCGATAATCTCCGCATCAAGCAAGGGGTCGTCGACGCCAATTGCCTCGACACCAACTTGCTGCAACTGGCGGTACCTGCCAGCTTGCGGACGCTCGTATCTGAAAAACGGACCGGCGTAGTTCAGTTTCACCGGCAGATAACCCCTGTCAAGGTTGTGTTGGATCACTGCACGCATGACGCCTGCAGTCCCCTCTGGACGCAAGGTCACAGAACGCCCGCCACGGTCGGCAAACGTGTACATTTCCTTCGACACAACATCGG
This sequence comes from Corynebacterium sp. CCUG 51687, assembly GCF_024453995.1. Lineage (NCBI taxonomy): Bacteria > Bacillati > Actinomycetota > Actinomycetes > Mycobacteriales > Corynebacteriaceae > Corynebacterium > Corynebacterium sp. CCUG 51687. The sequence goes on along the minus strand of NZ_JAGPYT010000001.1, from coordinate 265,105 downwards.
TAGATTCACCGACACCACGGGCGAAAAGAGTTGTGTCTTCGAAAACCGGAAGCTCGATGTGTTGGAAACCCGCAACATGCGCCTGTCGCACGAACTCATCGCGGACATAAAGGAACTTCGACGACGCCGGGGGCACGTACTCCTGCACTCCCTTTGGAGCGCTCAGTGCCTTGAACTTTTCTTTTTGGGGTTTCTTCGTATCACTCACGGGGACTGAGTCTAGCTGTTCTCCGTCGCTACCGCAGCCATGGCTACTGATTACGAGCCTCAAGGAGAAACGGGTTCGTGGTTCGTTCGTGCGCCATGGTTGTACCGGGCCCGTGTCCAGGCAACAACGTTGTCTCGTCAGGAATCGCCCAAACCGGTCCACACAAAGAGGTTTTCATTGCCCCTGGATCGGAGTGTGGCAGGTCAGTCCGGCCGACGGACCCCGCGAACAGCACGTCGCCTGAAAACATGACGTCGCCCATCTGATAGAGGACACTGCCGGGAGAATGGCCTGGAGTATGAGTTACATCAACCCTAAAACTGGCGATTTCAAGTGGCCCATCTGCGTCAAACGTGCGGAGGTCCGATACGGCCTCCATCGAAGCGGCGTCGAAAAGCTCGAGTGTTGAGGCAGGAAGACCGCGTCCATGATCAAGCATGAACGCGTCAGCTGCGTGAATAAATACGGGAACCTGGTACCGCGCAACATCTCTCGTATGGTCAATATGGCCGTGGGTAAGAAAGATGGCTACAAGTTGCAGCCCCTCTTCCTTGAGAAACGCAGAAACGACCTGGTGTGTTCCCATGCCGGCATCGACGAGGCAGGCTAGCTTCGCAGAATCATCGATGATGACGTAGCAGTTCGTCTGAAATGGTCCCGACGTAAAACCTAAGATTCGCAATGCCTACCTCGCTGTCTACCTAAACCTCTCCGATTAGGAAAGGGCCTGTTCAGCAGCCGAGTAGTCGGGCTCGTTGGTGATCTCCTCGACCAGCTCGACGTGCACCACGCGGTGATCGGCGTCAGTCACGATGACCGCGCGTGCAAGCAACCCCTTGAGTGGCGTTCCGTCAAGCGTGAGGCCGAACGCCGTGCCGAAATCAGAGCGGAATGCAGAGAGCGCCTCTACATTCTCGATGCCCTCTGCCGCGCAGAAACGCTGCTGAGCAAATGGCAAGTCCTTGGAGATACAAAGCACTGCAGTGTTTTCTGCAGATCCCGCGAGCTCATTAAACGCTCGCACAGACTTTGCACACACGTCAGTGTCTAGTGATGGAAAAACGTTAAGGACCAGGCGCTTCCCCTCGTACTCGGACAACTTCTTTTCAGAAAGATCGCCCGCGACTAGCACGGCGTCAGGAAGGGCGTCGCCTACCTTAGGAAGAGATCCAGATGTTTGCGATTCATTACCTTGAAAAAATACCTTTGCCATGTCCACGACCCTACATGAACTATCGGAAGCGAGCAGTCGCAAAAAACACAGCAAAATACGACAGGTACAGTTACACCTGCTAATATTTCCCAGTCAACTAGTCAGAATAGAGGTACTACGGTGAGCAATAAAGAGCGCGGTCAAGAAGCCCTTAAACATCTGGAGCGTGAATTGAATTCACGCGATCGAAAGCAGAACTCAAAGCCCTGGTCGATCGCGGCGCTTTCCGCAGTTGTAATCGTGGCGCTAGGCGGCGGCATCTACTTCCTAGCGAACCAGGACGGCGACAGCACCAACGAAGCTCAAAGCTCGGCTGAAGAAACCACCGCCCCAAGCGAATTCGACGCCAACAACTACGAGGCAATCGCGACGAAGCGTGCCGAAGCACTCCCCGCCTCAGTCTCGTGTGAATACACCCCCGATACAGCACAGGGTGACAAGAAAGCAGACCTGCCGAAGACCGACAACGTCTCTACGACAGGGACAGTCAACGTCGAGCTCGACACCAGTGCAGGGCCGATTGGTATGGAGCTCGACCGCTCTGTCTCGCCATGCACTGTGAATGCGATCGAACACCTCGCCTCTGCTGGCTACTTCAACGATACCGTCTGTCACCGGCTCACCGATGGCGACGGCCTTAAAGTACTGCAGTGCGGTGACCCGACCGGCGTAGGCAGCGGTGGTCCTGGCTTCCAGTTCGCAAATGAGTTCCCGACTGACGAAGCGCTCAAGGCGCTCAAGGACGCGCCTGCTCCTGACGGAGTGTCCCCCGAGGAAGCAGAGCAAATGAAGCAGATGGAGCTCCAGCAGAACCCTCAGAAGTACGCGCGCGGCACCATCGCTATGGCGAACGCCGGTTTGGATACCAATGGGTCCCAGTTCTTCCTGAACTACGGTGATTCAGTGCTGCCTCCGCTGTACACCTACTTCGGTCAAATCTCTGAAGAAGGTTTGAACACCCTTGACAAGATTGCTGAAAAGGGCGTCGAAGGCGGCGGCCGAGACGGCGCACCAGCCGAAGAGGTACGCATCAAATCGGCAACCGTAAAGTAACTACACAGTTGCCTCTCAGCTGCACAGGAGCAGTTTTCAGTCTATTCAAAGTCTTGCAAAACGTCTGATAGCCAACTAGAGTTTGCACTCGTACATTTGTCAATCCCGTCAGATTGGAAAACTCATGAACTTCCGTAAAAGTATTCTTGCAGCAGCCACTGCTGTAGCTGTCGCAACTTCTGGCGTTGCTGCTGCTGAGGCTGCAGAAAGCACCACCCCAACCACCACGGCCAAGCCAGCTTCGAACACCAAGACTGAGAAGGCCCCGACGGTGAAGAACACCACCTCCAAGAAGTCCACCACGAAGCAGGCTCCTAAGGATCAGTCGAGCGACGAGGGCTCCTCCGTCAAGGACATGTCCCCATCTGAAATCCGTGACTGGATCGCAGTGTTCACCGCCGTCATCGGTGCGCTCGGTACCCTGTTCGCATTCCTGGACAAGTACCTGCGCAAGTAGACCGCTGGCTAGGTGCCACACTGGCATCTCCCACTAGCGCACCCAAGTGGGGTAACCCGTGATCGGGTTACCCCACTTTTCTATACACCGACGCGGTAGACGTCGAATACCCCTTCAACATTCCGGATCAGATTCATCACAGAAGCGAGCTGCTTCGTATCCGAAACCTGGAAGCTGAATCGAATCGTGGCAATACGGTCTTCCTTCGCTTGTGAGGAAAGCGATAGAATCGCCAATTTTTGTTCAGACATTACCCCCGTGAGTTCCGCGAGGAGGCCGTGCCGGTCAAGAGCTTCCACCTGAACGGTCACGATAGAGGTACCCGCAGAGCCGCCAGCGCCGGACCACGAAACCTCGATCAACCGCTCTGGCTCTTGCCTGAGCTTGTTCGCGTTGGTGCAATCTGTGCGGTGCACCGAAACCCCTCCACCGCGGGTTACGAACCCGAAGATATCGTCGCCAGGAACCGGCTGGCAGCAGTTGGCAAATTTGGCCATTACATCCGGGCTGCCCTGCACCAAGACTACAGGGCCATCGCCCGAGGGTTCTGGTCGGATGATCTTTGAATGGGGCGTCCGATCCGCCAGAAGATCTGCGGCGTCTTCGACGTCACCAAACTGGTCGACCAGCATTTTTGCAACATGCCGGGACGAAACATTCCCAGCGCCGATAGCCGTGTACAGGGCATCTACATCGGAGTAACGCAGTCTGCGTGCAATATCACGCATTGACTCAGGCGTAAATAGCCGGTGAAGTGGAAGTCCGCTCCGCTGTACTTCCGCTGCCAGCGCATCGCGTCCGACTTCGAGGTGTTCCTCGCGCCGTTCTTTCGCGAACCACTGACGCACCTTTGTTTTCGCACGCGGTGAAACAATAAAGTCTTGCCAGTCACGAGAAGGCCCGGCATTTGGGTCCTTCGAGGTAAAAATCTCGACGCGGTCACCATTTTGCAGCTGTGACTCCAGAGCAACCAGTTTGCCGTTAACTTTTGCCCCCACGCATCGGTGGCCTACCTCAGTGTGCACCGCGTAGGCAAAGTCCACAGGAGTCGAACCGGCAGGAAGATTGATAACATCGCCGTGTGGCGTGAAGACGAAAATCTGCTTGCTTGTCAGGTCGTAGCGCAGTGAATCAAGAAACTCATTTGGGTCTGAAGCTTCCTTTTGCCAGTCAAGCAGTTGGCGCATCCACGCCATCTGATCTACTTCAGCCTGATCTCCCTTATGCGATCCTTTCGTCTCTTTGTACCGCCAGTGAGCTGCAACACCGAACTCGGCGTTGTAGTGCATCTCGTGCGTACGTACCTGTACTTCGAGAGCTCGCCCGCTGTTCGTCATCACCGTCGTGTGCAGCGACTGATACACACCGAATCGCGGATTCGAAATATAGTCCTTAAATCGGCCCGGCATTGCAGAATACATAGCATGGACGACGCCGACCGCTGCGTAACAGTCGTGGAGATTATCGACGAGCACGCGAACGCCAACGAGGTCGAAGATTTCGTCGAACTCGTGGCCTCGAACAACCATTTTTTGGTAGATGGACCAATAGTGCTTCGGCCTCCCCATCACCTCTGCGTCGATACCGTTTTTCTTCAGTTCGGTTTGCAACTCACGAATAATCTCTGCAAGAGCTCTGTCCCGCGAGGGCGCTCGGTCAGCAACTAACCTCACGATCTCTTCGTATTTCTTCGGGTAGAGGATCGCGAACGCGAGATCTTCAAGCTCCCATTTCACTGTCGCCATCCCGAGGCGGTGTGCAAGCGGTGCAATCACATCAAGGGTTTCGCGCGCCTTCTTCGCTTGCTTCTCAGGAGGAAGAAAGCGCATCGTGCGCATGTTGTGGAGCCTATCCGCAACCTTAATCACAAGTACCCGGGGATCCTCCGCCATGGCAACGATCATTTTCCGGATCGTTTCTGCCTCTGCCGACGCCCCAAGCGCAACCTTGTCTAACTTCGTTACGCCATCGACGATTCGTGCCACCTCAGGCCCGAAGTCGGCAGTAAGTTCATCCAGGGTGTAGTCAGTGTCCTCAACGGTGTCATGCAACAGTGCTGCCACCAACGTTGTGGTGTCCATACCAATTTCACCACAGATCGTGGCTACGGCAAGCGGGTGCGTAATATATGGGTCGCCTGATTTCCGGAACACGCCATCGTGAAGCTGCTCAGCCGTCTCATAGGCACGATTCAATAATGCGACGTCGCACTTCGGATGGTGCCGTCGATGAATCGATAACAGCGGGTCCAGGACCGGATTGCTACGGACCCGCACACCGCCAGTGAGCGAACGAGCAAGTATTGCGGACACACTTCGCATCGAGGGTGTATTCCTCTTCGGTGCTTTCTCTTGAGTCACAGTCCGCCTCCAAACTCTCCTATTGGTCGAGCACTACCACGGGAACATCTCCTAAGCGGCTTCTACCGTCCAGTCCTTGTACCTCGAGCATTACTACGTATCCAACAACGCTACCACCTGCGCGTTGGATTAAATCGGTTGCTGCGGAAAGAGTTCCGCCTGTAGCAAGTACATCGTCAACGAGAACAACCTTCTTACCGTCGAGGTCAATTCCCGACGCCGGGATTTCCAAAGCTGCAGTGCTGTACTCGGTTTTGTATTCCTGTGTAATCACCGGCGGAGGGAGCTTCCCCTTCTTACGGATGGCGAGGATGCCTACGCCCATCTCGTATGCAACAGCTGAGCCCAGGAGAAAACCACGGGCATCCAGGCCGCCAACAAGGTCTGCTCCAAGATTCTCAGATACACGCGCCATTTCTTTGATAACAACCCGCAAGGCATGTGCATCTGCAAGCACCGGTGTGAGGTCTTCAAACAACACGCCCTTTTCGGGAAAATCTGGTACTTTACGGATCCTTTCTCGAAGCGCTTCCTTTGCGCTTTCAAACGTGTCCTTCGAATCGCCCATGGGTTTCTCCTTGGATAGCTTCATTTCTTTACTCATCAACGGACCATCGATCCATATTCCAGCCAATTCCCGACAAGCCTGTGTACATAACAACGTTTTCAACTCGCTGATCAATCGCGAACGAGCGAGGCTGTGCTGAAAGTGGCAGAATCGGAATCTCCCGCCAAAGCCAATTCTCTTGACTCCGCAATGCGTCGAGTTCCTGCACCCGATTGTTCGCAGCTGGGTACTCAACTTGAGAATCGATTGGCATCAAAAGCGCATCGACGGTGCCCTCTTTCTCTACGATCTGGCCTTGTTCGTCCATGGCATAGCCCGGCAACTCGGCCAACGTCGCCAGATTCTCCGACTGGTCGAGAACTTCAATACCCGCCGGTTCGCACTGTGCTCGGATCGTCTGAATCATTGCGGAGATCCGTGCCGACCGCATCGGCGTCGAGATCCGCAAAACACTGCCACTTGCAGCACGTGCCTTTTCGACGTCATACTCAGTTGCCGTCTCACCGACACTTTCAATTTTCGACGCCAGCGGGTCACTGTGCGCAACTACTTGTACTGGAGCAGCTGCAACCTCTAGGCCCGACATCTTCGAGGAAGTTTGTGCGACTTCAGACGGATTCACACAGTGAGCAAGCGCTCTGCGCCGTTCTGGTTCTGCCCAGGGGCCTGACTTGGCCATGACCAACGCGTCAGTGAGTTCCCCCACAACGCTCGTCACATCAACTGGTTCTCTCTCTGCGTTTACGTCGTACCAGTCTGGTGCGGGTTCTTCGAGGTTGCCGATTTTCAATCCGCCGGAGGCAACTAGTTCACCGGAATCTGCATTCCCTGGCCAGACCACGATCTTCTGCAGCGCTGGAGCATCACCGTAATAGGAATCATTAGCGACGAGGACTACTTCGCCTTCTTTGCCAACACTCTCAATCTTGTACGGTCCGAACGATACTTGAAGTTCAGGATCGTACTGCTTCAGATCAAAACCGTAACGCCAAATATCTGCGATGCTTCGAAGGCTCATTGGGTCACGTGCAGTAAGCGCATCGACGAGCTCTTCCGCCGACATTCCGACACGCGCTGCAACTGCGTGTGACGGCAAAACTGTTCCGGGTTCAAAAAGATCGCGCCAACGGGCGCCACGGTTCTCCTTCATTGTGAGAGTGAAAGTTTTTGATCCGGGTTGACATGCCAATGTATCAGCGTCGTCGAAAAGAGGCATCCAAGAATCGAAGAGCTCTGGTAGCTTCCCAGCTGTGAACGTCAACAGGTAGTCATTACACGTTACTGGGGTATTGTCGGAGAACACTGCCGCATCGGAGATGGTGTAAATCACCTGACGCCTGTCGCCGGGCAGCACTTGCGTCTCTACCAAGTCGGTATTGGGGATCATTTGTCCGTTGGGGCCCGGAACGTAAACTCCGGGGTACAAACGACCAGATAGTTCTTGCGCCAGCGTCGAGTGCCCCTCAGCGCTACCCGCGTTCACTGTGACCAGTGGTGCTTGTACCTGATAGCCAAACTCTTCGCTATTAGAGTTCGACGCTGCACCACCGTCGGAACACGCCGTTGCGAGCAACACTACAGAAAAAGCAGCAACGGCGCGTGAAAATACGCTACTCATACTTGGTTTACCTAGCGTGTCGACGGCCGCCAAGTGCTCATTGCCGGCGATTCGTCTCCATCGCTGCCTTCCACAGCACTACGAACCGGTGTATCAACGGTGCGCTTTGGCTTTACAGTGGCTTCATCGTCGTGGTCGACGATCTCACCGGCGCGGTATTTCTCTACTTCAACGTTGTGTTCCTTGTAAGCGCGCTTGCGCTCCATAAGCGTTACCAGCAGCGGAGTCGCGAGGAATAGCGAGGAGAAGATACCTTCGATGACGCCGATCAGCTGGATCAAGGCGAGATCCCGGAGTGTACCCACACCGAGCATCCAAACTGCCACAATCATCAGCGCGACGATCGGGAGTGCAGAAATGACGGAAGTAGAAATCGAGCGCATGACCGTTTGATTCACTGCCAGGTTCGCTTCTTCAGCATAGGTAGAACGACGCGAGTCCAATACACCACTAGTGTTCTCCTTCACCTTGTCGAAGACGATCACGGTGTCATAAATGGAGAAGGTCAAAACGGTAAGCAGACCGATAATCATGGCTGGGGTAATTTCCAGCCCGAAGAGGGCATAGAACCCTACGATCAGTATGCCGTCAATGATCAATGCACCCATCGCCGCGATGGCCATCTCTCGTTGCAGGCGGACAGCCACGTACACGGCTGCAGCGACGAGGAAGACCAGCATCGCCATCAACATCCGCTTCGTGATTGTGTCACCCCACGATTCGGAAACAGTCGAATCACCAATTGCGTCGGCAGACACTTCCCCTTCAGCATTCTTGGTGTGATGCTTCTCAAAGATCGCCTGCCGCGCTTGGTCGATTTGTTCCTGGCTCAGATGCTCAGCATTAATCTCAAGTGTCCGGGCATCACCGGCACCAATAATCTGAGTCAGTTCAGGAGTGACGCCAGTCGCGTCGATAAATGTCTCCTCGACTTCTTCGGCAACGAGATCGTCGGCCGGCATCGAGAGTTTGGTACCGCCTTCGAAGTCGATACCAAGGTTGAATCCACGGACCAGCATCGCAAGCAGCGAGATAACTACCAGTGCCATGGTGATCCCGTACCAGAGCTTACGGCGACCGACGAAATCGATCGCCGCATCGCCGGTGTACAGACGCTCCCAACGGCCGGGCTCCTCGACAGTTGGTACGACGGAAGCAACGGTTTCAATTTGCGATGACGACATTGCTACTTCACCTCAATACTTTCCGACGCGGCTTCTGCAGCCACGCCTTGATGAGCTTCCTCGCTCACGTCCTTGTCATGCTGCGCCGCAGCAAACACTTTGGTCATACCGTTGACAGCTGGCTTCGACCAGAATCGGGACCGGGAAGCGAACACCATGAGCGGAGCAGTGACCAAGAACGTCACTAGCAGGTCAAATACGGTCGTAAGGCCCATCGTGAATGCGAAGCCCTTCACATCGCCAACCGCAAGGAAGTAAATAATGACCGCGCCGATCAGGGTCACCATGTTACCGGTAATAATTGTATCTTTCGCTCGATCCCATCCGGAGGCAGATGCAGAGCGGAAAGTCTTGCCCTTACGAACTTCGTCCTTGATGCGTTCGTAGATGACGACGAAGGAGTCCGCAGTAGTGCCGATACCAATGATCAAACCGGCGACGCCGGAGAGGTCCAGCGAGTAGCCGATCCAGCGCCCCAGCAGAACTAGCGAGCCGTAAACGAGAAGACCCGCAAAGAAAAGCGTAGCCAGGGAAATAAGACCATAGAGCCGGTAGTAGAAGAACACGAAAATTGCGACCAAAATCAGACCGACAATGCCTGCATAGAAGCCTGCCTGCAAGGATGCCAGACCAAGTGACGGCGGCACTGTCATCGCTGTACCACCAGGTTCGCCATTCTCACCCGCGAAAGAAAGCGGCAACGCACCGTACCGCAGGTTGTTTGCGAGGCTCTCAGCTTCCTCCTGAGTGAAGTTGCCTGTAATAGAGGTTGCGGAACCGACTGGGGTTGCGCCCTGAATGACAGGTGCGGAGATAATTTGTGAGTCCAGCGTGATCGCGATCTGCTGCCCGATCATCTCACTCGTCAGCTGCGCCCAGGTAGACGAGCCATTAAACTCGCCTGCCTGGCTGAAAGCGAAGTTGATCTCCATCTGGCTCGACTGCGGGTTGAATCCACCAGTGATCGAGCGGCCAGTGTCGATCTGTTCACCGGTGAGACGCGGGCCGTCCGTATCGGTAACTCCTGCAAGCAATGGCACCTCGCCGAGGAGCAGTACCTGGCCAGATGAAGGGTCACAGGCTACAAGTGGTGCTGCTTCGTCGTCGGTGCCGGCCAATGGATCAGTAGGTTGCACGGCACACAACGCGCTCAGCATCGACATAGCAACGAATTGCTGGGTAGGGTCCTCAGACTGACGAGTTGCCTTGAGCATCTCAGCCTGGTCAGCCCTGCGCTCCGAGGACTCCACAGGACCATTCGGCTCAGGCAACGGTTTCGCATCAATAGCAGGAATCTCAACGGTTTGCCCCTGTTCGGCAACCTGTTTCTTCACCTGTTCGCCAATCGCCTTGGCTTGATCCGCGGTCAAAACCCCATACCGGATCCAATCGTTCGCGGTTTTTGCGAAGACCTCACCAATCGAATCCGCGGAAGGTGCAGGCGGTTGCATAACCGGACGGAACAGCAGCTGCGAAGTCTGTCCAATGTTGCGTACTTCCGATGTGTCGTCGCCCGCGGCAGTGATCACTAGGGTATTGCCGTCAACGACGACAGTCGCGCCGGAAACACCCATGCCGTTCACACGCTTCTCAAGAATGTTTCGCGCTTCGTCGAGCTGTTCGCGAGTTGGCTCGTCCCCCTGCGGAACGAGGGTCACGCGAGTACCGCCCTGCAGGTCGATACCAAGCTTCGGGGTTGCGGACTTATCGCCCGTGAAAAATACTAATGAGTACACGCCAATGACGATGAGCGCAAAAAGCGCCAGCGCGCGCGCAGGCCACTTCCGCTTTGATCTCAACTCGCCGGAACGCTGAGTGTTCTTGGACACCGAGCTAACTCCTCTATTTCTACGTTATTTCACTGCCACACCCCGCTTTGCCCGAAACTTTGGGTAAAGCGGGGTGTGGTGCACATCGATTTATCGTACGTCATCAACTGTCATATCGGTAAAGACAGCTAGACAGCATTTGCCGTAACTCTGAGATGGACTATTCCGGACGTTGTTCCGAATCGTCTGCTGCAGGTTCCTGAACCGCGGTCTCGACTGCCTCTCGTTTCATAATTCCGGCGGTCTCCATCTTGACGACAACACCAGGGGCAATTTCAATTCGAAGCGTTGCGTTATCTGCGTCCACAACGTCTCCATGAAGGCCAGAAACCGTCACAACATGGTCACCGGGCTGAATAGAGGACTGCATCTCCTGCACCTGTTGCTGACGCTTCTTCTGGCTTCGCATCATCAAGATTGACGGAAGCATGAACACCAATAGGACGAGCAAAATAAGGATGATTTCCATAGCTCTATATTGACATACTCCCAATTATGTTGAAACGAGTGCCTGTCCTGGAGCATCCGGTGGCGGATCAATGCCAAGGTGCTGCCAGGCAGCCACCGTAGCAACGCGGCCACGACCAGTACGTGCCATCAATCCTGCTCTCACCAGGTAAGGCTCGCATACTTCTTCGACTGTAGACGGTTCCTCCCCTACAGCAATTGCCAGTGTATTGACGCCAACAGGTCCCCCACCGTGGCCACGAATGAGCGAATTCAGGACCGCTCTGTCGAGCCGATCAAGCCCGAGGTCGTCAACGTCAAACACCTCCAGCGCAGCACGCGCCGCCTGAATATCGATTCGTCCGCTGCCATGCACATCTGCCCAATCACGAACACGTCGCAGCAATCTATTCGCAATACGCGGAGTTCCCCGTGCACGTGAAGCGATTTCGACTGCTGCGTCCTTGTCGATCTCAACTTGCAAGATCTTCGCAGCACGTTCGACCACGTGCCTCAAGTCAGTAACCTCGTAAAACTCCATCTGTGCCGTAAAACCGAAACGATCCCGCAACGGACCAGTGAGCATACCAGCGCGAGTCGTTGCACCGACCAGGGTGAACGGTGGAATCTCAAGTGGAATTGACGTCGCCCCGGGCCCCTTTCCAACAATGACGTCAATACGGAAGTCCTCCATTGCCATATACAGCATTTCCTCCGCAGGCCGTGCAATACGGTGAATCTCATCGATAAAGAGGACATCGCCTTCCATAAGATTCGAAAGCATCGCAGCGAGGTCACCAGCACGTTCAAGCGCTGGACCAGAGGTCATCCGCAAGGAAGTTCCGAGTTCCTGCGCGATGATCATCGCCATCGTTGTCTTTCCTAGCCCTGGCGGACCGGAAAGCAAGATGTGGTCCGGTGTGACGCTGCGTTGACTAGCACCCGCGAGTACAAGACTGAGCTGCTCACGCACTTTCGGCTGTCCAATGAACTCATCAAGCGACTTCGGACGGAGAGACCTCTCAATATCGTGTTCATCACTATGCGCATTGACACTGACGGGAGCCCCATCGGGACGTGAAAGATCATCCGGCAACTGGAATACGGTTTTTTCAACGTCTGACATGAACCCCACCTACTTTTTCGATAGCGTCTTCAGCGCTTCGCGCAACAGATTCGATGGATCAGTATCCGGTTGTTCCGCAACGAGAGGTTCGACGACAGTCCGTGCACTACGCTCGGTAAATCCAAGCCCAACCAGTGCTTCTACAATCTGCTCACTGATGCCTGAGTCTGAAGCAGCCGGAGCCGTTGCACCGTGGCTCGCTTCGCTGCCCGTTTCAAACAAGCCGACAACCTTATCTTTCAGCTCCAACACGATTCGTTCTGCCATCTTCTTACCGACGCCAGGAATCGTTTGAATCTTCTTCGCGTCACCACTCGAAATCAATTCGGCCAGTTCCCCAGGCCCAAAGACTGCCAGTGCTGCCATCGCGAGCTTTGGCCCTAGCCCACTCACGGTTTGAAGCTTGTGAAACATAGTCCGCGAGTCCTCATCCGCGAACCCAAACAAGGTCATACCGTCATCGCGGACCACCAGACTGGTGACTACATCCGCATGCTCACCACGAGTTAGGCGACTGAGCGTTGGTGGCGTCGCCAAGAAGCGATAGCCAACGCCCCCGCAGCCGATAACAGCATGATCGAGGCCAATCGAAAGGACGTCACCGTGGAGGGAATCAATCATGAACTAGTTCTTTCTCAGTTTTTCAATAGCGGAAGCTCGGGCAAGCAACGGGGCTCGCCAGCAATGGCAAACAGCGATGGCCAACGCGTCTGCAGCATCTGCTGGCTTTGGTGGCTCGCTCAGACCAAGAATACGTGTAATCATCGTAGTCATCTGTTTCTTATCAGCGCGCCCATTACCAGAAACTGACTTTTTTACCTCTGAGGGCGTATACATGTGCACTGGTATATCGCGCTCTGCAGCGGCGAGGACCATTACCCCGACGGCGTGGGCAGTATGCATCACGGTAGATACGTTACTGCGTTCGAAAATTCGCTCCATCGCAACCACGTCGGGCTTATACTCATCCATCCAGTCGCTTACCGACTTCGAGATCCGCAATAAACGCTCCGATAGTTCCACATCGGAAGGAGTGCGCGCTACACCGACGGCAATCGGTATGACCTGACGTCCTCTCCCCGCTTGAACTACCGAAAGGCCGCATCGGGTCAAACCAGGATCTATGCCCATTACCCTCAGACCTTGGAGGTTCACCGCGCTTCCTTCCGCCGAATATTGTACTGGCACATATGTTCTACCATAGTCTGAAAAAGAACCACCACTCGCTGCAACGAATGGTGGTTGAAAAACAGACTACGCCTTACAAGTCGAGCTCGGCTGCGATCTCGTCAGGAATAGACATGTTTGAGTACACATTCTGTACATCATCAGAGTCTTCGAGGGCATCAATCAGCTTCAGATTCTTTTCAGCTGCAGATGCATCCAGTTCAACTTCCACGTCAGCACGGAAGTCCTGCTCAGAGCCCTCAACCTCGATACCGGCCTCCACTAACGCCTCGCGGACTGCGGCAAGGTCGGTCGGCTGACAGGTAACTTCAAACTCTTCGCCAAGATCGTTAACTTCTTCTGCACCAGCGTCAAGTACCGCCATCAACACATCGTCCTCGGTGAGCTCCCCTTTCGCCACCGTGACGACACCGACGCGATTGAACATGTAGCCCACAGAACCGGTTTCACCAAGATTGCCACCGTTCCTGGTCATTGCCGTACGAACTTCAGTCGCTGCTCGATTACGGTTATCCGTCAGGCACTCGATCAACAGAGCGACACCGTTCGGGCCGTACCCCTCGTACATCACCGACTCCCAGTCAGAGCCGCCGGCTTCCTCGCCCGATCCACGCTTACGCGCACGTTCGATGTTGTCGTTCGGGACCGACGCCTTCTTAGCCTTCTTGATCATGTCATCAAGCGTCGGGTTTCCTGCTGGATCGCCGCCACCAGTGCGAGCTGCAACCTCGATATCTTTGATCAGTTTCGCCCAGAGCTTGGAACGCTTTGCGTCGTTCGCGGCCTTCTTATGTTTAGTAGTAGCCCACTTTGAGTGGCCAGACATCCGGTATCCCTTCGCTTAAAACGGTTGACTATTGGTAATTGAACGTCAACCTACTATACGCCCGAACAGGTTGAGCTGCAGAACCGCGAGCAAGGTTCAGCCGCTAAAGGGAAAGCGAAGCGAAGGCTGGCAGGGCTGCGGTCCCACCCAATCGAAGAAGCCTTACGGCGGGCCGTAGCCGTAGCGAACGAACATCCCTGACAGCGTCGTTATAAAACCGCAGTGCAATTGCCACACGAGTATCTGCAGCGTCAATATCAGCGGGAAGCATCGTCCCTTGTCTCTCGATGTGTTTCCGCATTTCTTGTTCGGACTGAAGTCGTTCCTCTACGTCAACTGGAGTCAAACGCAATGATTCGATGATCCGGCACTCCTCGCGCATTTCCGGATACAGTGCGGCAATGACAGCACAGCGTTGGTCGAGCGCAGCTTGAAGTGCGTCGCGTGAACGGTCGAGACGGATATGGAGGCGGTGTAGCCGTTGCGCAGTGAAATATGCCCAGGCAAACAGCAACGTGATTACCGCTGCGAACACCACTAGGGCAATAGTTGTCATGCGAGTGTCACCTTCTCACCAACACTTACTGCTTCGTATACAGCCATAATCTGAGCAGTCACTGTCGACCAGTCATACTGCGCGGCTCGCAGTTGCCCTCTTCTGCCCATCTCCAGGCGCAAAGCAGCGTCGTCAATCAAAGCCTGTAACGCCTTTGTCAACTCGGCAACATCACCTACAGGAAAAAGAATCCCGGCAGGGTCAGATGATTCTGCATCACATACCAGCGAAAAGGCCTCTAGATCACTGGCCACAACGGCGCAGCCCGCAGCCATCGCTTCCACGAGAATGATGCCAAACGATTCGCCCCCAGTGTTCGGAGCGACAAATATATCCGACGCCCCCAGCAATCTCGCCTTTTCCTCCTCGCTTACGCGACCGACGAAGTTCACTCCTGGAATCTGCCGAGGCTCCCCGCTTCCGATCACCGTGAGTTCGACTCGTCCTTCAAGGTGATCGAACGCTTCGAGAAGCAGCGTTAGCCCCTTTCTTGGCTCGTCGATACGCCCCAAGAATGCGATTCGAACAGGCCCGACGGAGCTCAACGGCGCTAGCTTCCGGGCGGCTACGAACTTCCGAGTGTCCACTCCATTAGGGATAACGATCGGATCGGCTCCGATCTGTTCAACCTGCCACCTCCGAGCAAGCTCGCTTACTGCGATACCCCCGCGGATCTTTTCCAAATATTTCCGCAAAAACGGCAGTGCAAGCTGCAAAATGCGAGACCCAGTTGTAGACGTGTGGTATGTAGCGACGATCGGTCCCGAAGCCAACATAAGCGCTGCGAGCGAATAGCTAGGAGAATTGGGCTCATGGATGTGCAATACATCAAATTCGCCATCACACAGGAATTCGCGAGTAGTCGTAAAAACTTTAGGGCCGAACGCCAGGCGCGCGACAGAGCCGTTATACGGAATAGGTAACGAACGCCCGCCTTTCTTTACAAACTCGGGAAGAGGCGTGTCATCACGCGCAGGCCCGAGCACTTTCACTTCATGCCCTTGGCGCAAAAGTGATTCAGCTAAGTCAAGGATGTGCGCTTGAACCCCACCTGGTTCGTCGAAAGAATACGGGCACACGATACCAATTTTCATCCCTTCGCTACCTTTTTCTTCCGGTCTGCGATCCAAAACGGCTGAAGCACATGCCAGTCTTGTGGGTGCTTTTTGATTCCGCGCTCAAACCAGCCCGCAAGCTTTTCCACTTTACCTTCTACGGAATCTGCAACAATCGGCGGCGATACGCTAGTCACCCACCCATCCATGCTGCCTGAACTCTCAAATGCATTGTGTACTGCGAGCAGTGTCGCACCAGTCTTCTCCGCTAATACTGCCGGACCGGCGGGCATTGTCGTCTGCTCTCCAAAAAATGCTACCGGCACCCCGTGCCCACCGAGATCACGATCTGCCAACAAACAGACAATCCCTTGTTTGTACAGAGCTTCCTCGAGGAGTTGCATTGGAGGTCTCGACGCACCACGCGAAGGAATCACCTGGATTCCTAACCCACGTCGAAATTCCAAAAACGCATCGTAGAGCTCTTCGGGCTCTACCCGCTCCGCGACCGTCGAAAAGCTCCCGTATCGGTGAGCAAGCCATGCACCCGCAAGATCCCAGTTCCCCGAGTGCGGTAATGCGAGCACTACACCCTTGCCTTGTTGAATCGCATACTCCAGATGCTCAATTCCTTGTATCGATGCAGAGAATTGCTTGTGAAACCGTTCGTTCGAGATTACTTTCTGCAGGCAAAAGACCTCGAGCCAATACCGCATGTATGACCGCATCGAGTTCTTCACAAGCGAACGCGTGACGTTCTCAGGTCCAACCACACGCGAGAGATTCTTACGAAGTTGCTCCGGTAACCTCCCATTGCGAGAGTAAATGTCGGCAACGAACATCATCAGACAGTAGGCGATACTGTAAGGCAGCATTGATAGCAGCTTCCACCCCATCCAGTAGCTGCGATATACGCACTCATCCTTGAACGTTTGCATGCGCGCTTCGGTCCTAGCGCGACCCAAACGTTTTAGCTCCTGCTGGCGCGGCAATCTGCCGCTTTGATGCAGGATCCTTCGCTGCAATAACGAGTCGCTGCGCAACCGTATATATCGAGCCGAAAAACAGCAGCCAAAGCCCGCATTCAATGGCGTACGGCACACCGAAGCCTTCCAATCCCAGCGCGACAAGCGCGATGAGAAGACGCTCAGGCCGCTCAACCAGCCCGCCGACAATCTTGATACCCCCGGCCTCCGCGCGCGCCTTAACGTAACTAATCACCTGGGAGAGTACTAGTACCGCAAGGCAAACTGCGACATGCGCCGGAGAAGCTTGATCTACGTACACCAGCCAGAACACGATGGCACCGAAGAGCGCTCCGTCAGTAATCCTGTCACAACTTGCGTCAAGCGTAGCTCCGAAAGCAGTCCCTCCCCCGCGGAGACGGGCCATCGTGCCATCCACCATGTCAAAAGCCGCGAAAAGACCACTCAGAATAGCTGCCAAAACAAGATGGTCAGTTGGAATGAGCACGACGGCTACCAACACAGTGAGCGCTGTTCCACCAAGCGTTGTCCAGTTCGGTGTTAGACCAGCTTTAAGCAATGCAGTGGCGACCGGTTCTACGACAACGGCGGCAGGTTTTCGTCCATGGACACTGAGCATCTGCCTACTCCCCTCCAGTCTGTTGAGCCGCCACTTCTTTCCAGCTCTCTGCTAATAGTTGGCGCGTTTCACGCAGCAGCTGCGGAAGCACCTTGGTGCCAGTGATGACTGTCATAAAATTTGAGTCCCCTGCCCACCTCGGAACCACATGCACGTGTAGGTGATCTCCGATAGAGCCTCCGGAGGCCCTGCCTAAATTCATGCCAACGTTTATCGCTTCGGGGTCTGATACCGCCTTGAGAGTTTTCACTGCGAGCGTTACGAACCTCATAAGCTCGGCTGATTCCTCCGCGGTCAGGGCTTCAATCTCCGCCACCTTACGGTACGGCACGACCAAAATATGCCCAGCGTTATACGGATAAAGGTTCAGCACCGCGTAAACGGTCTCCCCTCGAGCCACGATGAGCCCCTCTTCATCGCTCATCGAAGGAATCTGCACGAAAGGATCACTTGACCCCTTCTCATCGCGTGGCGTTGACGCGATGTACTTCGAACGGTACGGCGCCCAAAGACGCTGAAGTCTGTCTGGAGTACCAACTCCAATGTCCTCATACATTTCTGAGCGCCTCTCTACTTCTACTGGTCAGCCTGGCGCTGTTCAACCAGCTCTTTCGTTGGTTGTTCGTTGAACTTTTCGTCCACCCAGTTGGTGATAAGCTCGACAGCCTCGTCGACGCCGACTCCATTAATTTGGGTGCCGTCGAGGAAGCGGAAGCTTACAGCGTTTGCCTCCACATCACGCGCGCCAGCGAGCAGCATGAACGGAACCTTGTGAGTGGTGTGCGTCCGAATCTTCTTCTGCATCCTGTCATCGGAATGGTCGACCTCAGCTCGGATGCCGCGCGCCCGCAGCTGCTGGATGATGCCGTCAAGGTGTCCAGCGAAATCGTCAGCAACGGGGATACCTACAACCTGGTGCGGTGCCAGCCAAGCCGGGAATGCACCGGCGTAGTGCTCAAGCAGCACGCCGAAGAATCGCTCAATTGATCCAAAGAGCGCACGGTGAATCATGACTGGTCGCTTCTTGCTTCCGTCTGAGGATGTGTACTCAAGATCGAAACGCTCAGGCAGGTTGAAGTCGAGCTGAACCGTGGACATCTGCCAGGTACGACCGATGGCGTCGCGAGCCTGTACGGAAATCTTTGGACCGTAGAACGCTGCACCTGCTGGGTCCGGAACAAGCTCGAGCCCAGACTTGGTAGCAACTGATTCTAGGATGCTCGTTGAACGCTCCCAGATATCATCATCACCGATGTACTTCTCGGGATCCTTGGTGGACAACTCCAGGTAGAAATCATCAAGCCCATAGTCTCTGAGCAGAGAAATAATGAACTCCAACACACTCGTCAGCTCATCTTCAAGCTGTTCCTCAGTGCAGTAGATATGGGCATCGTCCTGAGTAAAACCGCGTGCACGAGTCAGGCCATGCACCACGCCGGACTTTTCGTAGCGGTACACGGTACCAAACTCGAATAGTCGCAGTGGCAATTCACGGTACGAGCGTCCACGTGAATCGAAGATGAGGTTGTGCATAGGGCAGTTCATAGGCTTGACGTAGTAATCGACTGCCTGTTTGGTCACATTGCCTTCGTCGTCGGTCTCGCCGTCGAGCTGCATCGGTGGGTACATGCCGTCTGCGTACCAGTCCAGGTGGCCAGATTTTTCGAAAAGCTCACCCTTCGTCAAGTGTGGGGTGTTGACGAATGAATAGCCTGCCTCGAGGTGACGCTGTCGGGAGTGTTCCTCCATCACCATCCGGATAATTCCTCCATCCGGGTGGAATACTGGCAAACCAGACCCAACTTCCTCCGGGAAGGAGAAAAGATCGAGCTCATTGCCAAGACGACGGTGGTCACGCTTCTCTGCTTCTGCAAGCATCAACATGTGCTCATCGAGCTTTTCTTTCGACTCCCAGGCGGTGCCATAAATACGCTGCAACCCGGCGTTATTCTGGTTACCACGCCAATACGCAGCTGACGAACGTGTCAGTGCGAACGCCGGAATGTACTTAGTAGTTGGCACGTGAGGCCCGCGGCACAGATCGCGCCACTCGACTTCATTCGTCCGTGGATTCACATTGTCGTAGTGGGTGAGCTCTCCGTGACCGACTTCAGTAGCTTCGTCCGAGTCAGGGTCCACGTTTCCCTTGTCCTGCACGAGCTCAAGCTTGTACGGCTCATCAGCTAGGTCCTCTGCTGCAGCCTCAGCCGACGGGTAGACTCCACGAACAAACTTCTGGCCTTGCTTGATGATCTTCTTCATGCGGCGCTCGAGCAGCTTCAAGTCTTCTGGTGTGAACGGTTCAGCTGCGTCGAAGTCGTAGTAGAAGCCGCCCTCAATGGCTGGCCCAATTCCTAACTTCGTCCCCGGAAACTCAATCTGCACTGCTTGCGCCAACACGTGAGCACACGAGTGGCGAATCACGGACCGACCCAGCTCAGTGTTCGCGGTGACTGGAGTTACTGTGGTGTCTACATCCGGCGTAAATGACAGGTCCTTCAACGACCCGTCTTCAGACTGCACGCAGACAACCGCCTCCGGGCCCTTATTCGGCAGCGACAATTCGCGCATCGCAACCCCGGCAGGAGTGTTCGCCGGGACCGTGAAAGCCTGGGCTGCAAGGTGGGTTTGGTCGTTATTCGTCATGTTCGTGCGCTCCTTTGCGCTTCAATGAGGTACGTCATACCTGGACGCACCCAGCTGGATTCGTACAAGCTCGCCGGAACCTTTAAATATTGCGGTCGGCAAACATGGCAAAAATCATACCGCGTTCACTACGCGAGTAGTGACTCGGCCCAGAAACTCGGAGCACCATCTTGCGCCTGCGTGCCCGGTGGTATCCAGTACACCGCCGAACCAATGTGCGTGATCCATTCATTCAGTCGGTCAGCCTCATCGAGCCTTTTGAGGACCGGAGTGAATTGCGTATCTGGGTTTTCCTGAAATGCAATGAACACTAAGCCAGCGTTGGACAGCTGTTCTTGCCCAGGCTCAGGCGGCAAATTGTAGTTATAAGGGCGCCGTTTAAATTTCTGCTCCGGGTGCCCTTCAGGCGCCATTGACCTGGCAACGTGCGAGTTTCTATCGACCTTTGGCAGGCCATATTCGTCCCGCGCTTCCAGATCTACCGGAGTGAACTCTTCGCCGCCCGAAAGGGGTGCTCCGTTGTCTAGCCTGCGCCCGACGGCCTCTTCACGGGATGTCCGGTCGAGCATTTCCCAGGTGTCAAGGTTCATCGCTATTCGACGAACCACCATCGACGTTCCACCTTCAAACTCTGCAGCGCCTTTTGCCCACACCTGGGCGTCGTATTCCTCATCAGTGTGAGGGTTTACCGTGCCATCAATCTGCCCAAAGAGATTCCGTGGCGTGGTTCCTTCGCGGTGTACAGCAGGGTTATTCATGAACCCTTGCTGCACCCACGCGGTAGCTACATAATCGACGCCAGCTCGCACCATATGACGCATCGCCCATGCGCACATCAGTGGGTCATCTGAGCAAATCTGCAACACCACGTCAGTCTGGCCCCACTTCCGTGAAAGCTCGTCTCGCGAGAGCGCCGGAATGTCGTGGAGCCACGACGGTTTGCTCTCAGGCGCGGCGATATCAAAAAACTTCTCTCCCAACCCCACGGTAATGGTGAGGTTTGCGGGGTGTTCCGTCATCTCTGGTTCCAGGCTGGCCAACGGGTTTTCGCCGGCTGTCAACGCACGGGCATCCTCAGTCCACAGTCGCATCAATCGAGCAATCGCAGGCTTATCGACGCCATCTTTAAAATTGAAACCAATCAGATTTAGTGAGGACTGTTGAGGCGTCGAAATGCCTGCCTGGTGTATGCCGTCAAACGGAACCGTTGCTGTGGCAAGGTCTATCGCAGGCTCTTGCTGAGCATTCACCACAGCATCGCGGCTTTCCGCGCAAGCTGTGGCTGCCCCGGCGGCAGCAACACTCAGAGTCCCGGCGAGAAAATGACGACGGTTGACAGGCATTCGACTTTCCTTCAATTAGTGGTTGTGGCCTTCCCCCATGGACCCATGTTGGTGCCCCTGGAGCTCCCCGTGCTCACCATAGTCTTCGTCACCCGGAAGCATAGAGCGAACGGCTACGTCTGGAATCTGCTCCTCGGTTCCGTCGGCGAACTCAAGCGTTACATCGACCACGTCGCCTGCCGGAATTGCAGGGTCGAAGCCCATGATCATGAAGTGGTCACCGCCAGGCTTGAGCTCATATGTCCCACCGGCGGGGATCTCGATGCCGCCTTCTTTCTCGCGCATGACTCCATCTACCACCTCGTGGATCTCGTAGGTGGCGTCGCCGAGTGACGTAGTGAAGCCAACGATGTGAATGTCCTTGTCAGAGGTGTTGTGCAGCGTACCGAAGAACCCGGTCATGGACTTTCCGTCTTCCGCGCCTGCTTCTGCTTTCGCACGAATAGCCGCGGACTCAACGCGGATATCGCCTTCGCCCTGAAGCTTGTCATTGTCTGGAGCAGCAGTCGTAGTGGACTCCACGGTTGTTGTCTCTGCAGCGGTTGGCGCAGATGTCGACGGGTTTTCCTGCGATGGCGAGCAAGCCGTCAGGGCAAGAGCGGCGACACCAAGTGCCGAAATAGCTGCAGTGCAAATGTTTTTCATATTTCTCCTTAGTCGTTGCTAAAAACTTGTGTATGTACTGGCTCAATCTTTGCTCAAGGAGCCGCGACGCAGTAAAAGTGCCGTTACAGCACCGAAAAGAAGCAGGATTAGTCCGCCGACAAAAAGCCAGCTAAAGGAACTGGATGAAGAACCGCTCACTTCTCCGGTTGGCACGGAATCTTCCATAGTTTCATCGACAACTTGTGAACCTTCCGGCGCATATGTAAACGTTGTCATCCCTTTAGTGGCGTGCCCATCTGAAGAGACAATCTGAAATCCGATCCGGTACTCTCCTGGCACTTTGTCACCAGATTCGCGAACTTTCTCTGGAAGTTCAAGGGACACAAATCGTCCGTCGAGCACTGGCTCTCCAGTAAAGAGGATCTCGTTGTCCGATACCCGCGACAGCGCGAACGTGTTGAAGCCTTCCTGGGGTTGACCCGAGAACTCCAACGACAGCTCTTTCGGAAACTCGGCTACCACGGACCCGTTTGATGGATCTCCCCCAATAACGGCATCATGTGCCTCCGCTGATCCGGCCAACGCAGAAGCTACACATACGGCACTCAATATAGCCCATGCCGTTCGCTGTACCCTTTGTCCTGCTTTGGACATTCGGATCCCTCCTACAAAATGAACTGACTTTAAACCAGTACAACATTAGTCGTAACGAATGGCGGATTAGTTCCCCAGCATGCCCAGTGCCGGACCATAGAAAGCGAAAATGCCCGCAAGGCGGGCATTCAGTGGTCCTAGCTGGGATCGAACCAGCGACCTTTCCGGTGTGAACGGAACGCTCTTCCACTGAGCCATAGGACCGAACGCGAACTACTTTACACCCCCTCCACTCCTTCAACGAATCCGCAGTACAGCAACACTTTCACCGAGTAACAGCAATTTCCCTGCCAACCCAGCGCCTCACCATCGTACACACCTGCCAAGACCGGCCCTGTGCTGGCGATTTGGAAAACTTAGAGCCAACAGATAATGTTTGTTCACGCACAACGGAGGTTCCGCTTCCGGAGAGCATGCGGATGTAGCGCAGTTGGTAGCGCATCACCTTGCCAAGGTGAGGGTCGCGAGTTCGAGTCTCGTCATCCGCTCCAAGTGTCTTTAGACACTCTGCGCGATTAGCTCAGCGGTAGAGCACTACCTCGACACGGTAGGGGTCACTGGTTCGATCCCAGTATCGCGCACAGAGCCGCACAGCTCTTTTCAAAATGTGCATGCGGATGTAGCGCAGTTGGTAGCGCATCACCTTGCCAAGGTGAGGGTCGCGAGTTCGAGTCTCGTCATCCGCTCCAAGTACTTTCAGTACTTCGGAGGTACTCACGGTGGATTGGTCGAGTGGTTAGGCAACGGTCTGCAAAACCGTGTACACGGGTTCGATTCCCGTATCCACCTCCAACCTCGCGCGATTAGCTCAGCGGTAGAGCACTACCTCGACACGGTAGGGGTCACTGGTTCGATCCCAGTATCGCGCACAGAGCCGCACAGCTCTTTTCAAAATGTGCATGCGGATGTAGCGCAGTTGGTAGCGCATCACCTTGCCAAGGTGAGGGTCGCGAGTTCGAGTCTCGTCATCCGCTCCACATAGGCTCACGCCCTCGGGATTCGCGAGGGCGTGAGTTTTCTCATATCGGTTGGACGCCGCGGTTTCAGTGTGCCTTGGCCCACATATATCTAGGGCCGTGGGCCCTCCTACTCACCGCGCGCCTGGGTTTTCAGCTGTTCGAGGAACATGCGAGCCACCGTAAACTCCAACGGTTCCCTCATCGGGTCGGAGTACGTCTTCTCCCCCGCCCGGCGCGTCAGCTGTTCCCGTACGAGCGTGACAATGGCGTCTACGCCTCCTGATGAGACTTGCATCGGGTTTTTCGTGGTCTGCACGAGTTCCGGACTGATTCCCATGTCTGCAGCGATGCGACGGAAGAGCGCCTTGTCATGTGCGATGTCCGCCCCACGGATGACTCGTGGGTGGATGCGCAGTGCGAGATCGACTGCCTCGTGTGTCTGCCAAACCTGAATGTGGCGCTCGGGGTCTGTGATGAGGCGCTCGTAGAAGTCCGGGATGAAACGTTGCCTGGTGAAGTTTGCCTTGATCCCTCGGCGTACCTGGTCATCCCACAGTTGGAGGTAATTGTTGGCTGCTGTATCGATGGTTTTTCCGCCGAGAAACAGTGCGTCCGCACCTGCCCCTGTGATGAGTGCGCCGTCGGCATGACACTCCTGCCTGTACGTGTCGATGGCTACCAAAATGGCCCCAGAGAGCACTTCCCAAGGTTCCACGGTGTCGAGGCGCTCGATGGTTTCCTTGAGCAGCGTCTCCAGCGCTTCCCCGCGTGGGGCGACGACGTGATGCTCGAAGCCGAGTGCGCGGGCCACCTCACTCGCCACCTTGGTCTCCTCCGCTGCCTCTTGCGAGGAGTCTTGGCTGAACGTCACCGCGAGGACGTCGGTACGCAGTTGGGCGAGCACCGCGGCGATGAGGATCGAGTCGACGCCGCCGGAGAGCATGAGAGTGGGGCGCCCCGGCCAGCGCCCGAGCACCGCTGTGAGGCGTGCACGCAGGTAGTCGACGACAGCGTGTTTAGCTGGCGCATATTCGGTGATCTCGTATGTACCTGGCTCGATGCTGCGCTCGTCGGCGACGTATTCGCAGCCTTTATCCGTCACAGCCAATTTTCGTCCTTTCCTCAAGCGCTGCAATTCGCTGCTGCAGCTCTCGTATTTGTTTCCGTCGCGTTTTCATCACCACCGGTTCGGCGTGCGTATGGCGGTAGACCGCCACGTGCACCATCCAGGAGAATGCGCCCAGGATGACCCCGGCGGTAAGGATCAGGCCGAAGCGTTCAAAGGTGCCAATCTGTTCTAGCCCTGCGAGCGAGATGTTGAAAGACAGCACCCCAATGACAGCGAGGAAGACAGACAGAATCTCTATGCTCCGTAAGAGACTGTTGCGTGACTCTGCTTCAATCCTCTCCGACATCCGCTCTACTTCGGCGTCGACGTGCGCAAGCTCTGCATCTACACGTCCTTGAATGGAGTTTTGTACCTGCCGTTCGGTGGCAATCATCATCCGGTAGGAGACGAACTCCCCGTGCAGCGCTGTGGCATCCGCGGGTAGGTTCTTAATGGCCATCTACACAGAGTGAAGTGCCTCGGCGTAAAAGTCGTCCCGGGAACGAACCGTGTGTCCCGAGAACACGTCGGAGCGTGGTGCTGCTTCGATGGCTGCCATGCGGCGGTATCCCTCGGCACGCCGGTAGTGCGCGATGTAGTCGTTTGGCGAGTGATAGCGCAAGATTGCCTCAGAGAAGGCGAGTATTTGCTCCCCATACTCGGTGTCTGGGTAGAGCCACAACCCGTGGAGCATGAGATGTTTGAGCTTCAGTGGCACTTGTTCCAGCTGAGAAACGGCATGCTCGTTCCCGTCGCTGGGTGGGGCTCCCACGGCGTCGAAGACGTGCTGCGGGTCAATCCTACGACCCGAGAGCAGCCTGGCGAAGGTGAGAAAAACCTGGTTGAGCGGAGGTTGACGGTCACCGACAGGTTGTGGAAGCGCAGGGGCGCATCGTTCGCCATATCGAGTACGCGCCGGATGCCATCGTGGTCGAAGTTGAAGCGATGGAGTTGCAGCTCGATAAGGATGAGCGCGAACTCTGCAGTGCGAGACTGCCTTGCCCATTCCGGCAACAGCCGAAGCCATTCCTCGTTGTGCTCACCGAGGCAGCGCTCACGTGCCTTCCATGTTGCGTCGGTCACGGCGTTGAACATCGCTTCAAACGCATCGATTTCACGGTAGACGGTCTCACCGAACACCGCGTCTGCAAGTACGCAGACCTGCTGTTTCCAATCGGCATCTGCCACGTCTGGGTCAAAGAGCGCTGCGAAGAGCCGGTCAGGGTTCTCGCCACCTATCCATACCCGCTGCGCCTCTTCCACGAGCGGAAAACGATCGAGCACGTGCTGTCTCCTTTTAAAATCCTGGCAGTCAGATGTGTACGCTTGACGCCATGATAGACGCGAGCCGCACTTTCGAACCAGCTGAATTGCTGGGCACTGTGCTGCCCGCTTCAGTCCCGGAACTGCGTCTGCTTGCGGTCATGACACTTTCCGGCGCGGCCTCTCTCGATGGCACCTCCCGCTCCCTTGGCAACGCCATCGATGCCGCGCTGCTCAACCTGCTGCGTGTGTGGTCCGACGCTGTCTTAGTCGGTGGAGGCACCGCGCGGGCGGAAAACTACTTCGGAGTCAAGTGCACCGACGAGGACAAGGCCGAACGTCGGTCCCGCGGGCAGGCGGAGGTCCCACCGCTTGCGATCATCACCGAAAGCTTCGAGTTTGACGTGGACACACAGTTGTTTTACGACACGGAGGTGCCTCCGCTTTTCCTCGCTCCGGAGCACCACGTCGACGATCCGGAGCTCGCCGAGCGTCGAGAAGCACTCCTGCACGCGGGCGGCCGCATTCTGTCCACTGGCGATGGCACTGCACGCTCAATTATCGATGCCCTGCACGCCCAGGGCTTTAACCGCATCGTTTGCGAGGGCGGACCTGGACTCTACGACATGCTCCTGACTGCTGGGCTCGGTGACATTTTGCACCTGACCATCGACCCTACGTTGCAAGGCAAGGTAGAAAAGCCCCTCTTCGGCGGAGGTGGAGACTATGTCACCCCGCTCGAGCTCGAAGACGTGCGGGTGAGCGAGGACTCGACGATGTTCGTGCGCTACCGCCTGTGGGGCACTGCTGCTTCCCACGAGGGGTAACTGCATTCGGTACTGTTATGCGAGTGACGTACGCACAAGACACTCCCCCCGCCTGGGCGCAGCGCCTGAACAACATCTGGACCGCTCCTGCCCCACAGAATGGCTCGCACACCACAGCGGCAACGCGCACGCTACAAACCGCCGCTAACGCAGCTGCCTGGCCACTGGCACTTCTGCTCATCATCCACCGCGTTGCCGTTCTTGCAAGGCACGGCTCCCAGACCGACGACTTCACCACCGTGTGGGCTGCCACCCGTCGCTTTGTCGAGCGCGTCCCCGTCTACAACGAGGTGTATCACCACGTCGATCCGCACTATCTTTACAATCCTGGAGCTACGCTACTGCTCTCACCTTTGGGCCTGTTTGACGACGCCTCGCTGATCCGTCCACTCTTTGTTTTAGTAAACACCGCCGCCATTCTTGCGGCACTTGGAATCCTCACGAAGCTCAGTGGAAAACCGCTGAGCCACCCGCTGCTACCTATCAGCATCGTGCTCAGTTTCTGCACCGAGTCAGTTGTGAACACACTCGTCTTTTCGAACATCAATGGTGTATTGCTGCTCCTCTTTACCGTATTCCTCTATAGCTATACTCACAGGCGCTTTGTGTTAGCCGGCGTCTGCCTAGGCCTCGCCATACTGGTCAAGCCGATGTTTGCCCCCTTGGTGGTGTTGCCACTCATGCAACTCCGCTGGCGTTGCGTCGTACCGAGTGTCCTAGTTCCCGTGCTCTTCAACGTTGTCGCATGGCCAATGACACCGGGCGCCCGCGATTACATCGATGTCGTCGTCCCCTATCTAAAGATCACCCGCGACTATGCCAATTCATCGCTTGCCGGCTTCACGACTTACTTTGGCTTTCCGACGCAGTTCTACGACGCACTATTCGTCTTTTTCGGCATCACTGTCGCTATAGCGGTCCTGGGGCTTGCCCGCTGGCGCTGGTCAGACGAGCTCCTATGGCTCACGTTTAGCTCCACGGTTTTACTCGCGGGTGTATGTTTGCTCTCGTCCCTCGGCCAGGCTTACTACTCGATGATGCTCTTCCCGGCGGCTTTCACTGTTCTTTCAGCACGAAGCCCAATGCACACCAGCGGCCCCTGGATCGGACTATTTTTCTGCCTTGCACCGTTACAATGGACGACACTTCGAAACCCTCTCATCGGGAACTGGATTACTACATTCCTCCCCACATTGGGTTGGGCTGTGTTCATCGTATCGACGGCCACCTGGGTACTCACAACAGTGTTCACAACAAAGAAAGGCGACAGAGACCCTCATGACAGAGAATCGTTTTCAGCAGATGACGGAAGCAGAGTGGAAAGCTCACCTCGCCCCTGAGGAATTCCGTGTACTTCGGCAAGCCGGCACCGAAGCACCTGGAGTTGGTGAGTACACCGACCATTTCGAAGAAGGCATCTACGTGTGCCGCGCATGCGGCGCAGAGTTGTTCCGCTCTACAACGAAGTTCGACGCCCACTGCGGGTGGCCAGCGTTCTACGCTCCTGATAGCGAAGCCGCCGTCATCAAGCGAGCCGATTACTCTCTCGGGATGGTAAGAACTGAGGTGCTTTGCGCTCAATGCCATTCCCACCTGGGGCATGTATTCGAGGGTGAGGGTTTCAACACACCAACCGATCAGAGATACTGCATCAATTCAATTTCTCTGAAGTTTGATGCCCCAAGAAAGGACGATTAAAGAACTCCCCCAGCGCCGAGATGCGCTGAGGGAGTTTTTGATTTCGCAATGCCAGCTACGGCAGAACCTTTATGACGTCAGCAATGCTTGCAACGCGGCGCCCGGTTTGGAACGGGATTTCTTCTCGGACGTGAAGGCGCGCTTCTGTGTAGCGCATCGTCTTCATAAGTGACTCAATACGCTCCAGCGTGTCCGCCTCGAACGAAAGCATCCACTCATAGTCGCCAAGGACAAAGGCCTCGACGGTGTTGGCACGAACGTCTGCATAGTCGCGTGCTGCCATGCCATGCTCCATTAGGATCTTGCGACGCTTCTCAGGCTCCATTACGTACCAGTCGTATGAACGAACGAATGGGTACACCGTAATCCAGTCCTTCGGATCCTCCCCCATGATGAAGCTCGGAAGATGCGACTTGTTGAACTCCGCAGGGCGGTGAATTCCATTACCGAGCCACGAAACCTCCAACAGCTGACCGAACGCGGTGTCACGGCGGAATCGCGCGAGTGCATCCTGGATGTACTCGAATTCCTCCGCATGCCACCAGATCATGAAGTCCGCGTCAGCCCGAATACCAGTGTTGTCATAGATACCACGTACGACAACTTTCCCTTCCTCTTTGAGCTGCTCAAAGAACTTTTCCGCTTCTGCGATAACTTCGTCGCGCTCGGTACCAAGTGCACCTGGGATCGCACGAAATACCGCGTACTGCAGGTAGCGCTGGGTTGCGTTCAGCTTTTCGTAGTCAAGCTTCGCCATTTAAACTCTCCTTCTGAGATTCACGGAAACACGTTGGATGCCAAGGCGACCAACCGTCGCTATAAAAACATACATCAAACGAAAGTACTAGTTCAGTGTACACTTCGCTGCAAACGCTGAATCTTGCCAACCAATATACGGCGCGCCTCGCCCCCTCAAAGCCGCATCCTCATTAGCTTGGTTGGCGTGATGAACTCGGATACCACCTCCCCAAGCGAGAGCGCGTCGACTCCTGCGGAGTTCACCGCAGCGGTCGAATCGATGCATAAGGCTCAAGTGCGCCCAGAAATCTCCATCGGTACCATTCGGCCTCCTCAGCGGCCTGCACCGTTTAGCCACGCCGTTGGGCTTGAGGTTATCCAGACCAAGCCAGACCAAGGTGACGCGTTCGGTCGCCTCATCCTGCTTCATTCCCCCGACGCCGAAGACGCCTGGGAGGGTTCAATGCGACTAGTCGCCTATATCCAGGCAGATATGGACGATGCTGTCGCGGCGGATCCACTTCTCCCCGATGTAGCATGGCAGTGGCTTAACGAGTCGCTCGATGGCAATGGGGCCGGGTTTACCAACCTTGGAGGTACGGTAACCTCCACAGCTTCCGTCCGCTACGGGGAGATTGGCGGCCCTCCGCGGGCGTACCAATTGGAGATGCGCGCATCTTGGACAGCTGAAGGAATTGATCTGTCATCACATGTGGCAGCGTTTGCAAATGTCCTCAGCTTAGTGGCGGGTCTGCCACCCGAAGGTGTGCGAACCATTTCGTAGCATTAGTATGTGTACGCATGGAAGTGAATTTGTCCTACACCTTTGTCGATCATCCATCGCAGTTTGCCGAGGTAGCTGATCGATTAGCCGAAGGACTTGGTCCTTTTTGTATCGATACCGAACGAGCCGGCGCGTACCGCTACGATGACCGAGCATTCCTCGTACAGATCTACCGCAAAGACGCGGGAACGTTCCTCATTGCCCCTGAGCACTATCGAGACGAGTTCGAACAGTACTTTGCACCAGTCTGCAATGATCAGGAGTGGGTAATACACGCGGCGAGAGAGGATCTACCGTGTCTCGCGCAATTAGGATTACGTCCGTCCACTATTTTCGATACCGAACTTGCAGCACGATTTGCAGGCTACCCAGCAACCAAACTTGGCGTGTTGGTAAAGGAGTTTTGCCAAGTCTCACTTCCCAAGCAGCACGGCGATGCCGATTGGTCACAGACACCACTGACCGACTCAATGCTCGAGTACGCAGCGCAGGACGTTATTTACCTGCCCCACCTTGAACAGGCCTTAGTACACCTCCTCGATATGCAAGGCAAACTTGAATACGCGAATCAAGAATTTGCTCATTTGGTAGCTACGCGTTCAAACCCGGGGGTAAAGAAACATTCTTGGCTCGATATACCCCAGGTTTCGGACAAATTGTCGGATCTCGAGCTCACTTTGACGAAGTGGCTTTGGGATGCTCGCGATTGTTTTGCCTACGACCAAGACATAGCTCCGGGATTAGTACTTCCGAACAAGATGCTGGTACCACTGGCTCAGTCCCGCCCAACGACCGTTGACGAATTGCTGGCGTTTGACGGTGCAACCCATGCGCTCACCACCTATCCATACTTCTGGCTCGAGACAATCCATGATGCGCTGTTATCCCCATTTGAAACCGCACTGAGGGAACAACTTCGCTTACCTACTAGGAAAAGCATTTGGGAGTGGACAAGGCACAACAAAGTGGCGCTACGTACGCGACAAAACATAAACAATCGGGTCACCGAAATCGCCGAGACTCTTAAGATCCGCAAAGAGCTGATTTTGACGAACAAGGTCCTCGAACGGACCATATGGACCGCCTTCCACGAACGTCTAGATTGGCCAATGGAATACACCCGTCCCCTGCTCAAGCAGATGGGACTGCGCGAATGGCAAATAGACTTCCTAGCACCTATTTTCGTGGCGGAACAGCCGGAACCTCGCCGCTAGGCAGCGAGTGCCTTATTGATCGCGGTCCTCAAGGCCGCGTACCCACTCGCGAATCTTTTTCGTCGCAGCTGACTCGTCCATACCGAATTCTTCAAAGATCTGTTCCCGGGAAGCGTGCTCTGGGAACACCTGAGGAAATGCAATATGCCGCAGCGGTGTGTCGATTTCAGCGTAGGACAACGCTTCTGCAATTGCTGAACCAACGCCTCCATGTACGATCCCGTCTTCATACACCACGACAAGATCGGACTCAACCGCAAGATCGAGAATATCAGGGGAAACAGGCACAACCCAACGGGGATCTACCAGGGTAACTCGAACATTGTCCGATTCCAATCGTTCAGCGACCCGTAGTGCCGAATCCGCAAAAACTCCCACTGCAACAATCAACACATCAACTGTCTGGTCGCTTTCATCATTCTGCGCAGTCGATGATGGTTCTCGAAGAATATCGACGCCACCTGGCAGCCGCTTAATAGCTGCTAGGTCCTCCCCGACGCTCCCCTTAGGGAACCGGACAACAGTTGGCCCGTCCTTAACAGTCAAAGCTTCCCTAAACAGTTCCCTTAGCTGCTGCGGATCCCGAGGCGCCGCGACACGAATATTTGGGACGATTGACGTCAGCGCCATATCCCACACGCCGTTGTGGCTTGCGCCGTCCGTACCAGTGACTCCCGCTCTATCGAGCACTACAGTCAACGGCTGCTTGATAAGTGCTGCGTCCATCAGGAGCTGATCAAAAGCTCGGTTCAAAAATGTGGAGTAGACCGCGACAACGGGGTGCAGTCCCCCGAGAGCAAGCCCGCTGGCAGAGGCAATCGCATGCTGCTCCGCAATACCGACATCAAAAAATCTATCAGGAAATTCCTCTGCGAACGGTGCAAGGCCTGTCGGCCCAGCCATAGCGGCCGTGATTGCGACAATGTCACGTCGAGTCCTAGCGGCGTCGAGAAGTTCCTCGGTGAAAATTGATGTCCACCCTGGCTTGGACTTCTTCAGAGTTTCTCCTGTAACAGGGTCAATCGCATCAGTGGAGTGCATTTGGTCGGCGATGTTGTTAACTGCGGGGGCGAAGCCGTGGCCTTTCTCAGTCACAACATGCACAATCAAGGGCCCCTCGTAGGTCTTCGCGTACTCGAAAGCGCTTAGCAACGCCGTGAGGTCGTGACCTTCTACTGGCCCAACGTACTTCATCCCCAGCTCCGGGAACATCTCTGTTGGGATAACCTGGGCCTTCACTCCTTCTTTCAGCGCATGAAGCGCTTCAAACGTCCGTTCTCCGACCCAACCCATCGACTTGAGGGTCTTCTTACCGGATTCCATTACGTCGTCGTAGCCGGGTTTCATGCGCAAAGCTGCGAGCTGATCACGAAGGCGAGTCAGGTTGTTCGCAAAACCACCAATAGTTGGCGAATACGAGCGACCATTGTCATTTACGACTATGACTACGTTGCGTTCTGCGGCTGCAATGTTGTTCAGCGCTTCCCAGCACATCCCACCTGTCAGTGCACCGTCACCGACGACGACGACAACATTTTCGTCGCCCTTGCCCTGAATGTACTTGGCTTTCGCTAAGCCATCTGCAATTGAAAGCGAAGCACTCGCGTGCGATGACTCAGTCCAATCATGTTCCGACTCCGAGCGCGAGGTATAGCCAGAAAGACCGTCTTTCTGACGCAAGGAATCAAACTGACCAGCACGCCCGGTCAGAATTTTATGCACGTACGACTGGTGAGAGGTATCAAAAACGACCGGTTCCGTTGGCGAGTCGAATACGTAATGCAGTGCAATTGTCAACTCGACAACGCCGAGGTTCGGCCCCAGGTGACCTCCCGTTGCTGACACCTTCTCAATTAAAAACTGGCGTACTTCATCAGCGAGATCTGATAATTCCCCAGGCGCCAACGACTTCAAATCCGCTGGCGAATTGAGTTTACCTATCAGTCCCACGGTCCTCTACTTCTCCTTTAGAACAAGCAATAGTTGACGCTAGTTTACACCTTGCGGGGCGCACGCCCCATTCCTAATGAGGACGCAGAGGCTCCAGGCATGCAAGCGTTTCAAAGTGATGCGTTCCTGGAAATGCATCGATGACTTTTATCTCAGTTACGTGATATCCGCATGCTCCCCAACTTGCTAAATCTCTAGCAAATGTTGCCGGATCGCACCCAATGTGAATCACTCGCTGCGGACTCGCCGCTGCGATATCATGAATCACTTTGTCTCCAGCACCAGTTCGAGGAGGGTCGAGCACAACCAGGCCCGCGGGGGGCAAGGATCGAATTCCTGTTTCTACCCGGGAGTTGACTTTGTTGACGTCGAGGCTTGCAAGTGCAGGCTGAGAATGCGCCATCGCGGACTTCGAATAGTCGACGGTTGCAACCGGACCACCACCGAGTGCCGCGGACATGGATGGAACAAAGAGCCCTACTCCGCCATAGAGGTCCCAACCGGAATTGTTCTGATAAGGCCTCCCCGCAAGGGACCACTCACGCACCAGATCTGCATATGCCGACGGTGCACTACGGTGCGCCTGCCAAAACGCAGTCGCCGG
Organism: Corynebacterium sp. CCUG 51687; assembly: GCF_024453995.1. NCBI lineage: Bacteria > Bacillati > Actinomycetota > Actinomycetes > Mycobacteriales > Corynebacteriaceae > Corynebacterium > Corynebacterium sp. CCUG 51687. Next base: position 231,418 of record NZ_JAGPYT010000001.1, on the reverse strand, counting down.
AAACTCAAACCTATCGTTTCCGACCATTTCTACGATGTTGCCGGAGCCTTCAACCGTACGGTCTATTCGTTCCACGCGCCGTCCGCGTTGGACTTTGCTCGTTTCAACGACATGCCGGTTCCCGAGAGAATCGATGACGACGACTATCTCAGACCCAGGAGTAAATCGTCGTGCCCCATCGCCAACAATCCCGTCAAACAGTTCCGGCATCGCCTGAGTACAACGCTCGGCGACGACGTCATTGGAACGTGCTTTCCTGAAACCGGCACGCCCCTGCGCATCAGTGCCGAGTCGGATACGCGTCCGCCATCCGGTCGTAGGCGCTAAAGCCTGAACCGAAATGGCGGTGAGATCAATGCCATCAGGCACACCAGATGGACGTGCCATTTTTTCAAGCTGTCCAACAAGTACCTCTGTTTTGGCGGCCCGCTGCAGAGATTCACTCATATGCGCAAAGTCGCAGCAGCCCGCACCTGCCGCAGCAGCAGGACATCCTACCTTCACTCGATCTGGTGAAGTTTGTTGTATCTCGAGCAGTTCACCGCGAGCCCACCGCTTTTTCACTTTCAGCAGTTTGACGGTCGCTGTTTCTCCAGGTAGAGCGCCTTGCACGAAGACAACTCGTCCGTCATTGGCAAGGGCAATAGCCTCACCGCCGTGAGCAAAGGCGTGGAATGTGACTTGAATGCTGTCGCCTGGTGTCAGCGATGGTTGGGCACTCATTAATTATTCTTATTCGCTTCGTTGTTTTGTGCGATGATCTGTTTCAGCGCGTCACTCAGGGCGTTCGGGTTTCCAGCCTGTGGGCTCTGCTGCTGCGACTCCTGCGCAGCCCGCTCCTGTACAGCCTGCTGCACCTGCCGAGCCAACTGCGCAGGCAGGACGACTGGCAAAGAGTTACCCGCCAAAATTGGGTCCGGACCGCGGTAAACAAAGCTGCGTGCTACGACTTCCCGCCCGAGCTCAGCAAGCTGTTCTTCCATTCCCGCCGGAGCGGCCAACGTGACACGGTACAGCCATCGAGGCGCCTCAACACCGATGATGCGGATCACGCCGTTAGCGCCAGTACCAACGATTTCGGTTCCCCAGGGGCCCTCTTCAAACTCGACAGGCATGTCCTCGTTCTTCATGCCCTCGGCAATTTCTTCTGCCGATTCGGCCCACAGGCCGCCGTTACGCGGTGCAGCGAAAGCAACCGGAGTGATGCGACCGTACCTGGTAACGATGTGCACCATCTTCGGGCCGTTCTCGCCCATTTCAACCTGCACCTGCGAATCCTTTGGCAGCGGAATCTGCATTGATCCGAGGTTGAGGTTCACCTGGGAGAAGTCAGAAAAATCGAACTCCTCAATGTCGACGTTGTCGCCGTCGAACGGACCGGTAGATCCACTGATTGGATCATAATCGGCAAGAGTACCAGTGGCTGATGGAGTCTGGGATGGATCAGTATCCGCTGCAATCCCCGTGTCCTGAGACTTTGGTGCTGTGACCTCTAGATCGTCGTTGGTCTCTGCCTCCGTCTGAGCTGGGGCAGCGTCTTCCTTCTGCTGGTCTTTCTTCTTTTTACCAAATGGCCACCATGCCATGGGTGATCACCTTTCGAGTGAAGTTGTGTATTTCAAAAAAGTTTCTTCGGGTGAGAATTACTCTAGTACGGGCCCAATGTGGCCTCAGGCGAGCCCCGTTGATCCGTATCCTTGGGCACCACGCTGGGTATCGTCAAGCTCGGAAACTTCGACGAAGTCAACCAACTCGACTTTTTGCACCACTAGTTGAGCAATCCGCATTCCTCGTTCAACTGTAAACGAACATTCACGGTCGGTATTAAGAAGGCAAATCTTCAACTCCCCTCGATACTGGGCATCAATGGTGCCTGGCGTGTTCACAATAGAAATCCCGTGTTTGGCAGCGAGTCCCGAACGAGGATGAATGAGCCCGACAGTTCCCATGGGCAACGCGACAGCAATTCCGGTACCGATGAGTGCCCGTTCGCCGGGAGCCAATGTCCGTGTTTCCGAGGAGTAAAGGTCCGCCCCGGCGTCACCTTCATGCGCTCGTTTAGGAAGAGGCATGTCTGGATCAAGACGTTTTACTGAAATTGGTTCAAGAGAGGTCACTTCATACACCTTACGGGATTCCATTGCGTGTGCATTCTTAAGATAATTTCGCCTAGTGTTATTGGGTAACGTATTCGGGAGTACATCGAATTGACGAGTTGATGAGGGTATGAATAGCAACCAAAACGCACCGGCATCCAGTGGTTCCAAAGTCTTATATACGGAGCGTCAATGGGTGCCTTGGTACTGGTGGATCATCGGTGCAGCATTAACGCTGCTCATCGGGGCACAACTTACGCTCAACCGCAATTTTTGGTGGTTTATTATCCCCGTGCTCGTTATCGGAAGTTTAGTTTTTTGGTTCTTGACATGGCTTTCGAAAACTACAATTGCGGTCGAGCAAGACAGCGACGGCACTCGTTGGCTCGTCGTTGACGACGCCAACTTACCCAACACCGTTGTCAGCAGATCTATGGTTGTCCCTGCATCGGCGAAGCGAAATGCTCTCGGACGACAATTAGACCCAGCTGCTTTCTTGGTATCGCATGGTTGGGTGAAAGAACATATTCTGCTTGTCTTGGACGATCCTCAGGACCCAACCCCCTACTGGCTAATTGCTGCGAAAGAACCGGAGAAAATCCTCGGAATGTTTTTGCCTGAGCAGCGGACCGCCTAGGGATCGCACGACTGCGTTGCTCGCTACTACTCGCAGTCGAGGCAAATCTTCTGGCCGTCTTCGGTTTCGTAAGCCAGCCGATTCTTTTTCTGAACCAAATAGCAAGACGCACAAGTGAATTCGTTATCTTGGCGAGGCTTTACCTCAACGTTCAGTTCCTCACCGGACAGATCTTGAAGTGGCGGTTCAAACGGTTCAACGATTTCACCGTCATCATCCATGCTGCTGCCCGCAACCTCCGCAGCCTTCAAGCCCTCGAGGGAGTCAGTCTCAAGCTCGTCTTCTGCGCGCTTACGCGGTGCATCGTAATCGGTCGCCATGGTGGTGGTGCCTCCAGGAGTAGTCAAGTTCAGCAATGCCTAGGCCCGTTGAGGAGATACGCTTCCTATAGATGAGCCTCAGCCTTTTTATTGGTTTGGAGCCGAATAATAAAGCACACAAAGCTATATGTCATATTACAAGGTCAGCAGGCCAATACCCACGGGTTCCCTACACATCAAAGGCTTTATAGCTAATTAAAGTACAGCGACGTCAACCCGCTCGTTCTAGGTACCGCGCTCCTAAATATTTTCCTACATGCGCAATGAGCACACCTTTTGTATGCTCAATGTTATGACTACAACAAGTGGAATTGATGGTGCCCAAGAGCACTATGGTATGGGCGTCGATGTCGGCGGTTCTGGAATCAAGGGCGCCATCGTCAACCTCAAAACCGGAGAATTCGTCGGCGACAGGATCAAGATCGCAACTCCTCAGCCAGCTACACCTGAAGCTGTTGCATCAACAGTCGCAGAGATCGTCCGTCTCCACGAATGGGACGGCCCTGTGGGAGTAACGCTGCCGTCGGTGATTCAGCATCAGATTGCAAAGAGCGCAGCTAACATCGACCCGTCGTGGATCGACACCGATGTGCATGAGCTCTTTGAGCAGCATCTCCCTGAGCGCTCTGTCACTGTATTAAACGACGCCGACGCCGCGGGGCTTGCTGAAGTTGCCTTTGGCAATGAACGAGCCCGAAACGGTTCTGTCATATTCCTCACGTTTGGCACTGGTATTGGTTCAGCGTTCCTGGTTAATGGGCACCTCTTCCCTAACACAGAAATTGGCCATTTAATCGTCAATAGGAAGGAAGCAGAGCACGTCGCCTCCTCAGCTGTAAAGCAGAGGGAAGACCTGAGCTTCAAGAAGTGGGCGAAGCGAGTTGATAAGGTGCTGCACGAATACGCGCGACTGTTTAATCCAGAGTGTTTCGTCGTCGGTGGTGGCATCTCGCGGAAATCTGACAAATGGGTCCCTCTATTGACTGTCGACACTCCTGTCGTCGTGGCCACTCTTCGCAACCGAGCAGGCATTGTCGGAGCAGCGATGGCGGCCAATGAGCACCTCGCACCGTAACTAGCGAGACTCGGCGTCTAACACAAAGCAGCTTGACAATGCTGTTAAGATAGGCGTTCTGAAAAATCAGCACAGTTTGCGTACGCTAGGAAGGCAGACCGGCGTTTGCTGGTCTGCTTTCACCAGAGTGACTTCCTTTCCATCCATTGTTGGAAGAAGTCTCGGTGTCCGCAAAAGCATCAATCAGTTCACAAAGGCGAAAGGGCGTACGTGGTAGCCAGCGAAGCTTCAGGCAAAAACTCCGTCAACGATGCGGCAGAGAGCACTTCCGGCGGCGTAACCGACGGCACAACGACCGCCAAGAAAGCAGCCAAGAAAACCGCCAAAAAGGCTGCCAAAAAGACCGCCAAGAAGACTGCAAAGAAAACAGCACGCAAAACCGCGAAAAAGGCGTCAAAGGTAGCTAAGAAAGCGAAGAAGACGGTAAAGAAAACCGCCGCAAAGAAGACTGCTTCACCCGCAACTGATGAGGTCACCAGCGACGACTCCGCGCTGGAAGAAGCGGACGAATCGCTCGACGATTCTGACCAGGAGCAGGACTTCGACCCGCTGACGGCTGAAGAAGATGACGAAGAATTTGACGAGCATCTTGGTGATGACGACGAGGAAAAAGAAGACGAGGAAGACGACGGATCTTCTGTCTGGGATATCGAGGAATCTGCTGCACTTCGCCAAGCCCGCAAGGACGCTCAGCTCACCGCATCTGCGGACTCTGTCCGTGCGTATTTGAAGCAAATAGGTAAGGTTGCTCTGCTCGATGCTGAGCAGGAGGTTTCTCTCGCGAAGCGCATTGAAGCTGGTCTCTACGCGCAACACCGACTCGACGAGATGGCCCGTGCAGCTGAGGAGGGAGACAAGGAAGCACGCCTTACCCCTGCGGTTAAGCGCGACTTCCGCGCCGTCGCCCGAGACGGTCGCAAGGCGAAGAACCATCTGCTCGAAGCTAACCTTCGACTCGTGGTTTCGCTGGCAAAGCGCTACACCGGTCGCGGTATGGCCTTCTTGGACCTCATCCAGGAGGGCAACCTCGGTCTCATCCGTGCAGTTGAAAAGTTCGACTATTCCAAGGGCTACAAGTTTTCCACCTATGCAACGTGGTGGATCCGCCAGGCAATTACACGTGCCATGGCAGACCAGGCTCGAACCATTCGCATCCCGGTGCACATGGTCGAGGTCATCAACAAGCTTGGCCGTATCCAGCGTGAGCTTCTACAAGATCTTGGGCGCGAACCTACACCGCTTGAACTCGCAAAAGAGATGGACATCACCGAAGAGAAGGTGTTGGAGATCCAGCAGTACGCCCGTGAGCCGATCTCGTTGGATCAGACGATCGGCGATGAAGGCGATAGTCAACTCGGTGATTTCATCGAAGACTCCGAGGCCGTTGTCGCAGTCGATGCTGTTTCCTTTACGCTTCTTCAGGACCAACTTCAGGATGTCCTCCACACACTTTCCGAGCGTGAGGCCGGCGTAGTGCGGCTCCGCTTCGGCTTGACCGATGGCATGCCTCGCACGCTAGATGAAATCGGCCAGGTGTACGGTGTGACACGCGAACGCATCCGGCAGATCGAGTCCAAGACGATGTCGAAGCTTCGCCACCCGTCGCGTTCACAGGTGCTGCGCGATTACCTCGATTAAATGCGTTTCTACGTAGTAAGCAATAACCGGTAGGAGGTCCACTCTCCTACCGGTTTCGTGTATTACCAATCTCGTAAGTACGCAATACGCGCCCGCAGCTGTTCCGCATTGCACAGCGCGGTCGGTGGACCACCACACGCTTTACGCGCTTCCGTATGGATCGCACCATGCGGGCGACCCGTCTTTCCAGCGACGATTGAAACGCGAGCGTTGAGTTCCTTTCTCAACTGGGGAATCTCATCAGCCGCCACTGATGCCTCCTCACTGCTACCCGGCGCAGAGGTTTGCTTGGACGGCTGAGTGGGAGCCAAGTGCTCTCCTAGTACTTCAGCACGCTCGCGTGCTTGGCGCTCGGCAGCCTTTCGCGCTTTTTCTTCTGCTTCTCGGGCATCTAGTTGGTCGCTTTGGCGTTTGCGGAGCAGAGTCTTGACCTGTTCTTCGTCAAGCAGCCCTGGAAGGCCTAGGAAGTCTTGTTCCTCTGCGGATCCTGCGACGGTGGGTGTGCCGTAGGTGGAGCCGTCGAAAATTAAAGAGTCTAGCTCGGCTGATGCGCCGATGGCTTCGTACGAAGGGTTGTCGTCTGGTTCGTTTTGAACTTGGTTTGCTTGGGCTAGTAGTTCGTCGGACCACCCTGATTCTCGGTGTGGTTTGCCCAAAACGTGGTCGCGTGACACCTCCATTTCTTCCGCGAGGCGGAGCAGAACCGGGACCGACGGGAGAAAAACGGAGGCGGATTCGCCTGGCATGCGTGAGCGCACGAATCGTCCGATTGCCTGCGCGAAAAACAGTGGTGTCGATGCTGATGTTGCATATACGCCGACAGCGAGGCGAGGAACGTCGACTCCCTCGGAGACCATTCTGACTGCGACCATCCATTCGTCGGTGGACGCGGAGAATTCGTCGATGCGGTCGGATGCCCCGGCTTCGTCTGAGAGCACGACCGTAACGGGCGTGCTCGAAATGCTGGAGAGGATCTTGGCGTAGGCGCGTGCTGTCGTCTTGTTCGTAGCGATGACGAGGCCTCCGGCATCCGGCATATTCGTACGAAGTTTTTTCAGCCTTGTATGTGCCGCCTGGAGGACTGCCTTGATCCAGTCCCCTTTCGGATCTAGGGCAGTTTTCCAGGCACGCGCGGTCTGCTCGGCATTCAGTGGCTCACCAAGCCTTGCGGAATACTCTTCCCCGGCGGAGTCTTTCCACTGTGCCTCGCCGGAATATGCCAGGAATACAACTGGGCGGACGACGCCATCGGCCAAGGCGTGGGAGTACCCATAGGTGTAGTCCGCTTGTGAAACGAGGTGCCCATCGCCGTCTTCGACGTATCGGACGAACGGAATCTGGGAATCATCAGAGCGAAACGGCGTACCTGTCAACGCTAAGCGGTGTTCGACATCGTTGTAAGCCTCGTAGACTCCATCCCCCCAACTTTTGGCGTCACCAGCATGGTGAATCTCATCAAGAATCACCAAACTGCGCTTCGCAGTGGCCACCGCATGATGCTTGAACGGGTGCATACCGATTTGCGCATACGTCACGACAATGCCGTCATAGGCAGGGTTTACCGCAGATGAGTTTGTGAAGTTTGGGTCTAGCGAAAGGCCGAACCTCGCTGCTGATTGGGACCACTGGTGTTTTAGGTGTTCTGTTGGTACGACGACGATGATGCGCTGCACTGCCTTCGATGCGTGCAGTTTGCTGGCTAGTGTCAGTGCAAACGTCGTCTTACCCGCACCAGGAGTTGCTACAGCGAGAAAGTCTCGAGGTTTGGTGCGCATAAACGAATCGAGGGCCTCTTGCTGCCATGCGCGCAGCTGAGGCCCGGCCGACGTACCTGGAGCCGTCACTTCCGACGCAACCCCTTATAGATGCGTTCGCAGTCAGGACATACTGGCGACCCAGGCTTCGCCTGCTTCTTCACCGGAAATGTCTTGCCACAGAGTGCGACTACGACTTTTCCAGAAATCGCAGAATCGAAAATCTGATCCTTCTTCACATAGTGGAAAAACTTGGGGGTTCCATCATCATTTGTTGACGATGTGTCTTCCCGAAGGTCTGTGCGCTCAAGAGTCTTCGTCGTCGTATTCACGACTCCCATCATGCCCCACTTTGGCAAAGTTTTTAAGCCGAGGCGCTAACCTGTGTATTTATGAACGAGAGAGAGGACGAGGCACAAGAGCACGTCTCGATTGATGCGGAAGTCGAAGTCCACGACGATAAGCATTTCCTTTTTCGTCATTTCCGCTCAAAACGACACCGTGCACTCATTACGGATGCGAAGCAGACGCCGGAGCAAAACCTGCAGAGCCGAGAAGCTCAATACCTTTGGCTGCAGGCGCTTCGAATCCCATTCATTTTGCTTTCGATCGCATCTGCGTGGTGGCTCGGAAACTGGTGGATTGCGACGTTGCTCTTTATTGTTTCCGTACCGCTCCCCTGGGTCGCAGTGATGTTGGGCAACGCGAAAGGAGAGTCGCGTGATCCGCGTGAAAAGAATGTCTACAAGCCTGCGCTGAGTCGTGCCTATGCCGCGTTGGAGGAGCAGTCGAGGCAACAACTATCCTCGAACCAGGCTTCAACAGATACGACGCCGACCGTTATCGATCACGAATCCCAATCGGAGTAGCAGCATGACAGATTTATCATCTACGGCATTTGGATTACACCCTGGACTTGCGCGGGAGCTCGGTGAACGATTGCGCGCGCTTCCCTACACCACATCTTCGATTGGAAGTTACCTTGGGCCAAATGCATACCAGGCTCTCTACCGGGGCGAGGTGGGAGCCGTCCTGCGTCGCTGCCATTCAGAAGACGTTATCGGATCGGCCATATCCACTTTGTTGTTGCGGCGCCCGACTTCCCAAAACGAGCTCGAGGCGTTATTTGGCTCGTCACTTGCTGAGAAACTCATCAGCGCAGGTGTCTTTCGCCAGACCAAAGAGCAACGTTACGAGGTTGCTTACGACATCCGACCTCATTTGTTGTCTCAACAGCATCACCTCATAGTTGCAGATCTCGACGCCTCTACGTCTGCAATCGTTCCCGGCAAAGATCACGTACTTGGAGTCGGAGCGGCGTCGAAATCCCTGTTGCACGCGATCCCGCAGTCACCGACTGGAACGGTTTTGGACCTTGGAACCGGTTCAGGGGTGCTGTCGGTAGCACAATCTGGCCTTGCAGATCAGATCGTCGGTACTGACATTCATCATCGAGCGATCGAGTTGGCTCAGGCCACGCTCGAGATGAATGGCATCACTAGCGTTCAGCTCCGCGAAGGATCTTGGTTTGAGCCTGTCGCGGGCGAGCAGTTTGACAGGATCGTTGCCAACCCGCCGTTTGTAGTCGGCATTCCGGAGGTGGGGCATGTTTACCGCGACTCCGGCATGCCACTGGATGAAGCAAGTCGCCTCGTGGCAGAGCACGCACCTGAATATTTCGCAGAAGGTGGGATGCTGTGCATGCTGGGCTCATGGGCCCATATTGATGGTGAGGCGTGGCAGTCGCGAGTTGCGAGTTGGGTCCCTTCGCAAGGAGTCAGCGCATGGGTGCTTCAACGAGAAGTGGTTGACCCCGAGGCCTACGTCGCCACGTGGCTGAAAGATGAATCAGTCGACCTCAGGACTGAAAGCGGCATAGCCCGCACACAACAGTGGCTCGATTACTTCCAAGCCGCGGGTGTTCACGCTATTGGTTTCGGTTGGATTTTCATGCAACACATCGGCGACCAGCCCTCCGAGATTACTGCGGAAGAATTAACACACCCGTTCACGGACCCGCTTGGGCCTGAGGTCGAAGAATACTATCTACGGCAGGCGTGGCTACGGCAAAAATCCGTCCAGGAACTCTTAGATAGTTCGTTCCTGGTCCGGCCCACAGTCGCGATCGAAGACATCGCTGTGCCAAATACTGAAGAGGGGCTGGGTTTCACGCGCGAAGAGCTGCGCATTACTCGAATGGATGGCCCACGATTCTCTCATTCATTGGATGAGGCGTTGAAAACCGTCCTTGCAGGATTGCATCCCGCCGGCTTGCCACTGCGTGACGTGGTGGGCATCCTAGCAGCATCTCGAGGTGTCGACGACCAGCAGGCCCTTGAAGAATTGGAAAACCAAACGGTTGCAGCTGTTGTGGATCTTATCCGCCACGGCATCGTGCTGCCGGCGGAAATTGCAGAGGTGGAGTAGGAATGAAGGCTGTATTGACAAGAGTTACGAGCGCGAGCGTCACCGTCGACGGTGAAGTCGTCGGAGCAATCGACTGCGAGGCGACTGGTGGAATTCTGGCCCTTGTCGGAGCAGGACGTAAGGATAGCGACGACGCTTGGGAAACGGTTGCTCGCAAAATCGCGGAACTGCGAATCCTGGAGGGCGAAAAGTCTGTAGTGGACGCACAAGCCCCTGTTTTGCTTGTGAGTCAGTTCACGTTGATGGGTCGCACGGCAAAAGGACGGAGGCCATCATGGAGTGACGCAGCCCCCGCAGATGAAGCAGCACCCATCATTGAAAAAATCGCAGCCTACCTCCGGGACCGGGGCATCACGGTCGCTGAAGGAAAGTTTGGTGCCCATATGAAGGTGCAGAGCATCAACGACGGCCCATTCACGGTGATTGTCGAGGCCTAGCACTCTTTTTATCATTGGGAACAAAAATGTGTCCAAGATCGTTGAGGGTGTAGAAGATTACCTGTTCCACTCGTCCAAGGAGGCAGTGCTCAATGACGTCGAAGAGTCAGACCTTAACAGCGGACAACGAAGAAAAAGTTGACCGCGGTAGTCGTCGCAATCAAACGAACGACAATCCATCGGCTGACCTTGTTCGCGTGTATCTCAATGGCATTGGCAAGACTGCCCTGCTCGATGCAGAAGAAGAGGTCGAACTAGCCCAGCAGATCGAAGTTGGACTCTATGCCCAGCAGCTTCTTGATGATCCAGACTGCAAGCTCACCCGAGCCCAGAAACGTGACTATAAAATTCTGGCGAAGCAAGGACGGAAAGCTCGCGCCCACCTCCTCGAGGCAAATCTTCGTCTGGTTGTGTCGTTGGCAAAGCGCTACACAGGACGCGGGATGCCACTGCTCGATCTGATCCAAGAGGGCAACCTCGGACTGATCCGCGCGATGGAGAAATTTGACTATGCCAAGGGCTTTAAATTCTCAACGTACGCGACGTGGTGGATTCGCCAGGCCATTACTCGCGGCATGGCAGACCAGTCTCGTACTATCCGTCTCCCTGTGCATCTTGTAGAACAAGTCAATAAACTCTCCCGAATTCGCCGCGAGATGTACCAGTCGTTTGGCCGCGAACCAACGAATGAGGAGTTGGCAGAGGAGTCTGGCATCGAAGAGGACAAGATTGAGCTCCTCCTCCGTCAATCCCGAGACCCCGTGAGTCTTGACATGCCGGTCGGAGCGGATGAAGAGGCCCCCCTGGGGGACTTCATTGAAGATGCAGAAGCTACAGACGCCGAAGACGCGGTGGTATCCGTGCTCCGTCACGATGACATCCAAGATGTCATCAACGGTTTGGAGCAGCGCGAGCAGGACGTCATCCGTATGCGCTATGGGCTGACCGACGGTGTTCCCCGCACATTGGACCAGATTGGGCGTAAATTCGGCTTGTCTCGTGAGCGCGTTCGCCAAATCGAACGAGAGGTCATGGCGAAGCTTCGCGTAGGTGACCGGGCAGAGCGCCTTAGGGATTACGCAATGTAACAACCGCGACGAAGCGTTCCGCAACTAATAGTTTTTTGGGTTACCATAGCAATCGTTAATAGGCGTCGATTCTTGGACTGCGTTGAATGTTGATGCAGCCTCAACGCTTCAGAGCGACTTTTAGGCAAGGGAGTTCCACGTGCGTGATCTCGTAGACACAACAGAAATGTATTTACGTACAGTTTACGAACTTGAGGAGGAAGGCATTGTGCCGCTCCGCGCACGAATCGCAGAGCGGCTCGAGCAGTCTGGCCCGACAGTTTCCCAGACCGTCGCCCGCATGGAGCGCGACGGCCTGATTGTTGTTGAAACAGATCGCTCGCTCTCCCTTACCGACGAGGGACGCGCCCGTGCGACTGCGGTGATGCGTAAGCACCGCCTCGCAGAGTGCCTTCTCACCGGCATCCTCAAGTTGGATATTGAACAAGTGCACGACGAAGCATGTCGCTGGGAACACGTGATGAGTGAAGCCGTGGAAAAGCGCGTATACGAGGTACTCAACCACCCTCAGGTATCTCCGTTTGGCAACCCCATCCCTGCGTTGGATGAAATTGGCGGTTCAAATGTTGCTAAGCCTGAGCTTGGCACTCGCGCAACGGACTTAGATCTCTCCGAGGGTCGCGAAGCTGTAGTGGTCCAAATCAGTGAGATTCTGCAGCTTGAAGCAGAGCGTTTGCCAGAGCTGGCAGGCTTAGGCGATATCGTCGGCCAGAAAGTCATAGTGAGCCTTCTGGATGATGGCGGGCTACAGCTATCACTTCCTGGCCAAAAAGATTTCGTCATTCCTGATGACCTCGCGCATGCCGTGCGCATTGAGCTTCGGTAGAGACAATCTGCTGTTAGGAACCTGCAAGCATCTCTAGCTCCATCCAGACTGCTTCCCCGCCTTCTTCAACTGCGTGCAGGAGACCCTCATATTGACCGATCGCGAGTAACTGCAGGAGCACGTCGCTTAATGAGTGGTCCGGCATTTCTTGCAGCGCGCACTGTAGTGCGACCCCTGCCCAAGACCCGATCTCGCACCGCACAGCGATTACAGCCCACAACGCTAACGCGTTTGCCCGCACTGTCCCCACAGCATGGCGCGACAAGAATAGTAGTGGAGCAGCAAGTCGCTTTGGGTTCTGCATAATCGCGGGGATAAGTGTATCCCGCAGTAGAGCATGGGTGAGCAGAGCCGTCAAGCCTTCGAGCGCGATTCTCATTTCATTCGAGATTTCGCCGATTGGATTAGCATCGCGCTGGCCGATGAGGCAAGTCTCGGGCAAGCAAAGCAGAACCTCGATAATGCTTTCAATTTCTTCTTTCGCCAGTTTTGCCGGGTGTTCCTCCTCCCCAGCGTGGCTACCGCCCCACAAGTCTTTCAGTAGCTGCAACCCGTCTTTGCGTGTCTGTGCCTGGATTTGTTGCGCCAGTTGGACGGACTCCGAATCGACCGGCTCAAAATAGCTAAACGTGTCTTGTCTATCGAGTTCTGGGAGTATCCCCTGCTCAACGTATGGGCGCATCGATGGAGAGGAAATCACTGACGATACACAGCCACCAATGAGGGAGGACGCGCGATCGCATTCTTCGGCCGCATTCAATGGCGGTCCAAAAAGCAATGTATATGGGGTACCCTGCGCAATTTCGGAAACATGCCAGCACAGGTCGACTTTGAAACCGGTTTCTTCTTCGAGGAACTGCAAGCGATCAACTGCGTCTTTGACGAGCTCTGAGTTCGGAATACGGCTCACAATGACTGCAAGGTACGCGATGACGTCATCCCCCAGTAGGTATTGCGTCACGTCGGTCTTGAGGCTTTCTATGAATGCTTCAAGGCGCGTGAGGTCAACGCGAACTACAGGTCCAAGTTGAAGCCCACGTGTTCCTTCGCTGTCCGGAATGATGCCGAGCACCACGACCGATTCTTGAGGATAAAACCCTAGAACCCCGGGCAGGGCTGCGATGATATCTGATGGTCCAAAAAGTGATGAATTAGCTGCATTTATTTTCATACAGTTTAGACGTAGCCAACACAGCATCGGTTCCCGCTTTGCTAGAATTCCTTATTTTCAGCAGGAATATTTCTTCACCCCAGACGTTGTGGGTAAGTACAAAGTTAGATCCTTTCAAATTATCCTAGGAGCGGTCATACCAACGAATAATCGCATGTATGAACTTGAGTACCCGTCTCCCTCGAGTCTTGGCGAATCTCCTGAGGGGCCAACGCTCGTCGTTGCGTTACAGGGTTACGCAGATGCGGGCCATGCGGTTGAAGGGGTATCGAATCATCTCAACGCGGCGTTGGAAACCCGCACTTTAGCCACCTTCAATAACGATGAACTCATTGACTACCGCTCTCGCAGGCCTGCTGTAACCCTGGCGAATCACACGGTGGCCGACGTCGAAGAGATCGGCATTGAGCTGCGTGTTGTCCGCGACACAAAGGATATGCCGTTTCTGCTGCTGAGCGGGCCAGAGCCTGATCTGCGTTGGGAGGCATTTAGCAAGTCTGTGGCTGACCTTGCAGTGCAGTTTGGAGTTCAGCAAACGCTGTGCCTCTACGCTGCCCCTGTTGCCGCTCCCCATACCCGCCCAGTAGTGGTTTCCACACACGGAAATGATGAGAGCTTGGTGAAAGACAAGTATCTCTTCGACGGAATTATTACTGTGCCCGGGGCTGCCTCCATCATGATCGAGCGAGAGCTAGATAAGCGAGGCGAAAAGGTCGCTGGTTTTACTGCGCATGTACCTCATTACATTGCAAACTCTCCTTACCCGATGGCGGCGTTCCAGCTCATGCAGGCGCTCGAGGATACAGCAAATCTTCAGTTGCCACTCCGCGCGCTCGAGCAAGAGATAACAAGTGTTCAGCGTCAATTAGCAGAGCAAACGGCTGCGTCAAAGGAGATCGCGCAAGTCGTCTCGGCTCTCGAACAGCATTACGACCGTGAAGTTGAGGAGTACCGCAGGAACAATCCCAACGCAAAGATGCCCGGTGAGGCACAGGTTCCTTCCGGCGATGAAATCAGCGAAGCCTTCGAGAACTATCTCACGGCGATCGAGGACCAGCAGAGTCGTCCGCTTGTCGACGGACAACGGGGACTGCCTTTTGGCGATGATCTCAGTCAGGCTTTGCAGGATTTTTACTACATTGACCCAGCTCAGCCAACCGATGAGGAAGACGAGTAGCGGCTTTTCGCGACGAACTCGGCTACGGTAGTTGGCGTGACTCTTTCTACGTATTTGGCAGACCTTGACGACGTTCCAGCAGGCCTTTTTGAAGAGGCCGTCTGGGACTCTTTCACTGCGTGGACACAGAGTCGTGGAATCTCGCTTTATGAAGCTCAGGAAGAAGCTTCGCTTGCATTGCTTGCTGGGGATAATGTGATCCTGGCGACGCCAACCGGTTCGGGAAAGTCGATGGTGGCAAACGCTGCGCACTTCATTGCCATGGCTCGGGGGCAGCGCTCGTTTTATACTGCCCCAATTAAGGCGCTGGTGAGCGAAAAGTTCTTTGCACTGTGTGAGATCTTCGGAGCAGAAAACGTAGGCATGATGACCGGTGATGCCACAGTGAACAGCGGCGCCCCTATTATCGCAGCCACCGCTGAAATCGTCGCGAATATTGCGCTGCGAGAAGGTGAGCACGCGAAGATTCAGCAGGTCATCATGGATGAGTTTCACTACTATTCGGAGCCGGACCGCGGATGGGCATGGCAGGTGCCGCTACTGGAACTCCCACAGGCCCAGTTCCTTTTGATGTCTGCCACGCTTGGAGAAACTGCCTGGATAGAAAAGGATCTCACCGAGCGCACTGGCCGCGCAACCACGTATGTTGGTGGGTCGGAGCGTCCCGTGCCACTCGATTTCAGTTACGTGTTCTCCCCCGTCCACGAGACGATTGAAGAACTACTGGCGGATAACAAAGCGCCGATCTACGTTGTTCACTTCTCACAACGCGAGGCAGCAGAGCGAGCGCAGGCTCTGACCAGTATGAAAATCATCAACGCAGAGGAGAAGCAACGTATCGCAGAGGAGATCGGGAATTTTAGGTTCACGACTACCTTCGGTAAGACGTTGTCGAGGTTACTTCGAAAGGGCATTGGCATTCACCATGCCGGAATGCTGCCGAAGTATCGACGGCTCGTCGAAAAACTATCTCAAACAGGGCTTTTAAAGGTGATCTGCGGAACGGACACTCTCGGCGTCGGTATCAATGTGCCAATTCGTACTGTGCTGATTACCGGCCTGGCAAAGTATGACGGGACGAAACAACGCATCCTTAAATCGAGGGAGTTTCACCAAATCGCCGGCCGCGCGGGGCGAGCTGGGTACGACACCGAGGGCACGGTCGTCGTCGAAGCGCCAGAACACGAGATTGAGAATGCAAAGCTTCGGCGTCGCGCCGGCGACGATCCGAAGCGGCTTAAGAAGCTCAACAAGAAGTCAGCTCGTGATGGCGAAGTTACCTGGTCCGAAAAAACTTTCCAGCGCCTCACAACGGCAGAACCGGAGGAACTCACTAGCCAGTTCCAAGTATCGAATTCCATGTTGCTCAATGTTATTGCTCGCCCGGGTGACGGCTACGAGCACATGAAGCACTTGATTCGGAGCAACCATGACACACGCGCTAAGCAGAACCGTGACATTCTTACGGCAGTCGATCTGTTTCGCGGGCTCATCCAGGCTGACATTGTAGAACGCACTCCTGATTCTCCAGCGTATCGCCCCTATACTCTCACGCGAGAGCTGGACAGGGACTTTGCGCTCAACCAACCGCTTTCCCCGTTCGCGCTGGCATTTCTCACGGTGCTTGACCCCGAGTCTTCAACGTATTCGTTGGATGTAATCTCAGCGTTTGAGGCAATCTTGGATGACCCCCGTCAGGTGCTGCAAGCTCAGCAGTCAGCAGCTCGCGGCGAGGAGATCGCAGCTCTCAAGGCAGAGGGCGTCGACTACACGGAGCGCATGGCACTCATCGAAGACGTGACGTACCCTCAGCCGCTCGCGGAGGAACTGGAAGATGCATTTGAAACCTACTGCTCCAGTAACCCGTGGGCGAAAGAGTGGCAGCTTTCGCCAAAGTCGGTGGTACGCGACATGATCGAGCATGCGATGACGTTTTCGGATCTCATCGCAACCTACGGGCTATCCCGCTCTGAGGGTGTGGTGCTCCGCTACCTTACCGATGCGTGGCGCACCCTCTCCCACTCTGTGCCCGAGGCATACATGACTGAAGAGCTCGAAGATATCATCGTATGGCTTGGCGAACTGATCCGTCAGGTGGACTCGTCGCTCATTGACGAATGGGCGACGCTAGCTGATGACGACGCCCCAATCTCCCAGGACGTTCTCGACCGCGAGCTTGCATTCGGTGTTGAGGATCCTACGGCGCTCACAGCGAACCGCAGGGCGTTCAAAATCATGGTTCGCAACTACTTCTTTAGGCTTGTCGAACTGTTTGCGTTCGAAAAGGAAGAAGCCCTGGAGTCGATGCTTGAATATCTCGACCCCGATGTTCGGCCCGACTGGCCCTCGCTTCTTGACGATTACTTCGACGAGTACGACGATGTCATGATAGACGCAGATGCTCGCGGGCCAGAGTATTTCCGAGTTAAGGATGAAAGCTCGCGGCTCTGGGAAGTCGTACAGATCGTGAAAGATCCAGATGGGGACCGCAGCTTCCAGTTCCACGGCGTCGTCGATCTCGATGCCTCTGATGAGGCAGGAGAAGTTCGGCTGAGGGACTTGGACGTTGTCCAGATGTAGTCCCTCAGCCGACTATCGTGCAGAAGACGTAACAGTTAGCGTGCGTCTTCTACCACTACGGTCTGCGCAATGGCCTGGATAACAGCAGCAATCTTTACTGCCTCCCAGACCTGCTCCTTGGTCAGGCCCTCTTCGCGCACGACATTGGAGTGTGCAACAGCGCAATGCTCGCAGCCATTGATAGCAGATACTGCGAGCGACCACAGCTCAAAGTCTGCCTTCTCGACGCCAGGCTTCGAGATGATGTTCATGCGAAGGCCAAACTTTACCTGTGCAAAGTCATCGCCGAGCCAGCCCTTTGCGCGGTAGGCAACGTTGTTCATTGCCATAACAGTTGCTGCGCCGAAAGCGGCATCGAGAGCCTCTTCAGACAGGTGCTCCTTGGCCTCGTCCGTAATCTCAGAGATCACGGTGGGGTTCTTTGTCGCTGCAGCGGAAGCAACGAGAGTGCCCCACAGCTGCTGCTCGTTCAGCTCTGTAGAGCGTGTCAAGGAGCCAAGGTTCAGCTTCTGGTCTTTTGCATATTCAGGCAAAGCGCTGCGCAGGTTATCGATCGACATATCTCTTTTCTCTTTCCTCTCCATTGTTTATTAATAAATCCCCGTCACTGAGTATTGGACTAGTGACGGGGACTCGGAGTTCATTTACTTCAGGGATTCCTGAACGACAGCCAACTTGTCGATGTTCTTCGTTGGGTCGTTCTTCTGCCAGTCACAGGCGCAGACCTCTTCGGACTGGAGAGCATCCAAAACGCGAAGGACCTCTTCGACGTTACGGCCAACAGCATCCGGGGTGACAGACACGAACTGGATGACGCCGTCTGGGTCGATGATGAACGTTGCACGATCAGCGACGCCTGCCTCATTTTCAACGCCCAGTGCACGGATCAAGTCGTGGCGGACATCAGCAAACATTGGGAACGGAACGGCCTTCAGATCTGGGTGCGTTGCACGCCAGTTGAAGTGGGAGTACTCATTGTCAGTGGAGCCACCAAGGACCTGCGTATCGCGATCTTCGAACTCTTCGTTCAGCTTGCCGAACGCTGCGATCTCGGTTGGGCAGACGAACGTAAAGTCCTTCGGGTAGAAGAAAACGACCTTCCACTTACCCTCGTACTTTTCCAGGGATACATTCTCGAAGTAGTCCTCTGGGCTTGTTGCGTCGACCTCATGAAGGTCGCCACCCTTCAGCGCTACCAGATCGAACTCAGGGAAACGCTCGCCTACAGTCAGAATTGCCATAGCTTAACCTCCGAATGTGAGATGTCGTATATATACGGTCTTGGAATGCAATCGCTCGCACTCTGTCAAACATTGTGCCAGAAACGCCGCGCAATTTCAACAGCAAAACCTATTGCAATGCCGTATGGTTATAAGAATGAACAATAAAGAATATAAACCAACCTTGGCCCAACTTCGTACGTTTGTGACCTTCGCCGAGAATAGGCACTTCGGCACTGCTGCGAGCAAGCTCAACATTTCTCAACCGTCATTATCCCAGGCATTGGTCGCGCTAGAGACCGGTTTAGGGATTCAACTTATCGAGCGATCCACCCGAAAGGTCATCGTCACTCCAACTGGGGAGGCGCTCCTCCCCTATGCGAAAGCAACGCTTGAAGCAGCCGATGCTTTTGTTGCACATGCCCGCGGTGCACATGGGGTCCTTTCCGGGCCTCTCAATATCGGCATCATCCCCACCATCGCACCGTATATCCTGCCCACCCTTTTACAACTGATTCAGAGCGAGTTCCCCGATTTAACTCCTCGAATCATCGAAGAGCCCACCAAGCACCTACTCGCTAAATTGCGCGACGGAAACGTCGATGTGGCGCTGCTAGCCCTGCCTACACACGCGCCTGGAGTCAGTGAATTGGAACTCTATGACGAAGACTTCATCGTCGTAACAAATGAGAAACACAAGTTGTCTGGGCTCCAAAACCTTACTCTCGATGTCCTGGAAGAACTCGATTTGCTTCTTCTCGACGACGGCCACTGCCTGCGCGACCAAATAGTTGACCTTTGCAAGAACGTTCAAACTACACCCTCAAATTCAAGCCAATCAGATACACGGGCTGCGTCACTGACTACCATCATGCAGCTGGTTGTGGCTGGCCTTGGATCAACCCTCGTTCCCAAGTCAGCTATTGCAGCTGAGTGCACACGTCCTGGTTTGGGGCTTTCTACCTTCCAGAAGAGTGTCGACGCGAAGCGTACAATTGGACTGGCCTACCGCTCTTCTTCTTCCCGCATCCATGAGTTTGAGGAACTTGGAGCGTTGTGTAGAAAGGCGTACAAAGAGGTAGCGAAAACCAGTGATGCGATTCTGTCCCGCTAAACTGGGACGCTAGTTATGAAGGACCAGGAACAAACACCTAAGAAAGAACTCTTCCGCCAACTAGACAACGTGGAACTACGCGACGTCCGACGTCTTCGCCGTCGCATTCGACAGGCCAAGAACGGCAAGGAACTTAACAAAGTTGAAGAGGCAATTGCCCGAAGCTTGCACGTCGTTCGGGCGCGGGATGAACTCATTCCGAACATCGAGTACCCAGATGCACTCCCGGTTTCTCAGCGCAAGAATGACATCTTAGAAGCTGTCGCGAACCACCAAGTGACTGTTATTGCTGGTGAAACTGGATCCGGCAAGACCACCCAGATTCCTAAGATGCTGCTCGAGCTCGGCCGCGGTCGACGAGGGCGTATCGCGCATACTCAGCCGCGCCGTCTCGCTGCTAGAACTGTCGCTGAACGCATAGCGGACGAATTAGGTCAGAGCATTGGAGAATCGGTCGGCTACGCTATTCGCTTCGACGACAAGGTCAGCACCACTACCTCAGTGAAGCTCATGACAGACGGAATTCTCCTTACGGAGATTCAGCGTGATCGGTTCCTCAACGCGTATGACACCATCATTATCGATGAGGCGCACGAGCGTTCCCTGAACATCGACTTTTTGCTTGGATACGTCAAGGAGCTTCTCCCTAAACGCCCCGACCTGAAGGTCATCATCACGTCCGCCACCATTGACGTCGAACGCTTCGCGCAGCACTTCTGTGGCGAAGAAGGCAACCCCGCCCCGATTATTGAGGTTTCAGGTCGTACCTACCCGGTTGAGGTGCGCTACCGTCCGCTCGTCGAAAATGCCGGCGATCGTGAAATTGATATTGACATGATTGACGGTGTTATCAACGCCATCAAGGAGTTGATGGCAGAAGGCGACGGTGACATCCTCTGCTTTTTCGCCTCAGAACGTGACATCCGTGACTGCATGGAAGCAATTGAAAAGCAGCATTGGAAGAATGTTGAAGTCGCGCCACTTTTCGGACGCCTTTCGAACGCAGAACAGCACCGCGTCTTCTCCCCACATAGCGGGCGTAGGATCGTCCTCTCTACGAACATCGCCGAAACTTCGCTCACAGTGCCGGGAATTCACTACGTTGTGGACACTGGCCTCGCTCGCATTTCACGGTATTCAACGCGGACTAAAGTACAGCGTCTTCCAATTGAGGAGATATCCCAAGCCTCAGCAAACCAGCGCTCGGGCCGTTGTGGACGTGTTGCTGACGGTATCGCTATCCGCTTGTACTCGGAAGAGAACTTTAATTCACGCCCGGAATTTACTGACCCTGAAATATTGCGGACCAACTTGGCAAGTGTGATCCTGCAAATGATTTCTCTCAATCTCGGCGACATGCGGCACTTTCCATTCGTGGAATCCCCAGACGACAAAGCTATTCGCGATGGCCTTACGCTCTTGTACGAGCTCGGTGCAATCAAAGCAATACCAAAGGGTGAACTTCCAAAACTCACGAAAATTGGCCATACGCTTGCGAAAATCCCAGTCGACCCCAAGATGGCTCGCATGCTCGTCGAGGCCGAACGCTACCGGGTGTTGGAGGATGTCACCGCAGTTGTCGCCCATATGTCGATTCAAGACGTGCGCGAACGCCCCCTGGAATTTCAGGCACAAGCAGACCAAGCCCATGCACGCTTCAAAGACAAGACATCCGACTTTCTTTCAGCGCTCAAGCTCTGGGATTACGTCGGAGGTCTCCGTGAAGAGCTTTCAGGCAATCAGTTCAGAAAGCGCATGAAGCGTGAGTATTTGCACTATATGCGAATTCGTGAATGGCACGACCTCGTTCGTCAGCTCCGCGACGTCGAACGTCGACTGGGCTGGGACGTCGACAAAGCAATGACAATGACAACGAAACGTGACGCTGACTCGATTCATCGAGCATTGCTCACTGGCTTACTTTCGAATATCGGTGCTCGCGACGGAAACAGCAAGGAATACCAAGGTGCTCGTGGTACCCGTTTCCTGATTTTCCCAGGGTCATCGCTGGCCAAGACCCCACCAGAGTTTTTGATGGCAAGCGAGCTTGTAGAAACCTCGCGGCTTTGGGCCAGAGACGTGGCAAAAGTAGAATCCTCATGGATCGAGCACGCGGCAGGATCACTCCTGAAACATGTCTATTCAGAACCGTTCTGGTCACGGAAACGCGCATGCGCAATGGTTCATCAAAAATCGTTATTGTACGGCATCCCTATCGTGCGAGACCGACTTATCCCCTACCACCGCGTTGATCCTACGGCTGCGCGCGAGATGTTTATTCGTCACGCACTCATTGACGGCGATTGGACGAGGACTCATAAGTTTCTCGAACACAACAGCTTGTTGCTAAGCGAAGCCGCAGAAGTTGAAGAAAAGCTACGGCGTAGGGGCATCGTCGTTGACGAAGACACTCTATTCGATTTCTACGACGTGAAACTGCCGGATTCAGTCACAACAGCGAACAATTTTGACAGTTGGTGGAAGAAGCAACGGCAGCTCGATCCCGGATATCTTCACTTTGATCCAAGTAAACTCGTTGACGATTCTGCCCAGACTATCTCTGCAGAAGACTTTCCAATGTCATGGTCACAAGGGTCGATGCGGTTCGATGTGTCGTACAAATTCGAGCCTGGAACCGCCTACGACGGCGTTACCATCGCAATTCCCCTGCCTCTACTGGCCAGCGTTGAATCAGTCGGATTTGACTGGCTTGTACCTGGGCTACGTAAAGAGTTGCTGACTGAACTCATTCGTTCACTGCCGAAACCACTACGCAAGGGCGTCGTCCCCGCTCCAGACTTCGCTGACCGTGCACTTGAGCGTATGACGTTCGATCCACGCACGTCGGTTACCGAAGCACTGGCTCAGGCCCTCACTGAATTGGGTGCCAGCGGCATTAGCGGGCATGATTTCCGCACGCACCTGCTGCCACCGCACTTGCTCATAACGTTTGCAGTCATTGATAAACGTGGGAAGATTGTCGACTCAGACAAGAGTCTCCTTGCTTTGAAGAAGCGTCGGGCCACACAGATTCGTTCTTCAGTCGCGAAAGCAAGCCGCCACTCTGAAACTGCCGAAGTTCCTGTATGGACCGAAGACACACTCGGCGATATTCCCGAAAGTACGACCACAACCATTGATGGCAACAAAGTCGAGGCCTATCCTGCGCTCGAGGTGACTCCCAAAGGCGTTCGCGTTGCTGTGCATCCAACCCGGGCGAGTGCTGATGCATCAATGATGACGGCAACGCTCACGTTGCTGCTGCGGGCAATCGAGGTTTCCGATACTCAGATGACGAAGGGACTGCCACTACAGCAACGTGTCGCTGTTGATAGGTATCCACATGGCGGGGCTTCCGGCCTTGTCGAAGACGCTCGCGTTGCAGCAATCCGCGACGCGATGATTCAAGCCGGCGGCCCTGTGAGGTCACCTGCTGATTTCGACGCACTATGTGCGAAAATTAAACCGACTATTCCGGGAGCTGTCCGACGATCAATTGTATCGATCGCGCCAGGTCTCGCTGCATACTCAGATTTGATGCAAGAGCTCAAGAATTGGTCTGGTCCTGCGATTGACGATATTCGGGAGCAACTAGCATTCATGCTGCCCGCGAACGCTATCACGGTTCATGGCATGCAACACCTACAGCACCTCCCCCGTTACATAGAGGCAATCCAGATACGGCTTGAGCATCTAGAAGCGGAACCGGAACGTGACGAAGAGCGGCAGGCTGAAGTAGCAAATGCTAAGGCTTACCTAGAGCGACGAATGGAACAGCTCCCTGCCCAACGCAGGAAGACACGCGCATACAAGGACGTGATGTGGCGAATTCAGGAGCTGCGAGTGAGTTTGTTTGCACAACACCTTGGCACCCAAAAGCCTGTGAGCGTGCGTCGTATTGAAAAAATGGTCGATAAACTTCGCTAGTGAGCCTCGGACTTTATTCCAGTCCCTCTCGCTCGCGTCGTTTCATCAAGCGGATTTCCGACTGGAAATCTTCGGCGCTTTCAAAAGACTTGTACACCGAGGCAAATCGCAGGTACGCAACCTCGTCCAGTGTGCGAAGCGGTTCCAATACCGCCAGTCCAATGTCATTTGCCGCAACTTGAGAACTTCCTTGGGCCCGAACCGTCTCCTCTACTTGCTGCGCTAGCCGCTTCAATGCGTCGTCGCTAACGTTCCTGCCTTGACAAGCACGCCGAACACCAACGATCAACTTTTCCTTGTCGAACGGTTCAGTTACTCCATTGCGCTTCACAACGGTCAGCACGGCCTTCTCGATCGTTGTGAATCGGCCTCCGCACGAGGTGCACTCTCGCCGCCGCCGGATAGCAGAGCCCCCGTCTACAACACGAGAATCTGTAACTCGCGATTGTTCGTGATGACAAAACGGACAGTACATCTACACCCCACTATCTCGGAGAACAGTTATCACCCCCCTACATTAGCGGGTTAACGTTGCGCTGCAGAAGCGACTTCATAGCTATGAGCAACGTTCGAATCGTCCCGCGACACCGAGTCCCACTCGCTATTACCGAAATCGCCCGAGATAAGTACAGCGACGAACATAGTTACCCCAAGAAGGGCTCCCATTAGAACGTTTGCTCGCTGCTCTTGAGGCTCGGCGGAAGAATAAACGGTTGGCTCGAGAGCATCTGCAGCCGCCCAGTGGCAACGAAAGTTCTGGTTGATAACCTGCTCGTGGCGTGACGGCTTACCCCCTCGATCACCCCGCATGGGTACAAAATCCCACACTTCAGCTGGCATTGAAGACCGTGGTGCAAGTGGAGCTCCCGCCATATCAGCACGAGTAGAAATCATTTTCGCCTGGTCAATGATACTCATAAAATGCCCCTTACCTCATTTCGCGAATTCGATGGTTTCTCATCTCACGCGAAACATTTTTAGCGTATTTGTTCGATTTAACTTCTATGTTCGATTTATACCATCCCACATCGCATCCCCACAACCCCCCAACTATCGAACATATTTGCCCTCTTTGATATATTCTGTACAGAAGACACTATCAAGACTCAATGTGAGGACCCATGGCACGCAAGAACACAACCAGTGAAAAGTTCGATATGAGCGTACTTTCAGACAGACAAAAGCGAATCCTTCAAGTCATTCGCGACGCCGTCGTATTACGTGGCTATCCACCAAGCATTCGAGAGATCGGCGACGCCGCAGGACTCCAATCGACTTCTTCTGTCGCCTACCAGCTGAAGGAGCTCGAAAAGAAAGGGTTCCTTCGCCGTGACCCAAACAAGCCACGAGCCGTAGACCTCCGCCACCTGCCAGAATCTATGGGAGGTTCGGTTACACCGAAAAACGATGCGGACATTGATGGAACTTCTCCAGCACGGATGATCCCTGTCCTCGGCCAAATCGCCGCTGGAACTCCGATCCTGGCAGAGGAAAACATTGAACACTACTACCCCCTGCCGGAAGAACTACTCGATAGCGGCGACCTCTTCATGCTTCAGGTGGTTGGAGAATCAATGCGCGATGCAGGCATTCTCAATGGTGACTGGGTAGTCATTCGCTCACAACATGTTGCCGAAGAGGGCGAGTTCGTAGCAGCGCTAATTGACGGGGAGGCAACTGTCAAGGAGTTTCATAAGGACTCTTCCGGAGTATGGCTCATTCCTCATAACGATGCCTTTTCTCCGATACAAGGCAACGACGCCGAGATTATGGGCAAAGTGGTCTCTGTTTTCCGGACCCTGTAGCCATTTTTCGCCATTTCGCCCCCAACCGGGGGCTATCAAACACATGTAAAAGCATTCGGGCGCACGGTTTTGCAACAATAGGGGCAACCTAATTTTTGAACCCTGCTGATTCGTGGTTGCCCCACGGAGGAGTTGTATGTACGCCGAAGAGAGAAGAAGGCAGATCGCGTCACTTACCGCAGTCGAAGGACGCGTGAATGTTACGGAGCTGGCCGAACGGTTTGATGTAACAGCCGAGACCATCAGGCGGGACTTGGCAATTCTCCATAATGAAGGAATTGTCCACCGCGTTCACGGCGGAGCCGTCGCTAGCCAATCATTTCTCACCACAGAGTTTTCTCTTGATGCCCGGTTCCGGTCGGCACCGACCGCCAAATCGGCGATCGCGCGCGCTGCGACACAGTTTCTCCCAGAGGATCCTGGCGCTGGCATCTTTCTCGACGCCGGCACCACCATCAATGGACTGGCCGATCTTATTGCCGCAGCAGGAAAAACACAGCATTGGTCTATAGTTACGAACTCCCTCCCGATCGCGCTAGACCTATCATCCTGCGGGCTTACAGACGTTCAGCTCCTCGGGGGGACAGTCCGTGCAATCACCCAAGCTGTTGTAGGCGATACGGCATTACGCACTCTCGCGCTTATGCGTGCAGATGTTGCTTTTATTGGCACGAATGCCTTGACTATTGACCACGGCCTCTCTACCGCCGACGCCCAAGAGGCAGCCGTCAAATCTTCAATGGTCACCAATGCACGCAAGGTAGTTGTGCTCTGCGACTCCACGAAGCTCGGCAATGATTATCTAGTTAGCTTTGCGCCGCTAGACGCAATTGACGTCGTTGTTACCGACACAGACGCACCAGAGAGCTTTGTCAGCGAATTGCGGGAGCGTGGAATCAAGGTCGTCCTTGCCGAAGAGTGAAACAAAAGGAATCAAATGCCCGATTGTGCCCGTTCTATTGCATTAACGGACACAATCGGTCATTATGGCTTTAGTAGCGCTTTTCGATACTGCAGCTGCACAACAGACTTTCGGTAGGCGCTACCCCACAGGGCACCAATTACTCTAAGGATGCGCCACATGATTCTGACGTTCACTCCGAATCCAAGTACAGATGCAACGCTTTCTGTAGCAACGTTGCGTCGCGGCGAAGTCGCCCGTGCCATTACCGCTACGCGAGAAGCTGGCGGAAAAGGCGTCAACGTGGCCCACGCCGTAGCGAAGGCTGGAAGAGCGGCACTCGCTGTAGTTCCCTGCGGGGAAAGCGACCCTTTCAAGTTCGCTGCTAACCGACTCGGTTTTCCTTTTGTTTTCATCCCGGTTGAGGGCAATATCCGTACCAATACTGCGATTACTGAATCCGACGGTACGACTACCAAAATCAATGAGCCTGGCCCTCAATACACCATTGATGTCCAGCAGGGGTTCCTCGACGCGCTTGATTCGCATAGCAGCGAATGTAAGGCCGTCGTCATGGCAGGGTCGCTGCCAAGTGGAGCCCCGGCGGATCTCTACGCAACGTTGACCCGAGAAATCCGATTGAGGCTCGCCGAAGACGTACTGGTGGCCGTCGACACATCAGACGAACCCCTGGTAAAGCTGGGAGATCAGCTTGAATCTGCAGCCCCCGATATCCTGAAACCCAACGCTTTTGAATTAGCACAATTGGTGGGAGCCGATGGGCATGTACTAGAGACTAGCGCTTCAGCCGGAGACTACTCCGAGGTTGTTCAGGCAGCGAAACGCTTGATTCAGCGAGGGGCTAAAGAAATTCTCGTCACCCTCGGTGGCGCAGGTGCTTGCCTGGTCACCGCAGACTCTGCCTGGGCAGCAACGCCCCCACCGACTGTTGTGAAATCTACCGTTGGAGCAGGCGACAGCTCACTTGCTGGATATGTTATGGCTCGCACTCAACGCCTGCCGTTGGACCAGTGCCTCCAAACCGCGGTCGCCTATGGCTCTGCTGCAGCAGGCCTACCAGGTACCGGGATTCCAAGCCCTGACGACATCAACTTGGAACAAACCCAAGTCGTAGAAATCGATTCATAATTTAAGAGAACAGGAGTCCACCATGAGTGACAACATCATCACTCCACAACTCGTTAGTCTCGATGTGGACTACGGGTCGACGCCAAGAGAGGTCATCGAACACCTCGCGCAGCAAGCCCAGGACGCAGGCCGAGCAAGCGACAGCTTGAAGCTAGCCGACGCAGCTTACGCCCGTGAGCAGAAAGCTGGCACCGGTGTGAATGGCCGTGTTGCAATCCCCCACTGCCGCACCGAAGCAGTCGAAACCCCAACGTTGGTTTTTGCCAGGTTACAGCGGCCCGTTGACTTCTCGGGGCCAGATGGAGACGCAGAGCTTGTATTTTTGATCGCTGCTCCTGAAGGCGGCGGTAAGGCGCATTTGAAGATCCTTTCCAAGCTCGCACGTGCCTTGGTACGCGGCGACTTCGTAACTCAGCTCCGCGAGGCAAAGGATGAGCAAACGGTCGTCAACGCGGTACTG
The DNA here is from genome assembly GCF_024453995.1 of Corynebacterium sp. CCUG 51687. Lineage (NCBI taxonomy): Bacteria > Bacillati > Actinomycetota > Actinomycetes > Mycobacteriales > Corynebacteriaceae > Corynebacterium > Corynebacterium sp. CCUG 51687. Next base: position 203,616 of record NZ_JAGPYT010000001.1, on the reverse strand, counting down.
GACGTCGTCAACGCTGCTCCTAAGAAGAAAACTGCCGCAGCACCTACTCCCGCTGCGACGGGCAAGACCGATGGCGTGAAAAAGTTTAGGATTGCAGCTGTTACATCGTGCGCGACCGGCATTGCCCACACATACATGGCAGCCGACGCTCTGACACAAGCTGCGCAGGCTCGCGATGATGTCGAGTTTCAGGTGGAGCCGCAAGGTTCTTCCGGCGGCGATCCTCTGGATCAGGCCTACATCGACAGTGCTGACGCCGTAATCTTCGCCCATGATGTTGCTGTGCGTAACAAAGCACGTTTTGCAGGCAAGCCGGTCGTTGATAGTCCAGTAAAGCGTGGCATCAACGAGCCAAACAAGATGATCGACGAGGCCATTGCCGCTGCAAACGATCCGAATGCACCAAGAGTCACCACGGCGGGATCGGAGCAGCGAGAAGACTCCGCTTCCTCTGGTGAAAGCTGGCCAAAGAAGATCCAGCAAGCTGTAATGACCGGTGTGTCGTACATGGTGCCTTTCGTTGCAGCAGGCGGCCTGCTCCTCGCGCTTGGTTTCCTCTTCGGCGGATACGACATGGCGAATGGCTGGCAGTCCCTCGTCACGAACTTCTCCCCGACCCACCTGCCTGGACATACAATCGATGTCGACGGTGAAATGATGACGTTCCGCCGTTCCGGCTGGCTTCTGTATCTCGGTGCTGTCATGTTCGCGACAGGCCAGATGGGCATGGGCTTCGTTGTTGCGGCGCTCTCCGGCTACATCGGGTATGGCCTTGCAGGACGTCCAGGTATCGCGCCAGGATTTATCGGCGGTGCTATCTCCGTCATGGTTGGCGCAGGTTTTATCGGCGGCCTTGTCACAGGTCTGCTGGCTGGTTTGATCGCATACTGGATCCAGACATGGAAGGTTCCGCGCTGGCTCGGGTCCCTGATGCCAGTGGTCATCATCCCGCTGCTGACTTCCCTTGCTATCGGCCTCATCATGTTCTTACTGTTGGGGCGTCCGCTTGAGTCTCTCATGCTGGGACTGCAGGGCTGGCTTGAGTCGATGAGCGGATCCTCTGCGGTCCTGCTTGGCGTCATCATCGGGCTCATGATGTGCTTTGACCTAGGTGGCCCAGTCAACAAGGCGGCGTACCTCTTCGGAACCGCTGGTCTGTCTGCGGGAACGGAGGCAAGCTTCCAAATTATGGCGGCTGTAATGATTGCTGGCATGGTTCCCCCGATCGCACTGTCAATCGCGACGTTCCTCCGCAAAGGATTGTTTACCCCGGCGGAGCAAGAGAACGGCAAATCCGCATGGCTCCTCGGACTGTCGTTTGTCAGCGAGGGCGCAATCCCGTTTGCTGCAGCTGACCCGTTCCGCGTTATCCCTTCGATGATGCTCGGTGGCGCCACTGCTGGCGCGGTCAGCATGGCACTCAATGTTGGTGTGCAGGCTCCACACGGTGGTCTCTTCGTGCTCTTTGCCTACGAGCCTTGGTGGGGACTGTTCGTCGCGCTCATTGCAGGCGTGGCGGTCGCAACTGTAGCGGTCATCGTCGCTAAGCAGTTCTGGCCAAACGAGGAGATCCAGAAGGTCGCTGCCCAAGCAGAACCTGCAGCGGTGGCGAACTAAGGACACAGGCCCCTAAACTGAATACAGAAACTCGATAGATACTTTCAAAGCAGAAAGGATGAAGCACATGGCTTCAAAGACAGTTAAAGTCGGATCCACCGTTGGACTGCACGCACGTCCAGCAACCATTATTTCTGACGCCGCCGGTGAATACGATGACGAGGTCATCCTGACCCTTGTCGGTGACGAGGACGAGGAAGAGACGGATGCTGCTTCCTCGTTGATGATCATGGCAATGGGCGCCGAGTTCGGTGATGAGGTCACCGTTACCTCTGACAACAGTGAGGCAGTTGAAAAGATTGCCGCATTGATCGAGAAGAACCTCGACGAAGAGTAAATCCCACAACAAAAGCCCGGGCGCTACATCTGAGCGCTCGGGCTTTTGCTTGTTCGAGCTATTTTCGAGATGCAGCGTTGAACTGCCCCTCACCCACTGTGTTGTAAATCCACTTCAACAGAGGATAGAACACGATGATGCCGACCGACCCCAGGGCAATGCCCTCAAGCGTCACCTGACCGACAGTGAACGACAGGTTGCCGATACCAACAATGAGTGCCACAGCCGCAACTGTTAGGTTCACCGGGTTCGTGAAATCTACCTTGTTATCCTGCCAAATACGTACACCAAGCATTCCAATCAGGCCGTAAAGAACCAGGCACGCTCCGCCCAGCACACCGGCCGGGATTGTGAAGATGACTGCGCCGAACTTCGGGATGAACGCCAAAACGATCGCGAAACACGATGCGACCCAATACGCAGCCGTCGAGTAAACCTTGGTAGCAGCCATCACGCCAATGTTCTCCGCATAAGTCGTCGTACCAGAGCCGCCAAAGCCACCAGCCAATGTCGTCGCGATACCGTCACCGATCAACGCCCTGCCTTGGTATGGGTCCAGGTCGCGTTGCGTCATCTCAGAAACTGCCTTGACATGACCAATATTCTCCGCGATCAGCACGACGATGACAGGAAGCGTCACCAAAATCGCTGAGAGGTGGAACTCTGGCGTATGGAACTGCGGCAAGCCGATCCAAGGACTAGCGCCAATTGTGTCCAGTGCATCATCCGATAACCCGCCAGTGAGCGCCGCAAACACCCAGCCGACGATGACGCCGATCAGAATGCTCAGACGAGACAGCATTCCCCTCGCAGCGACAGTCAGCAGAGCAATCGTGCCGAGCGTGACAAACGCGACTCCGGGCTGAGTTTCCACATTAGAAACGGCAGTCGGCGCAAGATTGAAACCGATCAACGCGACGATGGCACCAGTGACCGTGGGAGGCATGACGGCGTCGATAACTTTCTTGCCTGCAAGTTGAACAACAAAGCCAACTGCAATCAACGTCAGACCCGTGATGAGTACCCCGCCCAACTGAGAGCCGATTCCGTACTGGGACGACGCAGACAGCGGCGCGATGAAAGCGAATGACGAGCCAAGGTAGCTAGGCAGTTTATTACGGGTAATCAGCAAAAAGATGATGGTTCCCAGTCCTGAAAACAGCAGCGTTGTGTTTACAGGGAATCCCGTCAACGTGGGAACGAGAAGTGTAGCTCCGAACATTGCTACGACATGCTGCATGCCGATGCCAATTGTTCGAGGCCAAGAAAGGCGTTCATCAGGGGCGACCACCGCGCCGGGCAGAACGCGGCGCCCGTCGCCATGCAAGGTCCATCCAATAGTTTTACTCACAGGCTCATATTATGTCGCTATATAATTGCCGAAAGCGAATTGGGCAAAGTAGCGTAATACGCATGGAGATTTTCATTCGCCGCACGGCAGACGAAATCGGCGATTTCGCTGCAAACATGATTGCACCATTCGTCAAGCAAGGTGCAACGCTTGGTCTTGCTACTGGCTCGACACCGAGTCCAACGTATCAGTCACTAATCCGAAAGCACCGCGAGGAAGGCCTCAGCTTCGCCGACTGTGACGCATTCTTGCTCGACGAATACTACGGAATCGATCAACACCACGAGCAGTCATACTGGTCCACAATCCGACGCGAGCTGACGGCATCAATCGATATCGATGACGCGGCCGTGCACTCGCTTAGCAGCTCAGCGGCCGATCCGGAGCAGGAGGCTGCGACGTATGAGTCCATGATGAAAGACGCCGGTGGTGTCGACATTCAGCTGCTCGGCATCGGCGCGAACGGCCACATCGCTTTCAACGAGCCGACCAGCTCGCTGAGTTCCCGGACCCGACTGATTGATCTACGCCCGCGGACCATTGCTGACAACGCACGCTTCTTCGAGTCAGAAGATGAAGTGCCTCGCCAGGCAATGACGCAGGGCATCGGCACCATCCTGGAAGCGAAGAAGATCCTCCTCATCGCTACCGGTGCAGCGAAGGCCGAGGCTGTCCAAGCAATGATCGAAGGGCCCTTGAGCTCTTTCTGCCCTGCCTCATCGCTGCAAATGCACAACGATGTGTGCATATTACTCGACGAAGCCGCAGCATCCGGCCTCGGCGATGTGGAGTTCTACAAGGAGATCGACGCCTACTGGCGTTAATTCACCACTCCAGCAGTCTCTAGTAGACCTGCTGGACAAACTCGTCATACTGGCGCGCCAGAACTCGTGGCAAGCGGACATCGATCCTGGTGCCGTCGGTTTCATATTCTTCGGAGCGAATCGTCCCGTGTTCATGGACGAGTGAGACAACATCTCCTCGGGTGTACGGGATCAGCATGACTACATGTTCATCGAGCGTGTTCAGGAACATCTCGATTTTTCCCTCGAGTTCAGCAATACCCTCACCCGTGAGCGCAGAGACAAACACCGCTTCCCGACCGGTCGCGTCAAACACGTGGCGTAACTCTGCCAAAACCACAGGGTCAGCGGAGTCAATCTTGTTGACGACCACAATCTCCGGAGGCAATTCGGAATCTTGATCTCGCGTAATCTCTGCCAGCACCTCGCTCACGGCAGCAATCTGCTTGAGTGGGAACTCGTCTGCTCCATCAACGACGTGTAGCAAAAGGTCTGCATTGCTCACTTCCTCCAGCGTCGACTTAAACGCCTCGACCAACTGGGTCGGCAGGTGCCGGACGAAACCAACTGTGTCCGTCAAAACGACGTTTCGCCCATCGGCCAGCGTTGCGCGTCTCGTGGAGGGGTCAAGCGTTGCAAACAATGCGTCTTCCACAAGCACGCCGGCGTCCGTCATTGCGTTAATGAGTGAGGACTTCCCTGCGTTCGTGTATCCGGCAATCGCAATCTTGGGTGTCGTCGAGCTCTGCCTCTTCGCGCGCTTAATCTGACGAACAGTCTCCATGTCTGCTAATTGATGACGCAGCTTTGCCATCTCTGAGCGCAACCTTCGCCGGTCTGCCTCAATTCTGGTTTCACCAGGACCGCGCAAACCAACGCCGCCATTCGAACCCGCACGACCACCGGCCTGGCGCGAAAGGTTGCCGCCCCAACCACGGGTACGGGTGTAGAGATACTCCATCTGCGCGAGGCTAACTTGTGCTTTGCCCTCCTTGCTCTTTGCGTGTTGAGCAAAGATATCCAGAATGAGCATCGTTCGGTCGATCACTTTAGAGTTGAGGGCTTCCTCTAGCGCCACCATTTGACCAGGGGATAGCTCACCGTCGAATACGACGGTGTCCACTCCACTGGCGTCGACAATCTCGCGCAGCTCTTTCACCTTTCCGGAACCAATGTATGTCCCTGGATCCGGCTTATCTCGTTTTTGATAGAGCATGTCAATAACTTCAGCGCCTGCGGTTTCGGTCAGTGCTGCCAATTCCCGCATGTTTGCTTCCATTTCGGCAGTGGAACCTTCAGTCCATGCTCCAACAAGGATGACGCGCTCGAGCCGCAGTTTACGGTACTCGACTTCGTAGATGTCTTCCCGGTCTTCGTTGCGCAGCTCTGTCGTGGTGTTTACGCGACGAAACGAGTTTCGTTCCTCTAGGTCGAGTGCGCCCTGTGTTGGCGTCGATAGGTCTGTTCCCGAGGTTTCGGTGCGCGTCTGTGCGTTATGGCGAAACGCTTCATCCAGCAACGCCTCATGCGAATCAGGAGTGGTTGATTTCGAATTCATGCAAGCTTTCAAAAATAGTGTGTATACGTAACTTTTTTCGCTTTCTTCCTTGCTCAACGGTAGCCCACCCATTTTTCTTCCACCACATTTCTTCACCTCAGAGCGCATTCGACTAGGCTTCACACTTATGAACCAACAACCTCTGACTGAAAACAAGGATCTGGCCGCGATCGGCCTGAACTTTCCTAAGTGGCAAGACGCGGTAGAAGCTGCAATCGCATCCGGTCGCCTGGGTGTTATCGGTGAGGTACGCGGCGGCCAAATGGTCCAATACCAGGACCGCTCTGGTGCCCAGCTGAATATCTTGGCAGTTGAGCCATTCGCCACCTTTGCCGGCTTTGAAGGCATCACACGCACAAACGCGCACATCACCCCGGCAACCGATGTGGTTGCGCTTGCTGAGGTTGTGGATCCACATGGGAACCCAATCGGATCTCTGACGCTAAACCTGGCGCAGGAGCCATTGATCGTCGATGAGCCCACAATCCAGTGGCAAGAGCTCAGCGTGACCGCCCTTGCGCTCCATGTGAGCACGTACGAATCCACCTCAGCTTATCTTGAGGAGCACCCTGGTAGCACGGTTGGCACAGTCGCTTCTGCAGGAGCCGAAGCGATTGCAACTGGCGCAGCCTCCTCCCCCGATGCAAAAGCCACTTTTTCCGCACGCGTGCTGGAAGCTGAGTACCGCACGTCGGAGTTGACGGGTGACCGCTTCATTCATGTTTCAGTCGACGGGGCGTTTCCATTCGACGTTTGCTTACCTGATGGCGATCTCCCCCAACGCGACCAAGTCATCGCCGGCAACGCCGTCATGGTCGGTACCATCCCGGTGCCTACAGGTGGCGGATGTGGTGGTTGTGGTGGCTCCTGCGGTTGCGGTGGCGGTTGCTAGGAACTAGGCACTACTCATGGATCCAGCACGTCGTGATCTTTCCATAGCACTGTGGGGCGCCCTGATCTTCGCCGTCATGGTGCTGCTTGTGCTGCTCCTCAAGACTCCTGGCGCCATCATCGCCGGGCTGCTTGGTGTCACGGCGCTTTTGACCCGCAGGCGTTTTATCCCTAACCCGGAAGTAGAGTCGCTTCGCTCATCGCTTCTGATTGCGTGCGATGACATCCGCGACATCGTTGAAGCGTTTGATAACTTGCAACATGGTAGCTCGACGCAGGCGTTGGCCGACCGCACGCTTCATTTTCCCGCGCTTGCGAACAGCGATCTTTCTGTACCCGAAATCAGCGAATTTCATCTCAAGTACAGTGCGGCACAGCGCTTTCTCGCGCGCGTTGACACCTACCTGCAGTCACCGGACCTGGAACGCGTCCACCTTGAAAAACTCATTCGAATTGCGGACGAGCGCGCCCTCGAGCTTGAGGACGCCTGGGTGGCTGCCCGTAACGCTGCTCGAGAAATTGGTCCGTCGTAATCAACCAAGGTGTGCTACTAGTTCCGCAACGTCATAGTTCGCCGCGTCAATCCAAGTGATTCGTTTGTCGCGCCTAAACCAGGATTTCTGACGCCGCACATAGCGCCGCGTTCGCAGTTTGGTGTCCTCGCAAGCTTCGTCGATGGTGAGGTGGCCGTCGATAACTCCAAGTCCTTGGGCGTATCCGATAGCTCTGCCAGCAGTCGAATCCTTCACTAATCCCTGGCCCACCAACCGATGAATCTCATCGATGAGCCCCTGCTCGAACATCGCATCAGTACGCTGCGCAATCCGCGGGTTGAGCCACTCTGGGGTTGTCTCCAGCCCAATCATGCGCGTACCCCAGCGTGTAGGGGCGTTTTTGGGGGGTTGAGATGCCTGAAAAGGCTTACCAGTAAGCTCAATGACTTCGAGTGCACGCACTGTGCGCCGGGGGTCACGGTCTTCAATTATCGACGCCGCCACAGGGTCAACTGCAGCTAGCTGCGCATGAAGGCGATCTATTCCGATTTCCTTCAATAGAGACTCGTAGCGCCCGCGGACTTCGGGGTCGGTCGGCGGGAACTGCCAAGCGTCGACAAGTGACTGCATGTACAGCATGGACCCACCAACGAGAATCGGCAGCTTTCCTCGATTGGAGATCTCCTCAACGGTCTCCACCGCTCGTTGCTGATATTCTGCAACACTGGCGGTCTTCGTAACCTCCCAGATATCAAGCAGGTGGTGCGGTATTCCTTGTCGCTCCGCAAGAGGCAATTTGGCAGTGCCGATATCCATCCCGCGGTAAAGCTGCATCGAGTCAACGTTGACAATCTCACCCTCGAGTTCGTGCGCAAGCGCGAGACTCAGCGAGGACTTACCTGAAGCCGTCGGGCCGACGATTGCTACTGGTTGGTGTCCGATCTCCTTGTTCACTGCTCTACCTCCCAGTAAGCAACATACCGACCAACGCCCAACGTGTCGTCTACGTCTACGAGTGTGGCATTCGTTGGCTGCAGTGTTTGTAGCTCAAGCCAAATATCTGGTTCCAGTACTCCTGCGTCTCGCATTTCCTGCTCACGGATCAGGGAGCTTTGCTTTCCTGACAACAAAGCCTGGAGTTTGTCGTGCGTATCGGCAGCTGCAGGGATTAACGCTAGCGGGGCGCGAGTTGTCAGCCCTGCAGGTCCATCGATTACCAACACTGTGAGCACCGAAGGATCTAACGGCAACAGGTGCTCGCGACTCTCACGCACCGTAGCCCCGTGAAGGCAGTATCTGGCGACAAGTTCGCCTAATACGTGCCCTCCTCCTACTTCGACGTGTGGTGCTCCCCAGGCAGCAAACGAGCCAGCAAGGTGCGTTGCCCATCTCCTGTCGTGGCTGCACACAATGTCAATAGTTTTCGTCAGTTTTCCGGCTGTGTCTCTAATTGAGTTCAGCAAACGCTGCGACGGTTCGTCAGCAGGTGCGAGTTCTCGCACGAGAGCTGGCGAACCAGGCATGACAAGTAGGCAGGCACGGGCTTCATTCACCTCGCCCACCATAGTGGGGTTTTCTCGGAGTTGAAACCATGACACATGACGCATGTTCGTCTGCAACACGCTAGAGTTATGAAGACGAGAATGCCGTCGATTATGTATCTCGGCGCCGTGACGCGCGGCACAGCTATTTGTGAAAGGACTGTTTCATGACTTCCTCGACTCCAAAGCCACAGCCACCAGCTGGACGTCCGAACCCGGCTGCCATGCCGAAGCAAACGCCGAAGCCCGGACCTCGTCCAGGTGCGGCGCAGTCTGTTCCTTCACAGCGGGTTGTTCCACTCGCGCATGCTCAGTCGTCATCAGCGAACACTGATCCGTCGAAGTTCGGGCGCGTCGATGATGCCGGCAATGTTTTTGTCACCCGTGACGGCGTTGAGCGTCAGATCGCATCTTGGCAGGCCGGGTCTCCCGAGGAAGGACTTCGCCACTACGGGCAGCGTTTCGACGACCTCATCGTCGAAACTGAAGTCCTGGAGGCGCGACTCACTGCACACCCAGAGGACGCACACACTCTGCATCGCAGCGTGACTGAGCTGAAAGAATCGCTGAAAGACGTCGCCGCAATTGGCGACTTCGCAGCGCTCGAGGCACGCCTAGAAGAATTACTGCGCAAAACAGAGGTTGCGGAACACGAAGCAAAGGAACTCAAGCAGACGCGACGGGCTAACGCAATTGCCAAAAAGGAAACTCTAGCGGCCGAGGCTGAGGAGATCGCCGAGAAATCTACAGACTGGAAGGCTGCCGGGGACAGGATTCGAGCGATCCTCGAAGAATGGAAGACGATCCGCGGTATCGATCGCACAACCGACGACGCGCTCTGGAAGCGCTACTCGCGTGCACGAGATGCCTTCAATCGCCGTCGTGGGGCTCACTTCGCTGAGCTCGATAGGAATCGCGCAACGGCTCGTCGTATCAAGGAGGATATCATCGCCCGCGCGCAGGCAATCCAGGACTCAACGGATTGGAACGCCACCGCCCGTGCCTACCGCTCTCTGATGGATGAGTGGAAAGCAGCCGGACGCGCCCCACGTGGCGTCGACGATGAGCTGTGGGCAAAGTTCCGCGCTGCTCAGGATCACTTCTTCGCCGCCCGCAACGCCGTAAACGCGGAGCGCGACCGTGAATTTGAAGCAAATGCTGCAGCTAAGGACGCACTTATAGATGAGTATGACGCGCTCATCACCCCAGAGAAGGGTCTAGGTGCGGCACGCGCCAAGCTGCGTGAGCTCCAGGAGAAGTGGGACGAAATTGGATTTGTGCCTCGCAACAAGGTCCGTACGTACGAAGACAAGATTGCTCGGCTGGAACAGCGCGTAGCGGATGCAGAGGAATCACGGTGGCGCAAAGCAGACCCTGAGGCACAAGCGCGGGTGAATCAGTTCCAGGAGAAAGCTGATCACTTCCTGCAGCAGGCTCAGGAAGCTGAGGCAGCCGGGAATTCCTCCAAGGCGGCGAAGCTCCGTGAACAGGCCGAGCAGTGGCAGGAGTTTGCCAACGTCGCGGCGAAGGCCGTCGACGAGCAGTAGTGCTATATCCCTTGATCGTAGGGAGTGCAGACCCGTCACACGCTGCAGTCTCCTCCTACGCATTCTCAGTCACGCTTGCTATCCAGGACATTACGGGAGAAGCGCACTCCGGAGTGAGTGCAGCCCATCTCGCGAAACGCCTGGAGGGGTCCGAAGAATCGTTAGCGCTTCTCTTCGCGCTGTGTAGCAAACCAGCGCCACGGTCCCTTGGCGCGTTCGGTTATCCAGTGCTGACTGAGGATGATCTGTACGACGTCGAAGGCTGGGTGCTCATGTCGCTTCCTCTACTTGAGGACGTCGATGTGTTGGAAGCGAACGTCACTATCGGCGCCTCCATCGCTCCTCTTCCCGGGGAGGAGCAGCCGACGCACGTGTGGCGAAGTGCGCTCGCGCTGATTGACGCGCTTTCTGCAGAGTTGCACCGTCCCATCCGTCAGATTTGGATCACGGAGCCATTGGGGGCACCGGAGCACCCATTCCTTCGCGCTGACGGCTACACGCCGGCGCACTGTGAGCGACAGGCAATTATCAACGCGGACGCTATCGTGGCGCCTGACCAGAACGATAGGTGCGACGTGATTGAAGATATGGCATTCGATCCTGCTGATCTGCCCTCCTTCTTAGATACCCTCCAGGAGTCCGCAGCGAAATACCCTCGTGGTTCACTATCGCTCGAGCCTGTCCAGTGGTCTGCGTCTCGTCTTCAGGACGCTGCTGCACGTCTCAGAGACCGCGGCGGTTCCCAGATCACCGCCATTGCCCGTGATGTCTCGGGGAAACCGGTCGGGCTTGCAGAAGTAGCAAAATTCGAGAATGACGCAGATTCTGTTGCAGAAATCGGGCTGGTGTACGTACGGGAGGCAAACCGGGGACTCGGTTTAGGCAAGCGCGCCCTGGCTTCTGCGATATCAGCCGCGCTCTCGATTTGGCCACAAACGAAGCAGATCTACGCTTCTTATCCCAACCCGCAGCCGGGTGCGAGCCACATTCTCGACCACTATGCCCCAACCGGGATAAGCCAGGCGACGGCCTGGCAGAAGGGCGTACCAAAGCTCGATAGCTAGTTGCTTCTATTGTGGCGTCGTGCCGCGTTCGCTCGTCGGTCATCGACAAGCAGTGGGTTCGTTTCTTGCTCCTGATGAGTCCGCGTCGCATTCAATTGCGCATCCGCGATATCCGCGTCGATTTCGCTTGGCTGATTCCTGAGCAGTTCCGGGGCAACCGCCGTCTTTCGCACGAACAGTGGAATGTACGTCAACACGACCAGGAGTACCGCGACAACTTCTAGGTAAAACCCGGGCCCGTGCTGAAACATTCCTGCAACACCGGTACTCGACTTCCGCAGCCACACTGCCAGCAACGAGCTAACCAGGGCAACTGTTGAAATCATCCACGCGACTGTGGCCATGCCGAAACGTCGCGAAACCGTCACTAGCGACGTGCAAACGCCTACGCCTAAGAAGCCTAGCCATACAAATACGTACTCCGTGATCTTGGTATCTGCACTGCGGGCGCCTTCGCCCACCGCGAGCACCTGCCATCCGGGAATGTCACCCACGAAGGGCAAAAACAGCGCAACAAGCCACCCAATACTTGCAATACCGAGTACCCAGCGCGCGGATCCTAATTCCATTTTCATTGAAGTCTCCCTTCCACTAGTCGCGTGGTTTACGCTTCAGGAGTCGTGCAGCAGCCAGTGTTGCTTACGTTAGTCACTGGAACGATGTCTGGACGTGCAACCGTAGGAATTCCAAGTCCCACCCCAACAGGTGCAGTCGTTGGTACCTCGCCTGCCTCAGCGTGATCACCCGCGAGTGTGCGTCGGTGTGAAAGCACACCAGAATCCGCGATCAGAAAATATGACTTTGCTTCGGTGATACGAGCGGTAACAATGTCGCCCGGACGGATGGCAGATCGATTGGCCTCATCGACAGCAAAGTGCACGAGCCTGCCGTCGCGAGCGCGTCCTGACATTCTGTGAGTCGTCTCGTGCTTTCGACCTTCGTCCTGCTGAACAAGGAGTTCTTGCACAGATCCGACGAGCTTTTCATTCTCTTCCAGGCTGATTCGTTCCTGGAGTTCAAGCAGTCGTTCGAACCGCTCCTGCACCACAGCTTTCGGAACCTGGTTTTCCATTTCAGCCGCCGGGGTCCCAGGGCGCGGTGAGTACTGGAATGTATAGGCGGACGTGAATCGTGCCTTCTCAACTACATCAAGCGTTGCCTGGAAGTCTTCTTCCGTCTCGCCTGGGAATCCGACAATGATATCGGTGGTGATCGAAGCCTCAGGAAGCTTCTCACGGACCTCATCCAAAATGCCTAAAAACTTCTTGGATCGGTACGAACGGCGCATGTCCTTGAGTACTTTGTCAGACCCCGACTGCAACGGCATATGTAGCTGCGGGCAAACGTTCGGGGTTTCTGCCATTGCATCGATGACGTCAGATGTAAACTCTGCGGGGTGCGGGGAGGTGAAGCGAACACGCTCGAGGCCATCGATCTCGCCACACGCTCGTAGCAGTTTTGAAAACGCGGACCGATCTCGCTCCATTTCCTCGTCAACGAAATGCACACCGTAAGCATTGACGTTTTGGCCAAGCAAAGTGACTTCTAAGACGCCTTGATCCACGAGCGCCTGTACCTCGGCGAGGATATCGCCCGGACGGCGATCAACTTCTTTGCCACGCAGACTCGGAACGATACAGAATGTACACGTATTATTGCACCCGACAGACACCGAAACCCAGCCCGCATAGCTACTTTCACGTTTCGCTGGAAGAACAGAAGGAAATACTTCGAGCGCTTCTGCAATTTCAACTTGCGCCTCGCCCTGTACTCGTGCACGTTCCAGCAGTACCGGCAGTGAGCCCATATTGTGGGTCCCGAAGACCGCATCTACCCACGGTGCTCTCTGGATAACATGGTCTTTGTCTTTCTGCGCCAGACATCCACCAACCGCAATCTGCAAATCAGGCTGCGATTCCTTAACCTTTTTCAAATGTCCAAGCGTTCCGTACAAACGCTTGTCTGCGTTTTCACGCACGGCACAGGTGTTGAAAACGATGAGGTCTGGGGCCTGCCCATCTTCAACTGCCACGTACCCCGAATCTTCCAGCAGACCCGACAACCGCTCCGAATCATGAACGTTCATTTGGCATCCGAAGGTTCGTACTTCGTATGTCCTTGATGCAGCCATCTGGTTCGCCTTTCCTGGTTGATTACGCGGGCCTACGCAGGCACGGCTGAACATTCTAGCCACTGCCAACTACCCCGCCCAAACGCCGCAAATTGCTCCCTAGGAAGTCTCTCGAAGTGATTCAACCCTTGTATCTAGTGCAGTTCTTGCGATAGACATGCACATACCTTGTGGAAAGCCTCGACGCGCCAGCACTCCGACAACCCTGCGCAGCGCGCGGGTGTACTCCGCGTGCCCCGCTGGTGGTGTTTTCACTTCTCGCGCCTTCTTTTCCGCGAGGGCTTCAGCAATTGCGTGTTGGTCCTCGTCACTGATTTGCGCGAGCGCGGCGCGCCGATCTGTTTCTGAGACTCCTTTTTCCCTGAGCTCGCGGTCCAGAAAGCTTCTCGACTTTCCTCGACGTTTCGCCCGCTGTCGGACCCATTCATGGGCAAAGCGACGATCGTCGAGAAGCGAGGACGCGCGAAGAGACGCCAGTACCTCATCAACGAGAGGCGCTGGGAACTCAGCCTTGACAAGACGCTCCCTGAGTTCATGCTCTGATCGCGGTCGCTGATCCAGCAACCTTAATGCACGCCGCCGTACTGGAGCGAGGGCTTCTTCACGTTCGTAGTTGAAGAGTTCTCCATTCCCACCGGTAGCTTCCCATTCGGCAAGTGCGTCCTGCAGGCGTTGAATCTTTTCCGGATCTGGTGTTGCCACGTATTACTTCGCCTTCGCTGGCTCTTCCTCGTCGTCGAAGTCAATGTTTGGCACCATGTCTACTGGGTCATCAGTCAGCGCATCATCATCGGCAAATTCGCCAACCCCCAATGCACGGAAAATCTTTTGCTCGATCTCGTCCGCAAGGTCCGGATTCTCCTTTAGGAAGTTGCGCGCCTTTTCCTTGCCCTGTCCAAGTTGATCGCCTTCGTAGGTAAACCAGGAACCTGACTTCTTCACGAAGCCGTTCTCTACGCCCATGTCAATAATGGACGATTCCCGAGAGATGCCCTCTCCGTACATAATGTCAAACTCTGCGATCTTGAATGGTGGCGAAACCTTGTTCTTCACTACTTTGAGGCGGGTTCGGTTTCCGATGGAATCCTGTCCGTCCTTCAGCGTCTGGATACGTCGGACATCACAACGAACCGAGGAGTAGAACTTCAGCGCTTTACCGCCCGTAGTTGTCTCGGGTGAACCGAACATGACGCCGATCTTCTCACGCAGCTGGTTAATAAAAATCGCTGTAGTGCCGGAGTTGTACAGCGCACCTGTCATCTTCCGCAGTGCCTGCGACATCAACCGAGCCTGGAGGCCAACGTGAGAGTCACCCATCTCACCTTCAATTTCAGCCTTAGGCGTCAGTGCGGCAACCGAGTCAATGACGATGATGTCAATCGCGCCAGATCGGACAAGCATGTCCGCGATCTCCAGTGCCTGCTCCCCTGTATCTGGCTGAGAAACGAGCAAGTTATCAGTATCGACGCCCAGCTTGCGGGCATAATCCGGGTCCAGAGCATGCTCGGCGTCGATAAAAGCTGCGATTCCACCGGCCCGCTGCGCGGAAGCGATGGCGTGAAGCGCAACAGTTGTCTTACCGGAAGACTCAGGTCCGTAAATCTCAACGATGCGGCCGCGTGGCCAGCCACCGATACCCAGAGCGACGTCAATAGCCGTATTCCCAGATGAAATCGACTGAATTGGAGGCCTGTTCTCATCACCGAGACGCATCACAGCCCCCTTGCCATAATCCTTCTCGATCATTGCGAGCGCAGCATCTAGCGCATTCTGGCGATCTTTCGCGGCTGATGCGGTCTTCTTTTTCGCAGCCATTTACATGTTCTCCTTAATGTTCATTCTGTTCAAGTTCGGCGGCGGCGTTTTTGCATACGCCATCGCCCACACACATGTTTAGACTCACCTTCGAGGGTTACGGTTCCCGATGACTTCTAAATCTGGATCTGACTATAGGCAAGAGCCGGGACATCACCAGAGTGTACACGCATACATGTTCGAATTAAAAGTGCAAAACGGCGAGAGCAGCTAGAAACCCGGCCGATCTACGCCAAGGCGACGCGCCTCTGGAACATCAAAGGCGTCACAAAGTTCGTCCCAGGCTTGACGCAAATCGCCTCCATTTTCGATAACCTCTGCGGCGGTACACCCATGACGAGGCAAAAGTTGCGTCTCAATAATCCATGACACCCGATCAGACCCAAATTCATCCTGGACGAGTTGGTGAAACTCCGTTAATCGCATGGCCTCAAATATACGCGCAGAAAAATCAATACGATTTCATAGCGAACTGAACACCGTTCAAGTACTATTCTCGCTATGTCAAAAAGCATTCCGCAATCAAAGATTGAAGCCCAAGACCTCGCATACATCGCCGTGTTCGCGGCGGTGATCATCGTACTCGGGTTTGTCTCTATTCCAGTCGGCGCTGCCGGCGTTCCAATCGTCATGCAGAACGCTGCTTGTATTCTCGCGGCGCTCGTGCTCGGCCCTAAACGGGGAACCTACACAGTACTATTGTTCCTCCTCATCGGACTTGCTCTTCCCGTTCTCGCAGGTGGACGCACCGTCGTCTATGCCCTGGGAAGCCCTACAATCGGATATCTGGTTGGCTACATCGCAAGCGCATTTGTTGCAGGTCTCATCGCCTACCGCGCTTCCAGCAAGAGCTCTTTCGTGAATATCGCCCTCCTTCTTGGAGCCGGGTTCGCTGGCCTGTTCCTGCAGTACTTCTTTGGGGTGTTTGGATTGATGGCACGCGCAAACATGACCTTTGGCGCTGCATGGGCAGCACAGCTACCGTTTGTCATCCCTGACACCGCCAAGGTGCTAGTGATTGTGTTCATCGCATTCGCAGTTCGCGCTGCACTCCCCTCACTCCGTCGCGCATAAACTGGATTATTTCCATGCCGCAGATCAGCTTCAATGACGTCAGCGTCGTACGTAATGACAACACACTGCTCCAACCATTTTCACTCAAGTTGCAGGAACATCGGATCGGCATCATAGGCTCGAACGGTTCTGGCAAGTCAACGCTCGTCCGGCTTATCAATGGACTCGAAGAGCCGAGCACAGGCGAGGTATTCTACGACGGAATTTCGCTTGCAACTCGTAGCTCTGAAGTCCGCCGACGTGTCGGGTTCATCTTCTCCGACGCAGAAAGCCAGATTGTCATGCCCCAAGTCCACGATGATGTGGCCTTTTCATTGAAGAAGTTCAAGCTCTCTAAGGCAGAGAAAGAGCAACGCGTCGATGAGGTACTGGAACGCTTCAGACTCTTACACAAGGCAGAACAATCACCTCATACGCTCTCTGGCGGCGAGAAACAGCTTCTCGCACTGGCCGCAGTACTGGTAACTGAACCGACCACCATCATCGCAGACGAGCCAACAACATTGCTTGACCTGCGAAATCGTCGGCGAATAATCGCTGAATTGAACTCGCTTGATCAACAAACAATCGTGGTGACCCATGATCTAGAGCTACTCAGTGACTTCGACCGAGTAATTTGTGTCAACGACGGCGTCATTGCATACGACGGCACACCAGCAGACACGATTCAGTTCTACACTCAGCTAATGGAGCCGAACAGTGAAGATTGACTCGCTACCAATGGGCGTGTACATCCCAGGCAAAACGCTGCTCCACCGTATGAGCCCAAAGAAGAAATTCGTACTGCTCATACTGTATATCCTCATAGCGACCAACTTCGGGCGTACGTTCCCAATCGCGCTCACGTTGCTAGGCTTGGTCTTCGTTCTGTACATCGTGGCAAGAATTCCGATCCGAATCGTTGCCAATCAGCTCGTGCCAATTCTTCCCTTGCTCGCAATACTCGGCGCATTCCTTGTCTGGCAAAATGGCATCTGGCTTGCCGGCGTCACGCTGATTACGTTGTTCGCAACGATTCTCGCCGCAAACCTTCTTACTCTGACCACAACAGTTGAAGCGCTCCTTGTATCGCTCGAGGAAGGCCTCAAACCGCTCGGCCGTTTCGGAATACCAACTGAGAAAATCAGCCTCGCTATCGCCCTCACGCTCCGTCTCATCCCGCTCATCTTGCAGACATCGCAGGAAGTTCTCGACGCCCGCAAGGCCCGAGGACTGGGATTTTCTCCCCTCGCGTTTGGCGTACCGCTCATCGTGCGAAGTATCCGAAGGGCGGAACAGATCGGCGATGCACTTGTCGCTCGTGGCGCGCTCGACTAACCGCGTTCAATCCTTCGCAGGGCAAAGCAAAAGCTCCAGGTTTCTATAGAAACCTGGAGCTTTCTTTACCACGCTTTAGGCTTCGCCGCGGAGCTCACGCATCCGACGTGCGACGGCGTCCTCACTTGCTTGCGGGGCGCCGGTCTTGCCCTGCTCAATCGACTGTTGTTCCTTTCCCGAGGTCAACTCGCCAGACATCTCTGCGCGAATCTGCTCGAGCCGACTGTGGCCTGCCATCTGGATTCCAGCCTGCTCCACCTCAGCCATGCGGCCTTGGATCGAGTTCTCCGCGAGCTCTGCAGCACCCAGTGCGTTCGCGTAGCGGCGCTCAATCTTGTCGCGAACCTGGTCCAAATTCGGGCCGGAGGCGGTCAACGAGTTCATCGAGCGCATGGTCTCGGAAACCTTCTCCTGCATCTTGGCCTGCTCAAGCTGCGACAGCAACTTCGAGCGCTCAGCGACCTGCTGTTGCAGGTGTGCCGCGTTGCGCTCCACGGCTTGCTTTGCCTGTGCTGCCTGCTGGAGTGCCTGGTCGTGCAGCGCCTTCGTGTCTTCAACGCCCTGCTCTGCGGTAACAAGCTGCGCCGCGAACGCCTCAGCAGCGTTCTCATACTCGGTCGCCTTCTGTGCGTCACCGTTGGAGCGGGACTTATCTGCTAATTGGAGCGCCTGGCGAGCGTTCGCTTGAAGTTTCTCGACTTCCTCCAAGCGACGATTCAGCTGCATTTCCAGCTGGCGCTGGTTACCGATAACCGCGGCTGCCTGCTGCGAAAGCGCCTGGTGCTGGCGCTGAGCCTCGGAAATTGCTTGCTCAATCTGGATCTTTGGATCAGCATTCTCCTCGATCTTGTTGTCGAAAAGTGCCATCAGGTAGTTCCAGAATTTTGAAAACGGGTTTGCCATAGTGTTGCGTTTTACCTTTCGCTGAGCATTGAAATTGGCCGTGTCCACGGCCAAACTGTTTCGTATTCTATCTGTTACAGCGCTGCTCCGCTATGCGTGAATCGCATCAGCCGTAGCGAATTCATCGTTCATCGATTGCAGTGAAAGGTTCGCAACAGCCTCGAGAACAACTTCTGAAACCGTTGTGTCCAGTGCTTCGCAAATCGATGCGAGCAGCTCTGAGGAAACTTCCTTGCGCCCACGCTCCAGCTCAGAGAGATAACCAGAAGAAACGCGGGCTTGAGCAGCAAGAGATCGCAACGTCACGCCTTTATCCGCCCGGAAAGCTCGCAGTGACATTCCTAGCGCCTCTCTCAGCAGCGGTTCTTTCTGGCGGGTTCCAGACTCGCGAAATGGAAAAGCGACCTCATCCTGTGCATCGAACGAGGGCTCAAGCGGCGTATCGATTAGAAGTGTCGTAGTCATCACTTGGTATAACTCCCCTCAACGTGTTTTTGTTCCCGCACGGCATGCAACAGGACGCGAAGCGCTGCTTCAACAGCCCACTCGCGTACCTCGTTGCGCGGCGCCTGTAGCAAGTTTCGGGCCTGTCTGAATCCTGGAATGGTTCCGCGTACGAGAGGGGCGTCGGAAAGTATGTCGCCTGCGAGAACTGCTTCACAACCATCACTTGAGGCGATCCCTACCCAGACCTCACCGACAGGGTGGCCATCCTGTTCACTGGGCCCGGCCACACCAGTGAGCGAAAGGCCCCAGTCCGCGTCGAGCTTCCGCTTTGCCGCCTTCGCCATCTCTTTCGCGGTCACCGGAGAAACAGGTCCAAACTCATCGATGACGCCCTGGGGAACGCCGGCCAAGGTTACTTTGCACTCAGTCGCGTAAGTCACCATCGCGCCTCGTAGCGCTGCGGAGGCACCCGGAACGCCTGCGAGTGCGGCACTTGCCAAACCGGCAGTGAGCGATTCACAAAGCCCAACTGTTGCATCCCTCTTAGTAAGTTCCGCAATCACATCGGATGCAGTACCTCGCATTAGTTATTCACCTTGCGAGCATCGACAAGGTATTGCACGCCGGTCACCACGGTGACGACTACGGCCAACACCATTACAACGTAGGAAGGCGCGTCCATCCAGGAAGGCAGCGGGCACAGGTAGAGAGCAACGCCGACGGTCTGGAGCACCGTCTTCACCTTGCCACCCTTGGACGCGGGAACGACATGGTCGTTGCGCAGCATCCACATTCTCCACATGGTGATGCCGAGCTCGCGGACCACGATGACGATAGTCATCCACACAGGAAGGTTGGACGCCACGTTGAGTACTACAAGTGCCGTAATCATCAGGGCCTTGTCCGCGATCGGGTCCGCAATTTTCCCGAAGTCGGTAATCAGGTTGTAGGTACGGGCGATTGTTCCGTCTAGCTTGTCCGTGAGCATCAGCGCAACGAACACACCGAACGCCGCACCCCATCGCTGGTCCAGTGCCAACCATGCGAAGACGGGGATAAAAATGATTCGCAACGACGTCAAGACGTTGGGTACGTTCCAGTTCGATGGTTTTTCAGTCACGCCTTCTACCCTACCTATCCCGTGCTTTCCCTTAGACTGCGTGTTATGAAATATTTTGCATTCCATTACACGTACTCAGATAATACGGACCTCGTAGATGCTACGCGCCCCGCACACCGCGAGTTCATCGCGAAGCAGCTAGAGCTCGGAAGGATTGTCGGATCTGGCCCGCTAGTCGACGCCGGCAAGGCCCTCATCATCGTGCAATTACCAGATACTGCCGACGCTGCGGAGGCAGTATCACTCATGAACCAGGACCCCTACTGGCAGAACAACGCTCTACTCAGCCGCGAGGTCCACGAGTGGAACCCGGTCTCCCGGGTGTTCCCTTAAACCGCGGAAGTTCTACTTCCTCCCGCGCTGCACATGGAGGTGATCCGTCTCGCGGGAACCAGTGGCGGTGTGGTCGCCCTTGCCCGACGTTGCAGGGTCATCAATCCACTCGATGTGGTGGCCCTGGTTATCGACCTTGCGACGGTTCCCGTGGTCGTCGTAGTCGATGTGCCAGCTCGGACCGTTTGGGTCCCGCCGCCCTGCCTTGATATCCGCTCGGTCCTTCACCATGGAGCACAGCACGGTAATCACCAGTACTGCCACAATGAAGCCGAGCGATGCAACGGTGCCGACCTCCGGTACGCTCACATTCTCACCGCCATTGACAAACGGCAGGTTGTTCTCGTGTAGCGCGTGAAGCAACAGTTTGATGCCGATAAAGCCAAGAATCACGCCCAACCCGTACGACAGATACACCACACGGTCCAACAAGCCAGAAAGCAGGAAGAACATCTGGCGAAGGCCCATGAGTGCAAACGCATTCGCGGTAAACACGATGTACGCCTCAGAGGTAATCCCGTAGATTGCTGGGATCGAATCAAACGCAAACATTACGTCGATAAACCCGATGGAGAGCAGTGCGACGAACAGCGGGGTCGCTGCGGACTTGCCCTCCTTCGTCTTCGACCACAGCTTGTCACCGTGGTAGGAGCTCGTGACTGGGACGACTTTACGGAGTGCCTTCACGACAGCCATATCGTTCGGATCTGTTTCAGGTGCATCAGTCGCTTCGTCGTAGACGAGCTTGACAGCCGTGTAGATCAAGAACGCTGCGAAGATGTAGAAGACGTCGCTCCACGCCTCGATAAGTGCTGCGCCGAGCAGAATAAACAGCAAGCGGCATACCAACGCGATAACAATGCCCAGGAGCAGCACCTTTTGCTGATACTTCCTTGGAATCTTGAACGCGCCCATGATCAGTGCGAAGACGAACAAGTTGTCCACGGACAGCGCCAGCTCAGTAATGTAGCCGGTGAAGAACTGGACGCCGTGCTCGCCGTCCCACTCCCACCAGATCACACCGCCACAGATCGCTGCCATCGTCATGTAGAACAGCGTCCAAAAGCCCGATTCTTTGATAGTTGGCTCGTGGGCCTGGCGAACGTGAGTAAGAAAGTCAAAGGCGAAAAAGCCCAGAATGATTGCTGCAGTGAGCAGCCATATCCATAGGGGGACACTCAACGTGGTTACCTCCGGTCGTTGCATAGGACAAAGAAAGACCGGAGGTCTCCCCCACCACGTAGCTACGCGGCTGCCTCAACCGGGATACGTATGTTCCGTGTTGACGATTCGAGGCACTTGCGGGGTACTCCCCTCCAATGCGAATGCCAGGCTACACCATCAAGAGGAGTCGCTACCAGTTATACGGCTCCACCGGTGGGATTGTAGGTTGCTTCGACCGTCTTAACGTCATCTTCATCTGCAGTGGCGTCATCACCAAGTTGTGCGTCGACGTCCTTCGGTGCGTCCGCGGGATCCGCACCCTTGAGCATCCAAAGAATGGTCTCGAGCTCCTCTGGCTTCACCAGCACTTCACGAGCCTTGGAGCCTTCCGATGGCCCAACGATGCCACGGGACTCCATCAAATCCATCAGTCGGCCGGCCTTTGCAAAACCGATACGCAGCTTGCGCTGCAGCATGGAGGTCGATCCGAGCTGCGCCGTAACAACGAGTTCAACGGCTTCCAGCAGGTCGTCCAGGTCCTTGCCGATGTCGTCGTCGATAACTTTCTTCTCGGACTCCTTCTCTTCCGTAACGCCCTCGACGTACTGTGGTTCGTCCTGGCTCTTGGCAGCGTCCACGACGGCTTGGATTTCAGCGTCAGACACAAACGCCCCTTGCATGCGTTGCGGCTTGCCGGCGCCCTGCGGGATGAAGAGACCGTCGCCCATGCCAATGAGCTTCTCCGCGCCACCCTGGTCGAGGATGACGCGTGAGTCAGTAAGCGAGGATGTTGCAAACGCGAGCCTGGACGGCACGTTCGTCTTGATCAAGCCCGTGACGACGTCCACCGAAGGTCGCTGCGTAGCCAAGACAAGGTGGATACCTGCTGCGCGGGCCTTCTGCGTAATGCGGACGATCGAGTCCTCGATCTCCTTCGGCGCGGTCATCATGAGGTCGGCAAGCTCGTCGACGACACAGACGATGAACGGGTAGGGTCGCATCTCGCGCTGAGAGCCTGCAGGAGCAGTGATTTCACCGCTCTTCACCTTCTTGTTGAAGTCCTTGATGTGGCGGACACGAGCGGTCTTCATGTCCATGTACCGCTGCTCCATCTCCTCCACCAGCCACTGCAGTGCCGCCGATGCCTTCTTCGGCTGCGTGATAATTGGCGTGATCAGATGTGGAATCCCCTCGTACGGAGTGAGCTCCACCATCTTTGGGTCGATGAGGATCAGGCGTACTTCTTCAGGTGTTGCGCGCGTCAGCAAGGAAACCAACATCGAGTTCACGAACGCCGACTTACCGGAGCCCGTAGAACCCGCAACAAGCAAGTGCGGCATCTTCTGCACCGAAGAGGCAATAAAGTCGCCCTCGATGTCCTTACCTAAGCCGATGAGCATAGGGTCATCGTCTGCAGCAACATTCGGCGCTTCGAGGACATCGCGCAGACGAACCATTTCACGGTCCTGATTCGGCACCTCAATGCCGACGGCAGATTTGCCGGGAATTGGCGTCAACAAACGAACGTTATCGGTCGCGACTGCATAGGCAAGATTGGACTGCAAGTTGGTAATCTTCGACACCTTGACGCCGGGCCCAAGCTCTACTTCGTAGCGGGTCACGGTCGGACCACGGGAGAAGCCCGTCACCATAGCATTGACCTTGAACTCCTCGAAGACCTCTGTGATGGCTTCGATCATGCGATCGTTGGCTTCGGTGCGAGTCTTCGGCGCTTGGCCAGCGAGCAGCAAATCGGTTGTTGGAACGACGTAGGTGGAATTCCTGTCGACCTTCTTCGCGTGGCCATCCTTCGGCGCCTCAGGTGGAGTTGCGCTTGGGTCCTTCCCTGAACGCGCTACGACCGCCTGGCGAACTGCGTCTCGCGACTGATCGACAGCATCCCGTTGAGCCTCCTCAAGCGTAGGCCGGGGTAGAATCTTCGTCTCCTCGGGTTGCGCAGGCTGACGTTTCGACGCCGCCTTCGTCGCAGGGCGCTCAATGACCGTAGTGGCGTCGCTGCCTTCCTGCGTGTCGAAGTCTTCACCGAAATCGAAAACCTCTGTCTCATCACCCTGTGCTTGAGGCGCTGACGCTGGCTTCGCCGGGTAGTTATCCAGTGGCGTGGAGGCCTTTCGCAACTTCTCCGAGAAAGACGAAAACCCAGAAACCCTTGGTTTCTTCGCCGCGGTACGTGGAGAAAGACCGGTACGTGGGCTCCTCGATTCAGGCTCAATCCGCGAGCGCTTTGCCGACGTGCGCGGGCGCCCCTCTGCGATAGCGTCAATGTCCCGGCCTACATCACTGTAAGGATCCGACTCATCGTCAGTCTCGGGCCGCTGGAATACCGAGCTAAGCCACGCAGTGAAAAAGTCATAGGCCTCACGCACAGTAATACCGGTTGTACGAAGCGCACCATAAACAATGACAAGTCCCAGCAGCGGGACTGCCACATAAGAGGAGAATCCAGCGGCGAGCAAACCACCGGTGAACGTGCCCACTACCCCACCGGCGATCTTGCGGGATTCCCAATCTGCAGGGTTGCCAGCGAAGACATGAATCATGCCAAGCATCGCAACACCAATAATCAACAGGCCCGACGCCACCCTGGCACGTACTGCCGGTTCTGCCTTCACGTTCAGCATGAGAGCGATAGCGATGCAGACCAAAATCACAGGAAGCAGGAGCGCACCAGCACCAATTGCCCAGTGAACACCCTGCGCAATGACGTTGCCTATCGGGCCAGCGATATCCATCCATACGGAGGCGCCCAGGATCGCGGCAAGGCCAATGAGCACTAAACCATACGCGTCAACGTTGCCACGCGAGATACCCAACGAGCGACTGGACTTTCGTGAGTGCTCTTCACGTTGCGGCGCCTCAGCAGAGGGGCCGTCGTCAAGAAAATCGAAGTTGTCGTCCTCGTCATCGTATCCGTTTGCGTCGGGCACGCTGTCAAAACTCTCCTTACGGCGTGGTCGAAGTTTGGTAAGCAACGAAGCAGCTCCGCGAACTGCACTGCCAATTGAGCTTCCGACGACTCTCGTCGCGGACCCGACCCGTTCATCGGCAGTCTCTGCCGCGACCATGGACGAGGTCGGTGGATGCGTCATCGACGCTGGGGCACCGTAACGGCTCGTCGTTGAACGTGCACGGTCCCGCGGGCCTGTCGAAGCTCGCGTATTTCGTGGCGCTGGTTTCCTGGCAGACATGTGCTACACACTAGTACCTTGCGCACCATTATTACCATCCGCCACTCTAAAACCACAGATGTTGTTACAGGCGAATGAATCAAGTACTACAACTTGATATCTACTCCAGCAAGAGCCTCAACCGCACCGGTTACATCCACTTCGACCGCGCTGCGACCGGCGGCCCACAACAATAGTTCCCCGGGTTCGCCGTATACGCGGACGACGTTATCGCCCTGCTTTGAAACGCCGACGCCTTCGCCAATGACGGCAGGAGGCAAGTCCGGTGGCGTCAAAATCACAGGTACCGCAACACCTTTAAGCGTGACTGAACCAAACCGCTTCGCAAGCTTCAAAAGTTCTTTGTTGGTGACGGCACTAAACTGCCGAGGCTCGACCTTACCTCTACCTCGACGAACGTCTTCGTGGTGAATAAAGTGCTCGGCTGTATTTAACGTGTCGTCACTCGGCTTGAAAAGCGAAGGCGGACCGATGGCCCAGAGACGCACAAGATCCTCGTACGACCATGATGCAAGTCGGGCTTCCTCCGCCTCCAAAAACTTCCTCGCTCGCTTTACGAATATTCCGATGGCAGCTAATGGCCTTCGTTCACGGATATAGAGGTGCGTCGCCAAATCGCGAGTGTTCCAGCCCTCGCACAGCGTCGGTGCTTCAGGCCCGACTTCGAGTAACAGTTCAGCGAGTTGATTTCGTTCAGTCTTTGCAAATGACATGGGCCCTAGCATAGTGCCAGGGCCCATAGTTCTGCTCACAAAAGTGTCAGGTATTAAAGCGACTCTCGTGTTGCTTGAACATCAGCGTCTTCTGCCGGTCCAATATCCGCCGCGGTTGGAACCACGGTTGGAAGAATGACTGGCTCACGCTTGTACTTCTGCTCAATCGTTCGCGAGAGCTGACGACGAAGCTGCTGCACCATGCGGTACGGGTCATTCTCCCCTTCTGCAGCCAAATCACCCATAACTTCCTGGACACGCTCGACGACCTTCTTATTGAAGTCACGGTCGTCTTCAGAGAAACCAGTGGTGGAGACGCGCGGTACCTCAATGAGGCTACTCGTGCGGTCGTCGATCACGCAGGTAATCGAGACAACGCCACCTGAGGCAAGCGAGCTGCGGTCTGCCAGCACGTCCGGGTCTACGTCGCCCATCGTCGCGCCATCAACATAAAGCTGTCCGACCTGGTACTGGCCAACAACCTTGATCTTGCCCTTCGTCATGTCAACCACAACACCATTTTGAGCAAGTGCGGTATTCTCCGGCTTCACACCGGTCGCAATAGCGAGCTCCTTGTTCGCGCGCATGTGGCGCCACTCACCGTGCACAGGCATAGCGCAAGTCGGGCGTGCTGCGTTGTACAGGAAGAGAAGCTCACCGGCGTAGCCGTGGCCAGAAGCGTGGACATGAGCTTCGGAGTTCGTCACCACAGTCGCACCGATTTGTGCGAGGTTGTTGATCGCCGCGAACACAGCTTCCTCATTACCTGGGATCAGGGAAGACGACAGGATGATCATGTCACCGTCGCGGATGGTGATCTGGCGGTGTTCACGGCGCGACATACGCGAAAGCGCAGCCATCGGCTCGCCCTGCGTACCCGTTGTGATCAGCACAACCTTATGCGGCGCCATCTTGGCAGCTTCTTCGATAGGGATAATCGTGTTCTTCGGAGCCTTCAGCAGGCTCATCTTCTCGGCGATTTCCATATTTCTCAACATGGAGCGGCCGTTGAAGGCAACCTTGCGACCATTCGCTACAGCCGCGTTGACTGCCATTTGGACGCGAGCAACGTTGGAAGCAAACGAAGCAATCACAACGCGCTGCTTCGCCTGGCTCACCAAACGCGTCAGTGTCTCCTCGATACCGGCCTCGGATGCAGAAATACCCGGCACCGTAGCGTTCGTGGAGTCACACATAAACAGATCGACGCCTTCGTCACCGTAACGCGACAGCGCCGGCAGGTCCGTCGGCATTCCATCGTACGGAGTCTGGTCCACCTTGACGTCACCGGTCATCACAACATGACCCGCGCCGGTCTTAATAGACAGGCCGAGACACTGCGGAATGGAGTGATTCACGTGCCAGAAACGCACGTGGAATGGGCCCAAGTTGACGGAAGAATCCTTGTTCACCTCATGCAACTTCGGACGCTGACGGTGCTCCTTCGTCTTCGCAGCAATCAGCGCATTGGTGAATCGCGACGAGTAAATCGGGATATCCGGGCGCAGCTTCAACAGCCACGGGATTGCGCCAATGTGGTCTTCATGACCATGTGTGACAACCAGGGCCTCGACCTTGTCCAACTTCTTTTCAATCGGACCAAAGTCAGGCAGCACAAGATCAACGCCTGGTTCACCGGAGTTCGGGAACAGCACACCACAGTCGACGATGAGCAGGCGTCCGTTGTATTCAAACACCGTCATATTACGACCGATTTCGGAAATACCACCCAAGGCGTAAATACGCAGGGTCCCCTTCGGTGCCTTCGGAGGAGCCGGGAGGCGCTTCGTCAAGTCTGCGCCCTGCATCGACTTCACCGGGTTGCGACGGCCACCGCCGTTGTTACCGCGTCCACGGCCGCGTCGGCGATTCCTGCCGTTACCGCCATTTCCGTTCGAGTTCCGGGACTTGCTATCCCGCTGTGACTTCTCAGAGCCCTTGTCATCTTCATTACTTGCGGTTCCTGCGGCCTGCTTCGGTGCCTGAAACACCGGCTTCTGTTCAGTGGCCTCAGGTGGCCCTGCTTTACGCGTCACTTTGCGTGAGCGTGTACGGGGTTCGTTCATACTTAAAGGACTCCAGCCTTCTTCAAATCTTCTCTGAGAACCTCCACCTGCTCAGAGGTCGCTCCGACCACTGGCAGGCGTGGTTCGCCTACTTCAATGCCCTGCAGACGCAGGGCAGCCTTTGCAAATGTTGTGCCACCGAGAATCGCTTGTTGATGTGCGAGAACGTCGATGACATTGGCGTTAATTTCCCGCGCACGGACGAGGTCGCCTTCCTCGAAGCTTGTGATGAGCTCGCGCAACGCTTGCGGTGCTGCGTGGCCTACAACCGAGATCACACCGGTTGCCCCCATGGCCAGCCACGGCAGGTTCAGCGGGTCATCCCCGGAATACCATGCCAGGCCTGTTGATTGGATCAACGGTGCTGCCTGGAAGAAGTCGCCTTTCGCATCTTTCATCGCAACTACGGTTGGCAATTCCGCCAACTTCGCAATGGTGTCCGAGGCAATCGGAATCGCAGAGCGTCCTGGAATGTCGTAGAGGCAGATCGGCAACGAAGTTGCAGACGCGATCTCCCGGAAGTGCGCAAACACGCCGTCTTGAGACGGCTTCGAGTAATACGGTGTGACAGCCAAGAGGCCATCAGCCCCTGCCTCAGCAGCTTCCTTCGCCAATGCGACGGACTTTCGGGTATCGTTCGTGCCTACTCCGGCGATAAGTTTGGCGCTATCGCCAACTTCTTCACGCACCGCTTTCAGTAACGCGACTTTCTCTTCACTGGTTGTCGTTGGCGATTCGCCCGTCGTGCCCGCAAGCACGAGGGCATCAATGCCATTGCCGACAAGGTGGGCAGCTAATGCTCGTCCTGCCTTAACGTCTAGCTCGCCATGCTTATCGAACGGCGTGACCATTGCGACGCAGACTGTGCCGAAAACGTCAGCACCGATATTAGCTTTCATAGAAGTGCCCATGCCAAAAGAGCGTACCCTTTTTGCTGGCTGAATGTAACTCCACCGCTACGTTTTGTACTGGGTTGTTGCCTTCTTAGTCCCGTCCGGCAGCGTTGTGACAACGAAGTCCTCGAACAAGACGGGTGCGCACTCACTCAAAAGTTCCAGACACCTCACGGCGACCGCTCGTAGCTCCTCCCCACTGTGCTCAGCTGCCCTGGTCGCAACAAAATTCCGCCAAGTCCGGAGGTTGCCGCTGACAACAAGTCGGGTTTCTCTCGCAGCCGGAGCAAGTGCCATAGCTGCCTCGCGTACCTGTTGCTTGCGCAGTAACACATTCTTCTCATCCGTCAGACTTGCTTCCACCGCGTTATGCAATTCGTCGTGCACAAACGCAGCGTCTTCAATCGCGTGCTCGAAAAACCGTTGAAGTTGCTCGTCGCGCTGTACAACGCTAGGAACCACGACTCCTCTTTGCTCTTCAGGTAAGGAGTACTGTGAAAGCTCGCTGATTGAAAAGTCTCGGTGTCGCAATATCTCATGGCTGGTGGCCATTGAGATTCCCTGAATATACAGCGTCACGCTTGCGTGCTCGAGCAGCGAGAGGTTGCCGGTATCAATGACGTGATGCAGGAAGGCGTCCGTGCTCGAAGTGTGAGACTCATTGTCACCGAAGGAGTCATAGCTTGCCCTGCCTGCAAATTCGACGACAGCATCCGCCGCCGCTGCACCAGATGAAGGCCGCCAGCCCAGTCCGGCTGGCGGTTCGAACGTTGATGCTGCCACGAGCTGGATGCTGAGTTGGCGCTGCGGCTGCATCTGTTACAGCCCGAGGAACTTGTCAAGGCCGATCGTGAGGCCTGGATGATCCATGACGTTTCGCACGCCGAGCAATACACCCGGTACGAACGAATCACGCCCATAGGAATCTTGGCGGATAGTCAACGACTGATCGACGGTGCCGAAGATAACTTCCTCATGCGCAACCATTCCGGTCATACGCACAGCGTGGACTCGGACGCCATCGATATCCGTGCCGCGCGCTCCATCGAGTTCCTGCACAGTGGCATCCGGACAAGGTTGCATTCCGGCGGCCTTTCGGGCCTCTGCAATCCCTTGCGCTGTCTTTACCGCAGTGCCGGACGGTGCATCCAGCTTGTTCGGATGGTGGTACTCAACTACCTCGGCTGACTCGAAGAACTTGGCCGCCTGGCGAGCAAAGGACATCGTCAATACAGCTGAGATGGCGAAGTTAGGCGCAATGAGAACGCCAGTGCCCTGCGAAGCAGCACACCAGCTGCGTACTTGGTCGTAGCGATCGTCGTCAAATCCTGTTGTGCCCACTACACAGTGGATGCCGTGCTTGATACAGAACTCGAGGTTGCTCATTACCGAGTCTGGAGTGGTGAAGTCGACGATAACTTCGGCACCAGCGTCCAACAGTTTTTCTAAGCTGTCGTCTTTATCGATCTCGGCCACAAGTTCAAGATCATCAGCCGCGCGCACGCCCGCTACAACTGCGGTACCAACGCGCCCATGCGCTCCCAAAACACCGACTTTGATTGTCATATCCATTCCTCAATTCTGCCTTTGCGAGTTGCGTTCGTTCTACTGCTGTCACTGTAGCGCGCCGTGCGGCAGGTGTGGTTCGGTACACTCGAAAAGCATGAAGAGTAGCTTGATCCTCCCCGGTATCCTCACCGTGGCTGCACTGCTCACGGCTTGCGGCACGGGCTCCGAAGTGACAGAGCCGTCCGCAGCGACCGCGTCCCCTGAAAGCGTTGCAGCTACCACTACGCAAGACGCACCTGCTACGGAGTCAACGGTGTCGGCTGTGGCATCTCCCGCAGCCCCAGCCGCTCTCAACGCCTTCGCTCCGCCCGAAGGTGCCCCTGAGCTAACGCTCCAGGATGTTCGAGTCGGTACCCATGAGACGTATGACCGCGTCGTCTTCGAGTTCTCAGGCAATGGCCTACCTGGATACCGAATTCAGTACACCGATAAGGCACTCCAGCAGGCCTCCGGCCACGAGCTCGCGGTCTCCGGTAACGACATCTTGGAGGTGCTCATCGAAGGTACACCGATGGATCGACTCCCGAGCAACCCTGACCTTATCTCCGCTGGCCCATATCAGCTGGCAACCGGCAACGTCGCTGGGATCACCAACGGCGGCACGTTTGAAAACCAGTCGCAGTTCTTCATCGGACTCGACCGGCAGCGTTCGTTTGAGGCTACGGTGTTGGAAAGTCCAACACGGCTAGTTATTGACGTCCACCGTTAGCTCGGCAAACGCGTAGTGGCCAGGGCGTAAATGCCCTGGCCACTACTTTAAGCGGTGAGACTACTTGTCCTGCTCAACAGGAACAAGGGAGATCTTGCCGCGATTATCAATATCACGAATCTCGACCTCGATCTTGTCACCGACGTTGACAACGTCCTCGACCTTCTCGATGCGCTTGTTGCCACCCAAGTTCGAGATATGAATCAGGCCGTCGGTTCCCGGGACGATCGAAACGAACGCGCCGAATGCAACGGTTTTGACCACGGTACCCAGGTAGTGCTCGCCTACCTTCGGCAACTGTGGGTTAGCAATTGCGTTGATCTTGTCGATCGCGGCGTCTGCTGCTTCGCCACTGGTTGCCGAGACGTACACGGTTCCGTCCTCTTCAATCGAGATGTCCGCGCCGGTTTCCTCGGTAATCGAGTTGATCATCTTGCCCTTCGGGCCAATGACCTCACCAATCTTGGAAACAGGAACCTTCACCGTGGTGATTTTCGGCGCCAACGAGCTCATGTCATCCGGCGAATCAATGACCTCTGCCATCGTGTCCAGGATGGTCTCTCGAGCATCATGCGCCTGCTTCAGGGCCGAAGCGAGCACGTCAGAAGGAATGCCGTCCAGCTTGGTATCAAGCTGCAGGGCGGTGATGAACTCGCGGGTGCCTGCCACCTTGAAGTCCATATCGCCGAACGCATCTTCCGCGCCCAGAATGTCCGTCAGAGCGACGTACTTCGTCTCACCATCGACGTCACCCGACACAAGGCCCATCGCAATACCCGCGACCGGAGCAGCCAGTGGCACACCAGCGTTGTACAGCGACAACGTCGATGCGCACACGGAGCCCATCGACGTCGAACCGTTGGAGCTCAGCGCCTCAGAAACCTGGCGAATCGTGTACGGGAAGTCTTCGCGCGAAGGTATCACTGGCAACAACGCGCGCTCTGCAAGCGCACCGTGACCGATTTCGCGGCGCTTCGGGGAGCCAACACGACCTGTTTCACCAGTCGAATACGGTGGGAAGTTGTAGTGGTGAATGTAACGCTTCGAAGTCTCAGGGCTCAGCGAATCGATTGGCTGTTCCATCTTCAGCATGTCAAGCGTCGTCACACCAAGGATCTGGGTCTCACCGCGCTCGAACAGTGCCGAACCATGTGCACGCGGGACCAGTTCGACTTCCACGCCGAGGTCACGGATCGCGGTCACGCTGCGACCGTCGATACGGTAGCCATCCTTCAGGATCTTGCCTCGAACAATCTCCTTCTGCAGTGCGTTGTACGCCGCGCGAATCTCCTTCATCACAGCAGCAACATCGTCGTCATCTTCGTCGACGTCGAGGCGGTCAAGCACATCTTCTTCGATGTCCTCGATGTACGCGTTGATCTTCTCTTCGCGCTCCTGCTTGCCAGCGATGGTCAGGAAGGAAGCGAGCTTCTTCGATGCCTTCTTCTCCACTGCTTCAAACACCTCATCGGTGTATGCCGGGAATAGCGGAAACTCCTTGCGTTCCTTGTCGAACTGGGCTGCAAGGTCGCGCTGCGCCTCACACAGCGTCTTGATGTACGGTTTCGCAGCCTCCAGACCGTCTGCGACGGTTTCCTCGGTAGGTGCAGGAGCGCCGTCAGCGATCAGCTTGACGACGTTCGCGCCAGCTCCTGCCTCAACCATCATGATTGCAACATCCGCTTCCGTCTTACGGCCACGCTTGCGCTCAACAATGCGGCCCGCAACAACCATCTCGAAGATGGCACGCTGGTGCTGCTCGTGATTCGGGAATGCAACCCACTGGCCTTCTGGGTGTTTATCGTCAGCGATCAATGCCATACGCACACCACCAACGGGGCCGGAAACCGGCAGGCCAGAAAGCTGCGTTGCCGCGGAAGCTCCGTTGATAGCGACAACGTCGTAGTATTCTTCCGGGGCGATCGACAGGACGGTAATCACGACCTGAACCTCGTTGCGCAGCCCCTTCACGAAGGTTGGGCGCAGTGGGCGGTCGATGAGACGGCAAGCCAGGATCGCCTCGGTGGATGGGCGGCCTTCGCGGCGGAAGAACGAGCCCGGGATACGGCCCGCGGCATACATTCGCTCCTCGACATCAACGGTCAGAGGGAAGAAATCAAAGCCTTCGCGGGGGTTATTCGACGCCGTCGTCGTCGCAAGCATCATGGTGTCATCGTCCAGGTAGGTCGTCACCGACCCATCTGCCTGGCGAGCCAACTGGCCCGTCTCAAAACGAATGGTGCGAGAACCGAAATCACCATTGTCGAGCGACGCTACTGCTTCGGTCACCCCATACTCTTCATCAACGTGGATTTCGTACGAATTTCTCGGCTTAAAACTGCTCAATTGATCCCTCTCCTTGGATCTCCGGGCGATCATCGATGTCGCCGTTTTTGTGTCATTTAGAACGAAGCACACTCTACCACCCTGCCAGGGATTTCACCACGCTCCAGACACAGCTAAACCCCCGCCCTGAAAGCCAGAGCGGGGGTTTGAAGCCTTATGACGTGATCGTCTTAACGACGCAGGCCGAGACGAGCAATCAGGTCACGGTAGCGCTCGACGTTGTTCTCACGCAGGTACTTCAGCAGACCACGACGGCGACCAACCAGCAGCAGCAGGCCACGACGGGAGTGGTGGTCGTGCTGGTGGAACTTCAGGTGCTCAGTCAGGTTGTTGATGCGCTCGGTGAGCAGCGCAACCTGTGCCTCCGGGGAACCGGTGTCAGTCTCGTGCACACCGTAGGTCTTCAGAATCTCTGCCTTTTTCTCAGCGTTCAGCGCCATGAAAAACTCCTCATTTGTTTCAGTCCGCATATACTTTGACCACTTTGTGCTGCAACTGCTGCGAACCACAGTCTCAACGCGCACAAAGCCTGGACTACTTTAGCTGCTGCGCGCCAGGTTGGTCAAACGCGTCATGAACTCATCGAGGAATCGATCAACGTCGACACCAACTGCAACCTGACTCGTCTTCTTCGGGTCGTTCAGGCGCTCCGGGTCCCCGATCGTTCGTCCACGAGTTGGCTCTTCGAGGTCCGTGCGCAGGTTTACACCAATGCAGTCAACCAGGCTGGGATCTATCGCAACTGCTACCGCCAACGGGTCATGCAGCCCGCACCCACCAAGATGCGGCGAAGTTGTTTCATATGCCTTGATGTAAAAGTCAGTCGCCTTTGCCAAGAAGTTGCCCTGAGACGTGCCCAACTCCTTCCACACCGCGGTTTCTCTCGACGTCAACAGCGTCTGCAAAGTGACATCGAGCCCGATCATGGTGAGGTTCTGCGCCCTGCGCATCACAAAGTCAGCAGCTTCGGGGTCCTGATTGATGTTCGCCTCAGTGCACGTATTGACGTTTCCCGGCACGGTCAGCGCACCGCCCATCATCACAATCCTGGCACTGTCTGCAAAGTCTTTATCGGCTTCCATGGCAGCTGCGACCGTCGTCAGAGGCCCGACAGGAACAATCACTAATTCGTCGCCGTAGCGGTGGAACGCATCGACCATGAAGTCCACCGCGGAGGCTTCCTCGACAGCGCGATGGGCATCCGGAAGTTGCGCCTCCCCTATACCGTTTACGCCGTGAATGAACTGCGAAATTTCCAACACTTCAAAGCTGTCCTTGGCACGAGCATGCGTCGGGCCAGCGAACACGGGAATATCGGTGCGCCCGAATAGCTCGAGAATCGCGAGACTGTTGCGAACGCTATCAGCCACCGTGACGTTTCCATATGTCGATGTCACGCCGACAAGTTCCACTTCAGGTGAAGCCATAGCGTATGCCAACGCCAACGCGTCGTCGATACCGGTGTCTACGTCGAGAATCATCTTGATGGTCACAGCAAAAACCTTTCAAGCAACACAGATCAGCAACGGCTTTATTCTACGGAATCAGCAACAGGCTCGCTTAAGAGTTCGCGGGTCCGGGAAACGTCCCGAGCCATGTGCTCCAGAAGCTCGTCAACGGAATCGAACTTGACCATGTCGCGAACCTTCGCCACAAATTCGACGCGGGCCATCCGATCGTAGAGGTCAGCATCTCTATCAAGCACGTAGGACTCGACACTGCGCCGCTTGTCACCGAACGTCGGATTAGTGCCGACTGAAATCGCAGCCGGGTAGCGCTTTCCCGGAACCATGTTCCCGCCGATGGGGGCATCGTCGATAATTGTGAGCCACCCCGCGTACACCCCATCTTTCGGGAGGGCAGAAACATCAGCAACATACTGATTCGCGGTCGGGTAACCGAGCTCGCGACCTCCTCGCCCAGCGCCCCGCTTGATCGGACCCACGACGGAGAACGGCCTGCCCATGTAGTCCTTAGCCACGCTGATGTTGCCTTGTGCAAGCTCGTCCCGAATCGCCGTTGAACAAATTCTTGTCGCGCCCTCTTTCAGCAGGCGGACTACTGTCACATCAACCCCATTCTGCTCACCGAGCTGCACCATCGTCTGCGACGTGCCGGAAGCATCTCGTCCGAACGTGAAATTCTCGCCCACAAAGACGTGACGAGCATGCAAGGTGCCCATCACTACTTTGTCGAAATAGTCTTGTGCACTCTCCCCCGCAAGCTCTTTGCGGAAATCGATAACGATCAGCGCGTCCACGCCAAGCTCAGCGATCAGCCGCGCCCGCTCCTCGAGTGGCAATAGCGCCGTGGGCGCGGCTTCCGGACGAAATACTGCTACCGGGTGCGGCTCAAATGTCATCACCACGCATGGCACCTGGAGACGCTTCGCCTCATCAACAGCTGCTTTGATCAGCATCTGGTGACCGCGGTGGACCCCGTCAAAGACCCCTATCGTCAGCACGGTGCCGTCAAGGGCACCGAACGATTCCGGTACAGCATTAAGACCGTGCAAAATATCCACGTGCAATAGCGTACGGCATACTAAAGAGCTATGAGTGATCCCCTCGCTACATCTGGAATTGTTGTCATCGATAAGCCACAAGGTCTCACAAGCCACGACGTGGTCGCACGCCTTCGCCGTGCTTTCGGGACCCGCAAAGTTGGTCATGCCGGCACCTTGGATCCGATGGCGACTGGAGTACTGGTTGTCGGTATCGAGCGTGGCACAAAGCTCCTCGCCCACCTCGTCGCGGAAACCAAGACGTACGAGGCAACCATTCGGCTCGGTGCCGCCACCACGACGGATGACGCCGAGGGCGAGGTCGTCAGCACCTCCCCCACCGATGCAGTCACTGACGCCGACATTATCGACGCCATCGACAGCTTCCGCGGCGATATCATGCAGCGTCCCTCAAGCGTGTCCGCAATCAAAATCGACGGCAAGCGCGCACATCAGCTCGTCCGCGAAGGACACGATGTCGAGATCCCAGCCCGACCAGTAACAATTCATGAGTACAGCATTTTGGGCATCGCTCGCGTCGATACCTGGATTGACGTCGATGTCCGTGTGCATTGCTCCTCGGGGACGTACATTCGCGCGCTCGCACGCGATCTAGGTGAGACCCTACACACCGGCGGGCACCTGACTGCGCTTCGCCGAACCACAGTCGGGCCCTTTAACCTCGAGCACGCATTGGAGCTGGAAGACATCCAGGCTCACCCGCGCTCCAGCCTCACCCTCGACGAAGCCTGCGCTACCTGTTGGCCGGTACTGCCCGTCACCAACGATGAATACGACGCCCTCGCTATGGGCAAATGGCTCGAACCTCGCGGACTTTCGGGTGTACACGCTGCACAACGTGACGACGGCCGCGTCGTCGCCCTTGTGAAAGAATCCAAGAAGCGTCTTGCCACGGTGTTTGTCGCGCGCCCATCCACGCTGTAGTCAGCGCTAACGCCGTTTTTCGCGTTTGTCGCTACAACAGAAACGCAGAAGTGATGACGTAGCCAGCCCGGTGCACCCAGCGCCCCTCAAAGAACGGAGCGGGCGTCGGCCGCTCGAGAATGTACGAAACAAATGTTCCGTTCGGCCGGATATAGATTTCCGCCTGATCGAATTCCAACATCTTTCGCGCCAACGGGAACCAACACTTATATGTGGCCTCTTTCGCGCAGAACAGCAGCCGATCAGCCCAGAAGCAGCCCTCTGCACGAAGTGCGTCCAACATCTCAAGCTCGGTTGGGCACGCGATTTGGGGCAATACGCCTTCCGGAAGCGGCTCCGCCAGCTCAGCATCAATACCGATAGAGCGCACCTTGTTGAGTGGCGCAACGACCGCCGCACGAAAACCATCCGTATGCGTCAAGGAGCCGCACACGCCGTCGGGCCACAACGGCATCCCAGCTTCGCCCCGCATGATGCGGTGAGGACCTTCGACCCCTAGTTCGTCGAGGGCGCGGTGCGCACACCAACGGGCATCGCCGAACTCCCCTTTCCGGATATCGACCGCTCCGCGGACAACGCCTTTCTCCTGCTCGTCGAGATTATCGTAATTGCGGAGATTATGGCCGTCATCGGTTCGAAGAGAGACGAACCGCGCAGAGGGAGGGAATAATGACAGATCGCGCACTAGCGGTTCACCTCCCAGACTGGGTACGGCCAACGATGTTCCTCTGGCCAGCGCTGCCACTCCCTGGGGTACCCCAACGACACTTCAATATGCGGAATGCCGTCTACATGTACAGTCCCCGGGATATGAAGGTGTCCGTAGACTACGGCCTGTGCCTGGAACCGCTTAGGCCAACTGCGCGTGTGCCGGGTCCCGCACCACATGGCAATGTCCCCGTAGAACAGGCGGTGCGTTGGCTCCTTTACCAGTGGCCAGTGGTTGACCAAGATCGTCTTCCCGTGCACGCGAGAAAGGCGCTTCGTTGTGTACGCCAAGCGCTCCCAGCACCACGCACGAGTATCTACAAATGGGCGGATAGCAAACTCGTCCGTCATCAGAATGTTGTTGTCGCGAGCTTTCTTCAGCGCGGCGTCGACACTTAAATTCTGAGGGCGAAACGAGTAGTCGTACAGAGTAAACAGTGGCGCCACCGTAATGCCGTGGAATACCGGGTACGGGTCCTCAGGCGTTACAACGCCGAGTTCTCGCATTGCCTGGACTAGCGCAACGTACTTATCACGGCCTCTGTAGCGTGATCGCTCGCTAGAGAACAGCTCGTGGTTTCCAGGGGCCCAGATGACTTTCTCAAACCGTTGAGCAAGAACACCCATCACGTTGACTATCAGCTCAAATTTCTCTGCAACATCACCCGCGACAATCAGCCAATCCCCCTCATGCCGCGGTTGAATGAGGTCGATCTTGGCCTGATTCGCCTTTACTGCAGCATGCAGGTCGCTGACCGCCCACAGTGTCGGACCTAGCATGACGTACTCACTCCTCTACCCCGGTGCGCGCCCACTTCATCGAACGGAACCGCCACAGCACTCCCACCAGACGCAACACGACTGAGACAAAATAGCCGGCCCACACACCCGCGAGACCCCACCCCAGCCACATGGACAACAACGTCAAAGGCAAAAATCCACCGAGCATTGCGCCAATCGAAAGGTTGCGCAGGAAGACAGCGTCACTCGCTCCAAGCAGCACCCCGTCGAGCGCAAACACCGCACCCCCCACAACGATCATCGCCACCAACCACCGCCAAGGGACGGTCAGCGCGTCTGCCATGCCAGGATCATGCGTAAAAATCGACTGGATTGGCCCATCGAACACAAGAAAAACCGCAGCGAGCACAACCGCAAACACCGTAGCGTAGCGCGTAACAGCTGCACCTGTCCCTCTTGCGCGCTCCACGTTTCCCTGCCCAAGTGCAGCCCCTGTAAGCGTCTGAGCTGCAATTGCGAGCGAGTCCAGCACGAGACACAGGAAGTTCCACAACTGCAGCAACACCTGGTGCGCGGCCAACGCGAAGACACCAAAACGACCAGCGACTGCGGTAGCGGCGAGCAACGAAATCTGAAAGGAGGCGGAGCGCAAAATCAAGTCACGTCCAAGCACCAACTGATGGGCAATGACATTCCACTGTGGGCGCCAAACAGCGCCCTCTCCTCGATGTTCCTTTACAAGCGCCCCAACGAATAGTGAAGCGGTAATTCCCATTCCTATTACATTGGCCACAGCAGAGCCCACCAGCCCAAAGTGGTCAACAAGCAAAGGCAATAGAACCGCCCCGGGTACAAGACCGCACAGCGTCAACACAAACGGTAGCCTGGTGTTCTGCACTCCTCGCATCCAACCATTACCTGCCATAATCAGCAGCGTCAGCGGAATAGCAACCGCCGCGACATGCATCCACTGCGCCGCGTCAGCAGACGTTTCCGCATTCTGAGTCAACGCAAACGCTATGGGTTCGGCGAACAGCCAAATAATCGACGCCAATCCGAGGCCCACGAGTATTGCCACCCACGAAGCCTGGACGCCTTCCGCGACCGCATCAGCACGCCGACCTGCGCCGTAAAGACGCGAGCTACGCGCGGTAGTGCCGTAGGAAAGAAACGTCAGCTGCGTGGTCACCGTAGATTGCACCGCAGTACCAGCAGCGAGCGCCGCAAGCTCAACCGTGCCCAGCCTTCCAACCACAGCAGTATCCAGCAGCAAATACAGAGGATTCGCCGCAAGCACGCCGAGGGCCGGTAGCGCCAGGGCAAAAATGTCACGCGCCCGCACACCATGCGTATTCGTCATACAGGAGCAGCCTTACTCCGCAACGTATGCGTCATGCAATGCAGCCAGAAGCTGATCTTGTACCTGCTCTTTCGTTCCTTGCGCTGAGTACCCCGCAGCCGGGCGGTGACCACCCCCGCCGAGCGCACTTGCAACGACGGAGACATCTACCTTTGTCGAGCGCAAGGAAATCCCCCACCGCTCCGAGTGGAACTGCTTGAGTACAACCCCGACGTCACTGCCAACGAGGACACGCGCGTAATCAATTACGGCTTCAACGGCAGTTTGGCTCATCGCTTGCATCGCAGCTTCATCAATACACATGAACGAAACTGTGAGATCATCGACTTGGCGTGATTCCAAGCTTGCTAATGCACTACCCATCAAACGTAGGTCATCGGCCGTCATCTCGTCCGAAAGCTGCAGGGATATGTTCCTTGGATTGAGCCCGAATTCCAACAACTCTCCAGCAAGCGTATGCATTCTCGGGGAACCCCAACGGAAGTTACCTGTGTCGGTGACAAGCCCGGAATACAGGCAGTAGGCCAGTTCAGCATCTAACTCGACGCCGAGGTACGTGAACAGCTCCCGGATGATAGTCGTCGTCGACTCAGAATCGATAATGAGGTTCCGCGCTCCGAACCCGTCATTCGAACGGTGATGGTCAAGCACGATCACCCGCTCTTGCTGCGCCATAAGCTCAGATTGGTAGCATCCCGTTCGGTCTACCGAGGCACAATCAACCGTGACGATCAGCCCATCCGCTGGTAACGCTTCCCCATAGACGACCTCATCAACCCCCGGAATAGAGCGCAGGTTATTTGCGTGCGGGAATGGCTGGCCGATGTAAGCACTGGCTTCAATTCCGATCTGCCGCAATCCGCGAACAAGAGCGCACGCCGATCCAATCGCATCAGCATCGGGCTTGATATGGGCCAGCACCGCAACATTCGATGCGCTCTTGATGGCGCCAGCAACTTTGCTAAATTCGGCTTCTGCTTGGGGAAATAACAACGCCATAGTGCCTACTCTTCAATCGTCTTATACGGGTTTTCCTCACCTGCTGGCTGGGCGTTCTCTCGCAGTCGCGCCAGCTCTGCATCGCGACGACGAGCTTTTTCCAGCAGCTCTTCCATCCGCGCCGAGGACTCCGGCACCGTATCAAGCTTGAACTCAATCGTAGGAGTAAAGCGGACGCTCAACTGGTCGCCAACAATCTTGCGGATCTGCCCTCGGTGACGGTGCAGCGCCTCTGCAGCCTGATCGTAGTCCGGCTCGTCGTCGATATTCTTTCCGCGGACCGTGTAGTAGACAGTCGCATCATGTAGGTCGCCGGTCATCCGGACGTCCGTAATAGTCACCAATTCGAGGCGACGGTCTTTCACTTCACGCTCTATCGCCGAAGCGACGATCATTTGGATCTGCTTCGCCAGGCGCTGCGCGCGAGGGTTCTCTGACATTTCGTCTCCTTTACTTCATTGGCACTAAACCTCCGAACAGTCTACCCTGCTACGACGCAGCCCACTACTTCAAGAAAAGAAACGGCCCTGCTCACTTCGCGTTTGCGAAGGAGCAGGGCCGTTTTCTCTCTACCGTCTAGTCGCGGGGGACTTCCACCATCTCGTATGCCTCGATGATGTCGTCGACCTGGATGTCCGGGTAGGACAGCACCATGCCGCACTCGTAGCCCTTTGCAACCTCTGTTGCGTCGTCCTTCTCGCGTCGCAGCGAGTCGATGGTCGCGTCCGAGGTAACAACGTTGCCGTCGCGCACGAGGCGAATCTTCGCTCCACGCTTGACCTTGCCTTCGGTAACCATGCAGCCTGCGATGAGGCCGACAGAAGATGCCTTGAAGATCTGACGGATCTCGGCCTTGCCCAGGTCCTTCTCTTCGTAGATCGGCTTCAGCATGCCCTTCAGGGCTGCCTCGACTTCCTCGATCGCCTTGTAGATCACCGAGTAGTAACGGATCTCGACGCCCTCGTTGTTGGCTTCTTCCGTAGCCTTGCCCTCAGCACGGACATTGAATGCCACGATGACAGCGTCGGAAGCGGCCGCGAGCACGACGTTGGTCTGGGTAACAGCACCGACGCCACGGTCGATGATGTTTACCTCGACTTCGTCGTCGACCTCGATCTTGAGCAGCGCCTCCTCCAGAGCTTCCACCGAACCGGCGTTGTCGCCCTTGAGGATGAGGTTGAGCTGGCTGGTCTCCTTGAGCGCCTGATCCAGGTTCTCCAGAGAGACGCGCTTCTTGCTGCGTGCCTGCATAGCAGCGCGATGACGGGCGTCGCGCTGCGCAGCGATCTGGCGGGCAACACGGTCGTCCTCGACTACCAGGAGGTTGTCGCCTGGACCAGGAACGCCATTGAGGCCTTGTACCTGTACCGGGCGGGACGGGCCAGCCTCTTCAACGTCGTTGCCCCACTCGTCGACCATTCGGCGGACACGGCCGAAGTTGCCGCACACAACGATGGAGTCGCCGACGCGCAACGTACCGCGCTGCACGATAACGGTGGAGACTGGGCCACGGCCACGGTCGAGGTGCGACTCGATAGCCACGCCCTGTGCATCCATGTCCGGGTTCGCCTGCAGCTCGAGAGCTGCGTCGGCGGTCAGCAAGACTGCCTCGAGCAGTTCATCGATGCCGGTGCCCTGCTTCGCGGAGATGTCGATGAACATGGTGTCACCGCCGTACTCCTCCGGAACCAGTCCGTATTCGGTCAGCTGACCACGGATCTTCTCCGGCGAAGCCTCCGGCTTATCCACCTTGTTCACTGCAACCACGATAGGCAGGTCTGCAGCCTTGGCGTGGTTGATAGCCTCAACCGTCTGTGGCATCACGCCGTCGTCAGCAGCGACAACGAGGATAGCGAGGTCGGTCGACTTCGCACCGCGGGCACGCATTGCCGTGAACGCCTCGTGACCTGGGGTATCGAGGAAGGTGATCTTACGCTCAACGCCCTCCAACTCAACGGTGGTCTGGTACGCACCGATGCCCTGGGTAATACCGCCGGCCTCGCCGCGCCCAACGTTGGCGCGACGAATTGTATCCAGCAGGCGCGTCTTACCGTGGTCCACGTGACCCATGACAGACACCACTGGTGGGCGCTGTTCAAGGTCCTCTTCGGTGCCTTCATCCTCACCGAACTGGAGGTCGAAGGACTCGAGAAGTTCGCGGTCCTCGTCCTCAGGAGAGACGATCTTAACCTCGTAGTTAATTTCGGCACCGAGTAGCTGCAGCGTCTCCTCGGGGACCGACTGCGTTGCCGTTACCATTTCACCAAGGTTGAACAGAGCCTGCACCAGGTTCGATGCTTCGGTACCGATCTTGTCAGCGAAGTCAGCCAAGGTCGCGCCCTGACGCAGACGCACAGTCTTGCCACCGCCATCAGGAAGGCGTACGCCACCGATGACGTTTGGTGCGTGCATCTCTTCGTACTCGGCCCTCTTCTGACCCTTCGACTTACGACGACGCCCTGGTGCGCCACCTGGACGGCCGAATGCACCAGCGGTTCCGCCACGACGTCCACCGCGACCGCGGAAACCGCCGCCCTGTGGGCCGCCCGGGCCGTGTCCACCACGGCCGCGGCCGTGCCCACGACCACCACGGTTGTCCGACCCAGCCGCCTTGCGTGGCATTTGCGTTGGCGACGGTGCCGCTGCCATATCTGCTGGGGACGGACGACGGCTACCTTGACGCTGCGCGCCAGTCCCGCGACCCTGGCCCTGGTTCTGCCCTGGGCGTGGGCCACCTTGGCCACCGCGACCAGGCTGACCACCACGGCCACCCTGTGCACCGCGACCACCTGGACGTGGAGCTGGTCGTGCCCCACCAGTGTTGGAAGAAAATGGGTTGTTGGCTACCCGTGGGCGGCCACCCGGCTTCGGCATCGGCCGCGGCATACCCGACGGCTTTGGTGCTGCAGGTTTCGCTGCGGCAGGCTTTGGTGCTGCAGGTTTTGCAGCACTTGGCTTTGGTGCCGCAGGCTTTGCTGCTGCAGGCTTCGGGGCAGCTGGCTTAGCAGCGCCGGGCTTTGGAGCGGCTGGTGTGGCAGCGCCGGGCTTTGGTGCTGCAGGTTTTGCAGCACTTGGCTTTGGTGCCGCAGGCTTTGCTGCTGCAGGCTTCGACGCCTTACCAGCGGGCTTCGCTGCATCCTTATCCTTCGCGGATGCTTCTTCTCCGCCACCATTCTTTTGCTCGTACAGTGCCGTCATCTTCTTGACGACGGGAGGCTCAATGGTGGAGGAAGCTGTCTTTACGAATTCGCCCTCTTCCTT
The DNA here is from genome assembly GCF_024453995.1 of Corynebacterium sp. CCUG 51687. Classification (NCBI taxonomy): domain Bacteria; kingdom Bacillati; phylum Actinomycetota; class Actinomycetes; order Mycobacteriales; family Corynebacteriaceae; genus Corynebacterium; species Corynebacterium sp. CCUG 51687. Next base: position 160,087 of record NZ_JAGPYT010000001.1, on the reverse strand, counting down.
CAGAGTGGCGAGTAGTTCCTTGCTTGTTACGCCGAGTCGTTTTGCGAGCTCGTGTACGCGTAGCTTTCCGGGCACGTGTCTCCTCTTAGTTGGGCTAGAGGGCGGCACCGGAAACGGCGACCGGCCTCTAGACGTTGATTATGACTTTCATCGCTGATGCTGCTTCATTGTTGCGTTCTCATCAGTGTTCGGTCTTCCTTACTTCTGTTGGGTCTTTCGCCTTTTCAGCGAGGTACTTGTGTACATGACCTACGTCCGCCGGAGCGGACAGACGGAGGGCGCGAGAGAAAGCTCTACGCTCTTCCGCCAGCTTTAATGCATCCCATGTAGGGGTTATCCACGCTCCCCGCCCAGGTAATGATCGGGTGGGATCTGCAAGAACAACACCTGGAACAGTACCGTCAGCAACAACCCGGAGCAATTCCCTATCTGGAAGTTTCCGGCCTGTGGCTATACAGGTGCGACGACGGATTGAGCGTTTGCTCGCTGAAGTCATCCACACCCTTCTTCCACATACTCGACATTGCTGAACGGCTATCGCGTGGCCAACACCACGATGGGAAAATTAGCCACGGACCAGCCTACGCCACTTTGCCAAGTTTTTATAAGCGTTGTGTGAATTCCCAACACAGAGGCCAGGATGTGGCGTCGTTAATCCGCGGCTGCGTCGGAGTGGATGTCGATCTTCCAACCGGTAAGGCGGGCAGCCAGACGTGCGTTCTGCCCCTCCTTGCCAATCGCAAGTGACAGCTGGTAGTCGGGCACGGTAACGCGCGCTACTTGCGCCACTGGGTCGACGACCTCGACCTTGACAACCTTCGATGGCGCCAGTGAGTTTCCAACATACGTAGCCGGATCCTCTGCCCAGTCGATGATGTCGATCTTTTCCCCGCCGAGCTCCTTCATCACGTTTGAGACGCGCGAGCCGCGCGGGCCGATGCATGCGCCTTTCGCGTTGACACCCTTCACCGTCGCCCGTACAGCGATCTTGGAGCGGTGCCCCGCCTCACGGGCAATGCCCACGATCTCAACGGTGCCATCTGCGATTTCCGGGACCTCAAGCGCGAACAACCCGCGCACGAGCTCAGGGTGCGTGCGCGACAGGCTTACCTGCACACGACGGTCAGACTTATTGACGCCAACTACGTACGCCTTAATGCGGTCACCGTGCTTGAGCGTTTCGGAAGGGATCTTTTCTGCCGGGATGAGCAGGCCATCCTGTGGATCGGCTTCGGTTCCAAGCTGCACCACGGAGATTCCGCGTGCTTCCGCTTGCGCGTCCCGCTGCACGATGCCTGAGACAACAGTACCTTCAGCGCCGGAGTACTCCTCGTACACGCGACCAGCTTCGACGGCCAATAGCTTGCCCTTGATGGCGTCGCGCACGGCCCTCGCACCGATTCGAGAAAAGTTGACCGGGGTGGCGTCGTACTCCGAGATAATTTCGCCCTCAGCGTCGAGCTCAGAAACCATGACGGCAACGTCACCGGTTTCGGAGTCGATGTCGACGCGCGCCTTGTGGTGTTCATCCTGGGGGTGCTCCAGGTTGTCCGTGTATGCGAAGAGCAGCGCCGAGGCGATGGTCTCGAGTAGTTCGTCGAACCCAATTCCTTGCTGTGCTTCGATGTTCTTCAAGACTTGGACGTCAATATTCACTTGTCTTCCTCCGGATCCCTTACAGGGTTGCTGCTACTTCTGCTTCTTCAAACGTCGCCTCGCTGAGTTCTCGCTCAGCAGCGGGCGGCGTGTTGAACTCAATTTCTACCACCGATTTCGGCATTTCGGAAACTTCCAAGATTTGCACCGCCGGGGTCTTCTTCCCTGCCTCGATCAGCGCGACCTTCGTTTCCTCGGAGTTCATCGCGCCAATGCGCCAGATAGAACTCTGGCCGTTGGTGTCGTTGAGCTTCACCAACCGTCCGCGGTTACGACGCCAGTGGCGCGGTGCTGTGAGCGGTAAGTCGACGCCTGGGGTGGTCACTTCCAGCGTGTAACCAGCACCGAATGAGAACGCTCCGACTTCTTCCTGTTCGTCGAGGAACTCCCCGATTTCGTTCGACACTACCTCGAGCTCGTCCAGCGTTGGACGCGCATCGGCATCAAGCGCGATGACAATCTGGGATTTCTTACCAGCCTTCACTGCCTTGACGTGTTCGATGTCCATGTTGTGGCGTTGGGCCAGCGGCTCAATGAGTGTCTCTAGTTCTTGGGGAGTTGGAAAAGCCATGTGCCCACCATAGCGCGACGCAAACGTGCTAGCGTTTTCCCCGTGAAAAAATTGCTGGTTGCTGTTCTTGCGGTGCCGTTGTCGCTGACGCTTTCGTCGTGCGACCTTCTCGGTGTTGTTGGGCCCCGCCCCGACAAAGCAGTGCTTGGCCTTGCGCAACAGGCGACTGCGGATGCGCGCAGTCTTTCGGATCCAGCACTCGCTGAGCTTCGTGGCAAGCAGGCGGATGAGCTTTTTGGAGAGGTTGCGCGACTCTGCGGCAACATTGACGCGGAGTTGCCGCGCAGCTGCGAGTTTTCCACCGGTCCTGGTGAAGCCGTGGGTGTCAGCAATGATGTAGGACTGCAAGAGGTCGTCGAGCAGTCCGTGACAGCTTCTTTGGAGAAGGTTCCAGCGCAGTCGCGAGACTTAGTTGCGGCGCAGGCCGTCGACATCATCGCGGCAATCGGCCCCGAACTCGACGCTGAGGACGTCGCCGCACTGCAAAACAAGGGCGATATCGAGCTTGCCAGTGCGGCGCTCAAAACAGAGTACGAGTTCCTCTATGGGCTGGGGCTGGCAAAGGCGTATGCGGATGCGCCGCTGCACGCGCGTATCGCCACGTTGGAGGACGCCTCCGATGAGCGCGTCGCGTTCCTGCGCACCGCACTGCGCGACGCTGACTCGATTCCAGTCGCAGCAGCTGGGTATCAACTCGCCCACGATGATGCGCTCAATGATGCAGCAGATGCCGAAGCGCTTGTCGACGCCCTCTCCGCCCAGCTCACCAATACCTGGAGGGGAACCGTATCCCAGGCCAGCTCTTCCGAGTGGAAACAACAAAGCCTTATGCTTGCCGCGCACGCGCAGCAAGCATAAGGCTCCTTGCTACTGCCGAATTAGCTTTCGGCGATGAGCTGCTGCAGCTTCGCCACAACCTCACCAGCTGGGACCTCAAGGGTCTCGCCGCCGCGGATGCGAAGCTCAACGATGCCGTCGGCGAACGAGCGACCGAGGATCACAACGAACGGCATGCCGAGCAATTCGGCATCCTTGAACTTGACGCCCGGGGACACCTTTGGGCGGTCGTCGTAAAGTACTTCGATGCCCTTGTCGCTGAGTTCCTGCACGAGTGCGTCGCCGGCTTCCATGGCTGCCTTGTCCTTGTTCGCGACGGCAACGTGTACCTGGTACGGCGCGACTGCAACTGGCCACACGAGGCCCTTCTCGTCGTGCTTCTGCTCCGCGACGACGGCCATCATGCGCGAGATACCGATGCCGTAGGAGCCCATCGTCGGCACGGCGCGCTTGCCATTTTCGTCCAGGATCTGCACATCCATTGCCTCGGTGTACTTGCGACCAAGCTGGAAGATGTGACCCAGTTCAATACCGCGGGCAAGCTTCACTGTGCCGTTGCCGGACGGTGAGGGGTCGCCTTCCTTGATCTCGGCGGCTTCGATGAACCCGTCAACGGTGAAGTCACGTCCAGCAACAAGGCCGACGACGTGCTTCTGAGGAGCGTCTGCACCGGTGATCCACGCGGATCCTTCCACCACGCGCGGGTCCGCGAGGACACGCACGCCATTGGCCTGCAGCGCGCGTGGACCAACGTAGCCCTTGACCAGGAAGTCGCTCTTGGTGAAGTCCTCGTCGCTAGCCAGCTCAAACGTCGCTGGTTCCAGCGAAGCTTCCAGGCGCTTTTCGTCCAGTTCGCGGTCACCCGGGATTAAAACGCCGACCAGTTGCGGGCCGACTGGATTACCGTTCTCGTCGAGCACGCGGGGGTCGTCGACCTTGATCATCATGCACTTCAGGGTGTCGGAGGCTTGGGCAGGGCGGCCGTCGATAAGCACTCCTGCTTCCTGCGCCCACTTCACGAGTGCCGCGATGGTCTCGGAAGCTGGTGTGTCGTGCTCGACGGCTTCCGGCAGACCTTCAATCGGGCGTGGTTCAGGCGCAACCGTGGTCACTGCCTCAACGTTGGCGGCGTAGTCCCCCGCGGTAGACACGGCAAAGGTGTCCTCGCCATTATCGGAGTACGCGAGGAACTCCTCGGATGCGGAGCCACCCATCGCACCTGAGGTGGCCTTGCAGATCTCGTAGCGGATGCCAACGCGGTTGAAGATGCGCTGGTAGGTCTCGCGGTGCTTGGCGTACGCATTATCCAGGCCCTCGTCCGACATGTCGAAGGAGTAGGAGTCCTTCATCACGAACTCGCGGCCGCGCAGGATGCCGGCGCGGGGGCGTGCTTCGTCGCGGTACTTGGTTTGGATTTGGTAGAGGGTGACCGGGAAGTCCTTGTAGGAGGAGTACATGTCCTTGACCGCCGCGGTGAACATCTCTTCGTGGGTCGGACCAAGCAGCATGTCGGCGCCCTTACGGTCTTTGAGGCGGAACAGGTCATCGCCGTATTCGGTCCAGCGGTTGGTGAGCTCGTATGGTTCGCGTGGAAGAAGGGCTGGGAACAACAGCTCTTGTGCGCCCATGCTGTTCATTTCTTCACGGACGATGCCTTCGATCTTGCGCAGGGTGCGAAGCCCAAGTGGGAGCCAGTTGTAAACGCCCGGCGCGGCGCGGCGGACGTAGCCTGCTCGGACGAGCAGTTTGTGGCTTGGAACTTCGGCATCGGCTGGGTCTTCGCGCAGCGTGCGCAGGAAGAGCTCTGACAGGCGTGTAATCATGGGGCATATCTTAGCGCTAGGGTGAGTTGCATGTTGATCCTGCTCCCTCCTTCCGAGACGAAGGCGCCTGGCGGCGAGCGCGACGCCATGTCTGTCTCCTTCCCTGCCCTGGATTCGGTGCGCGCTTCGCTTATCGACGACCTCTCCGCAATGGACGTGGACGAGATGATGGCGCTGCTGAAGATTCCAAAGACGAAGCGGGAGGAGGCGGTGGAGAATCAATCGTTGCGGTCGGGTCCGGTGATGCCTGCGATTTATCGCTATACGGGGGTGTTGTATGACGCGCTTGATCCTGAGACGTTGCCGGATGATGCGATTCGCCGTTTGGCGGTTGGCTCGGCGCTGTTTGGCGTTGTGCGTGCTGATGACATGATTCCGCGGTATCGCGTCTCTGCCTCGTCGAAGGTGCCTGCTGCGGATGGGTCGCTGCCGACGATGCGGGCGCGTTGGGGGTCAGCGGTTTCGTCAGCGCTTGCGCAGGAACCGTTCGTGGTGGATATGCGCTCTGGCGCCTACGAGAAGCTGGGGCCTGTCGATGGTGCGGTGACGGTGAGGGTGGAGTCCGTTGCCCCGGATGGGTCGCGCAAGGTGGTCAGTCACTTCAATAAGCATTACAAGGGGCTGTTGGCCAGGGCATTGGCGTGTGGGCCGGAGGTGGCGTCGATAAGTGAAATCGCCGAGGTTGCCGAGGCCGCGGGCTATGCTGTCGAGGTGAATGGTTTGGTGCTGACGCTTGTGGTGGAAGGGACGTAGATGGGTGCGCCGGTGAACTGGAAACCGTGGGGTGTTGCCGCCATTGTGCTGCTAGCGCACGTGGCGCTGTTGCTGCTGTACTGGGACAGTATTCCTGACCCTGTTGCGACGCATTTTGACGCGTCGGGCCAGGCGGATAGTTGGGAGCCGAAGACGCCACTGCACGTGCTGATGATGCCGCTGTATTCAGCAGGAACTGCCCTGCTAATGTTGGCGTGCCTTCCTCCACGTGGACTTGCACAGCCACAGCCGGTCCCTGGGAGTCCCTCCGTACCGTACTCGGTGAGTGTTGCGCAGCGGGTAGAACAGGTTGTGCACCTGACGTGGCGCTTCTTGGGGTGGTTCGCGGTAGCGGTTGCTGTCGCGTTTCTCGTCAGCGACGTGACAACGCGCCTGCCAGCATTTGCTCACATACAGTGGTTGGCCCCCGCTGTTTGGGTGGCGTTCACCATCCTGGTTGTCGTCGGCAGTCTCGTGCTGATGGTGCGGCTGACGTCCTCGAAGAAGGTCGAGCCCGATGCGGAGGAGATTGCCCGAGCTGATGACGAATTCTTCTTAGGCGTCTACAACGCCCCGAGCGATCCGATGGCCGCAATTTCAGTTCCGTCCCGGCCGACTCGCCTCATCATCAACCGTGGGCAGCAGCTGGGCAAACGGTACTTGGTACGGATGCTGGCCGCTGTCGTGGTGTACACGCTCTTCACGGTGCTGGTGGCCATGCTATGAAAAAGGTGTTTGGGCTCCTCGCCGCCATTGTGCTGCTCGCTGTCGGCAGCTGGGTCTGGCAGCAAGTCGATGCCCCGGAAGTACGCGTAGCGAGCGTCGTCGATGGCGACACAATCGTTGTCGACGGCCCCGCTGGGCAAGAGCGCGTTCGCCTGCTCGGGATTGACACTCCGGAGCGTGGCGAGTGCTTAGCTGACGACGCAACCCGGCGTCTCGAGGAGCTCCTCCCCGAAGGCACGGGCGTACGCCTCGAATACGACCAGGAGCGCACCGACCGCTACGGGCGCACACTTGCCGGAGTGTTTCGCGACGGCCAATTCGTCAACGCCGTGATGGTGTCCGAGGGGCTTGCCCGCGTCGTCGAGTACGCGCCGAACACGAAGTTCACGCAGCGCCTCGAGGCAGAGGCCGCACCTGCGGTGCGCGATTCCCTCGGCATCTACGGTCTTGGGCCTGAGTGCTGGTTTACCGAACCCACGCAACAGGTCACCTTCGAGATGCTCACCACCGGCATCGAGGAGCTCGAGCGCTCCCCCGGCGACCGCGGGCTTGCCGGCCGCTGCCAGCACTACGTCGACGCACTGCGCGACAGCGTGAAGCGCACGCGAAACTTCACGTCCCGCGAGCCCGCCATGGAGTACCTCGACGAACAGCAACGCCTTATCGACGAGCTGTCAACACCGTAAACTTCGAGTTCCTCGCCACCTGCTCCACCTGTGCAAAACGCTTCGTGACCTGGGCACGGTACGGCAGGTGCGAGTTGAACACTATGAAGAGCTGACCGCCCGGTTTCAACAGGCGATGCGATGCGTTCAGCAGATGCTCCACCAGCGTCGTGTCCACGGTCGTGCCCGCGTGAAATGGAGGGTTGAGCGCCACGGTGTCGAAGGAGGCGTCGGCAAACTTGCTTCCGGCATCATCCCAGGTCGCGTCAATACCGATCGCGCGGGCGGAAAGCACCGCGTCCGCATCAGCATCCGTGGCACACACCTCCCCCTCAAGCCCCTTCGAAACAGCCCCATTACCGCAACCGAGGTCCAATAGCGCGCCGGGGGCGTCCGGAAGACACGACCGCAGCAGCTGCCCGCCGTAGTCCGCCCGCGCCCCCGCGAAGACGCCTCCGATGGCAACGAACCCGTTTTCTTCTACCGGCGTGTAGGACACAGGCTTTGGGCCACGCGCCGCGAGGCAGCGGAATTTACCTCTACCCCGCGTGGCGTGCACCTCAACGAAGGACTGCTCCAACACGCTGTTCATGGTCCGACTCAGGTGCTTGTTGTTCGCCCCCAACACGACGTCCGCCTGCGTAAACCCTGCACCCGCGATACTGCGCGCGAGGTAGTCAAGGCGCGCGAGCGACTTCGGCATCTCTCCCAACGCAACGCACGAACCGGACAACCCCGCCAGGTACTCATCGAGACGCTGATCACCGACGACCTCTGCGCCCAACGCTGCTGCTTGCCGGCAGCGGGAGTAGTCCGTGTCCGCGACGACGACACGCTTCCCGCTTTCCACCCCGGCACGCACAAGCGCCCCGGTCGGGTCGTTGCACACGATGAGCATGTCGGCTGACTCGAACCCCTCGAGTTCACTCGCCTGCTCCCAGATCAGCCGGTCAAGCGCGCGCACGGCCACTTACCTCCCACTGCGTCAACACCAGGTACTGCTGCATGTTCTCTCCTTTTGCTCCTTGCCCAGACAGTTTAGGCTGTTGGCATGCATTACCCCGAGCTCCACCAACACTTTGCGGAAACACTCCCAGGCATGGTCGGCACGGTGGCGCCCACGCACTTCCCCAACGCCCAGGTGAGCTACCTCAACGAGTCAGTCGCGTCCGAGCTCGACCTCGACACGGAGTGGCTCCGAAGCGATGAGGGCATCGCCTGGATGACAGGTGCGACGGGCGGCGTTGCAACCGCCTACGCAGGCCACCAATTCGGCGCGTTCGTGCCCCTGCTTGGCGACGGCCGCGCAACCCTCCTCGGCGACCGCAACGGCTACGAAATCCAACTGAAAGGCAGCGGGCGTACCCCTTTCTCCCGCCCAGGCTCCGACGGGAAAGGCCCACTGACCGCCATGCTGCGCGAGTACCTGGTCTCGGAACATATGCATGCAATCGGAGTGCCGACCACACGCGCACTGGCCGTTATCAGTACCGGGGAGACGATCATGCGCAACAGTGGCCCAGTTCCAGCAGGCATCGTGGTCCGCGTCGCGCGCTCCCACCTACGCGTTGGCTCGGTGCAGTACGCAGCAACTCAGTCCCATGAACTCTTGGAAGCCGTCGTGCACGCCGCGGGTTTCGATGCTGCGGAAAGGCTGCTGGAAGGGGTCGTCGACAAGCAACTTGAACTGGTAGCGCAGTGGATGCGCTACGGGTTCGTGCACGGCGTCATGAACACGGACAACACCGCGCTCAGCGGCGAAACCATCGACTACGGACCCTGCGCCTTCACCCAAGGGTTTGACCCGCACTCATGCTTCTCATCCATTGATCGGCATGGACGCTACTGCTTCGGAGCTCAGCCAAACGTGATCGCATGGAATCTAGTGCGACTCGCGGAAGGGCTCTTGCCACTGATGCCGGAATCGCGGGCCAACGAGATCCTTACCACTATCCCTGAGCGCTGGGAGGGCGCCACCAAGCGCTGGTTCGGACCGGAAGGCCTCGATGCGGTAGTAGGTGTCGACGACCTCGCTGACTACAACCGTAAACACGGTGTGAACGGACGCCCAGGTCCGTTGTATGTGCCAAAAAACTTCGCGCTACAAGACGCACTCGACGCGTTCGAGCACGTTGGCGACTACAGTCCGTTCACCGCTTTGCTCCAGGCAGTCACCCACCCATACGACCCGGACGCCGGGGAGCCGTGGATGCTCGAGAAGGAACCTGACGGCGCATTCACGACGTTCTGCGGAACGTAAAAGCCACACGGCGCCGGTACAACCGGAAGCCGTGTGGCCGATACTTTCAAGCGGCTACTACGCCTGGAGACCAAGCGTCTTTTGCGTCCACTCCCACTGCTTCTCATACGCCGCCTTGTCATCGCGCAGCGATACGCCGTAGGTCGGGAACATCTCGCGCAACTTGTCGCCCCAGGAGACCATGCGCTCGCCGAAGCAGCGCTCCAGCAGCTCAATCATCGCAGCCGGGGTAATCGACGCACCCGGCGACGCACCCAGGATGCCCGCGATCGTGCCGTCCTGGTCGTTGACCAGCGCGGTACCGAACTCGAGCGAACCAAACTTCGGTGCACGTGCAGGCTTAATCACCTGGACACGCTGGCCTGCGACAGCCACATCCCAGTCGGCAGGGTTTACCTCCGGGTAGTACTGACGCAGCACGTCGATCTTGCCGTCAAAATCGCGGAAGACTTCCTCCACCAGGTACTTCACCAAGCCGATGTTTGACGCAGCGACACCAAGGTAGGACGGAATGTTATCCGGACGAATCGACTTAAACAGGTCCAAGTACGAGCCCTTCTTCAAGAACTTCGGGCTCCAACCACCGTACGGGCCAAACAGTAGTGACTGCTCACCGTCAACAACGCGGAGGTCAAGGTGAGGAACGGACATTGGGGGCGCGCCCACCTTTGCCTTGCCGTACACCTTCGCTTGGTGCTGCGCAACCAGCTCCTGGTTGTTGGTACGCAGCCACATGCCGGAAATCGGGAACCCGGCGTAACCATGCACCTCCGGCACGCCTGCCTTACGCAACAAGTCGAGCGCGTAGCCACCCGCACCCACGAACACGAAACGCGCACGCGCGACATGCTTGTCGCCTGTGTGGACATTGCGGACGGTGACATTCCATAGCTTGCCCTCGCGCTTAAGATTCACTACTTCGTGCCCATAGTGGATCTGGGTACCAGCCTTCTCGGAGGCGTCGAAAAACTGGCGAGTCAGCGCACCGTAGTTAATGTCAGTACCCGCGTCCATCCAGGAAATTGCAACAGGCTCAGCACCAAAGTCGCGGCCCTTCGCCATCAGAGGAAGCTTCTCAGCAAACTTGTCTTCATCCGCCGAGAACTGCATACCCGGGAACATGTGGTTCGCAGACAGGGCCTCGTAACGGCGACGCAGGTAGTCGATCTGGTCCTGCCCCTGCGCGAACGAAACGTGCGGGACAGGGTGAATGAACTCGCTTGGGTCCCCCAACTTGCCATTGTCGATCTGATGGGACCAGAACTGGCGCGCGATCTGGAACTTCTCATTAATCGCGAGCGCCTTTGCAATCTGAATCTGCCCATTCTTTTCAGGCGTGTAGTTCAACTCACACAGCGCAGAGTGCCCGGTACCCGCGTTGTTGAGCGGGTACGAGGACTCTTGCGCTGGCCCCTCAAGTCGCTCATACACTGCTTGAGTCCACTCCGGCTCAAGCTCCCGGATCATTGCTCCCAGCGTGGCACTCATAATTCCGGCGCCGATATGCAGTACGTCAACCTCATCAACGTACTGGATGTTGCCCGTCTCAGACATTAGTAATATTCCCTCTTCGATCCATATCGTTGTACGAGTGCAACGCACATTTCAGGCAGGTGCGTAACCTCTCTAACCATACGCTTGTTGGCTGAACAGTTTCCACCTTACGTTACCCCTTATGCCCACATTTTGTGTTTGCTTCATACTTGCAGCCACCCCACCCCTACACCCGCCCCCACCCCCTAGACCAAATGGCAAACATGGCTACTTGCGCAGCCCAAGCAAGTTCCTAGCCAGTCCGTTACCATTCCTACATGGCCAAAATTAGGAGCAACCACTGGCAACCAGACATATTGGGGGACGGATTCGAACAACTTACGCTCCCCCTCGGGGAAGACCCTGATACCCACCAGCCGGTCGTAGCGACACTCGTACGAATGACCTCGCCACCGCCGCCCAAACCGGGACAACCAGCCCTGCTCTGGATTCATGGCATGTCCGATTACTTTTTCCAGGATCATGTCGCCGAACACTTCCACGAACAGGGTTATCCATTTTATGCACTCGACCTTCGTCGCTGCGGGCGCTCTCGACAGCGAGGTGAGCGCTGGCACTACACCCGGGATATGTCCCACTATTTCCCGGAAATCACGAAAGCGGTGCAGTACGTAGCCCAGGAACACGGCCAGGTAGTACTACTCGCACACTCAACGGGCGGGCTTATCGCGCCTCTGTGGGCCGATGAGACGCGCCGCAACAACCCCGAAGTCCACAACGTCGTCGCCGGCATCATCCTGAACAGCCCCTGGCTTGACCTGCAGTTCCCGAAATCACTGACGACGGTGTTCAAGCCAGTCATCAATACTCTCGGCAAAGTTGTTCCGCTGCTGCCACTCCCAGGAGGAAGTCTCACCGCCTACGGTAAATCTCTCCACTACGAGGATCATGGTTCATGGTCCTTCAACAAGCAGTGGAAACCGATCTCCGGGCATCGGAAATATTTCGGCTGGATGCGCGCTGTGCTTCAGGCGCAGGCAAAGATTCACTCGGGAACGGTCAACGCGGGTGTTCCAACGCTGGTCCTGCATTCCTCGCATTCTTTTTTGAAAGACGAGTACACCCCAGCTGCTGATACCGCGGATACCATCTTGGACGTCGACCAGATCAGCTACTGGGCACCCCACGTTGCGGACGACACCACCACCATCGCCATCGATGGTGCCCGCCACGACGTGTTCCTCTCTGAGCCGTACTCACGCACAGCCGCCTATCGCGCCTCCATCCAGTGGCTGCAGACCCTCACAACACCTAAGGAGTAACCAATGAGCATTCACGTAGACGAGCATTTTGACCTCATTATTATCGGCACCGGGTCCGGCAACTCGATCCTCACCCCAGACTTCGACGATAAAAAGGTAGCCATCGTCGAGGAAGGTACTTTCGGCGGCACGTGCCTTAACGTCGGCTGCATTCCTACAAAGATGTACGTCCTCGCCGCCGACGCCGCCTACCAGGCCCGCACTTCCAAGAAGCTCGGTGTTGACCTCGAATATCGAGGCGTCGATTGGCCATCCATCGTCGACCGTGTCTTCACCGAGCGCATCGACAAGATCGCTGAGGGCGGCGAAGCCTACCGCCGCGGCGACGAGTGCCCCAACGTCACCGTCTTCGACAAGCACGCCACCTTCGTCGGCCCCAAAACACTCTCAACAGGCATCGGCGACGAAGCTCGCACCATTTCCGCAGACGAGATCGTGATCGCGGCGGGCTCCCGCCCATTCATCCCCGAGTGGGCAAGGAACGTGCCCTTCCACACGAACGAGGACATCATGCGCCTTCCGGAGCTTCCCAAGTCCCTGACCATCGTTGGCGGCGGTTTCATCGCCATGGAGTTCGCCCACGTCTTCGATGCCCTAGGTACCAAAGTCACTGTGGTGAACCGCTCACCATTCCTCCGCGCCTTAGATAAGGACATCACGCAGCGCTTCAATGAACTCGCCCAAAAGCGTTTCGACGTCCACTTCGGCACCGTCCGCGACGCCCAGCACAACGAAGACGGCGTAACCCTCACCCTCGACGACGGCACCACCATCACCAGCGAGCACCTTCTGATCGGCATGGGCCGTATCCCGAACGGCGACCAGATGTCGCTCGAGGCATCCGGCATCGATATGGAAGATGATGGTCGCGTGGCCGTCGATAGTTACGGGCGCACCTCCTGCCCCGGCGTGTGGGCTCTCGGTGACGTATCCTCTCCGTACCAACTCAAGCATGTAGCTAACGCGGAGATGCGCGCTGTGCGCCACAACCTACTGGCGGCGATGAATGGCGCCCCAGAATCCGAGTACCGCGTCATGCCGCACGAACATGTCCCATTCGCCGTCTTCACCGAGCCACAGATCGCCACCGTTGGCCTCACGGAGGAGGAAGCAACGAGCGCAGGCTACGACATCACCGTCAAACAACAGAACTACGGTGACGTTGCCTACGGCTGGGCGCTCGAGGACACCTCAGGCATCGTTAAGCTTGTTGCGGATAGGAAAACTGGGAAGCTGCTGGGAGCTCACCTTATTGGTCCACAGGCCTCAACACTGATCCAACAACTCATCACGATCATGGCGTTCCACATGGACCTGCGAGAGGTTGTACGCCAGCAGTACTGGATCCACCCCGCCCTGCCTGAGGTTATCGAGAACGCAATTCTTGGTCTTGACCTTGTATTTATCGGCGATTAAAACTTCCAACCACCCCAAAATGGGGTGGTGCACATTCTAGGTAAGGGAACCCTATTTTCCACACACGTTTCCCCAGGTGACTGAGTTACCTGTAACGCCTGTGACGTGCGCGACGATTCCCTAGTTGGTGCAGCAGGCCATACGCGACCTAACTGAAAGTTCTCTCACGGGTTTTTTGGGATAACTTGTGCAAACTTGGTCGCGTTGGTCTAAAGTAGGTCACCGACACCGGGCAGAGTCCACATGGGGCTTGCTATCGGTCCTAGAACCTTCACCGGTTCTGGATTTCTCCGAACTTCCACCCGGACGTCTTGTAAGTAACTATCAGAGAAGGATTTCGTTTCATGCGTAATTTCCGTAAGGCAGCCCTCGCAGGCGCTACCGCAGTCGCTGTAGCATTCGGCTCCGCAACCGTCGCTATTGCTGAAGAGAGCACACCAGCTCCGACCACCCCAATCGTTGCAGATAAGCCAATCGACAAGACCGAGGGTCGCGGTGGCTCCTCCACGAAGATCGGCCACTGGTTCGAAGCTTGGGAAAAGGACGGCGACAAGACGGTCGCTAAGGGTGCTGATGGCGAGGACCTCTTCGGCATCGAGAAGCACAACTGGGAAGCACAGCCAAAGTGGGCACGCTGGGGCTACATCTTCACCGTGTTCACCTCCGTTGCTGCAGCAGTCGGCCTGATCGTTGGACCTGCTTACAACTTCGTTGTTCACGGTCTGCCAGCAGCCAAGTAAGTAATCGCGGATTTCCGCAACTGAATCAATAAATTTCGAAAGAAGGAAACTCAATGCGTAACTTCCGCACCGCAGCTGTTGCTTCCGCAACCGCACTGACCGTTGCTCTCGGTGGCATTGCTACCGCTTCTGCAGAGGAAACGACCCCAACCACTACTCAGAAGTCTGACCGCCAGGTTGTCTTTGTCGGCAAGGTAAAGGACACCGACAAGGACGCCGGCAAGGTCATCTCCGACGGCACCAAGGGCCTGTTCTCCGGCAAGGGTTCTTCCCACTACTACAACGACTCCGACAAGCCTTTCTACATCACCGATGCTTTCGGTAAGGAGACCGACGCTGCTGCTGTCCCACAGTGGGCACGCGCTTGGATCGACGGCACTGTCATCGCTTCTATCGGTGCACTGGTTGGCCTGATCATCGCTGGCTTCAACTTCGCTTCCTACAACGGCCTGATCAAGCTCTAAGATCAGCCCCTTAGGAAACGCCACTGCCCTGTCGCAACACGCGACAGGGCAGTTTTCTATTCGGCAAAATAAAACCGCTGCTGGCGTCTTAGGTTAGGACAAGCACCAGCCGCGGTTCAGCACGTTCAGGAACTGTTTATGCTCCCAACATCAGCTGGCCCTCAGCAACGTCCTTATCCGGAATGGTGAGGATCTCGTTGCCGTCGTCAGTGATTACAAGCGTGTGCTCGAATTGGGCTGAGAACTTGCCATCACGGTTTTGCACCGTCCAGCCGTTGTCCCAAATGTCGTACGGCAGTGCGCCGAGATTGATCATCGGCTCGATCGTCAGCGTCATACCGGGCTCCAGGATGTCCCGGTAAGCATCCGAGTCGTAGTGGAGCACCACGAGTCCGTTGTGGAACGTGGGACCAACCCCGTGGCCAGTAAAGTCGGTGACCACGTTGTAGCCGAAGCGCTTCGCATAGGACTCAATGACGCGACCGATCACGTTGATCTCACGGCCAGGCTTAGCCACCTTGATACCGCGCATCATCGCCTCGTACGTGCGCTGGACCAGATCCTTATGCTCCTGGGTTACATCGCCGGCGAGGAACGTCGCATTTGTATCACCGTGGACGCCGTTCTTATACGCGGTGACGTCGATGTTGACGATGTCGCCGTCCTCAATCACGGTGGTATCCGGGATGCCATGGCACACGATCTCGTTCAAAGACACGCAACACGACTTCGGGAAACCGCGGTAGCCAAGCGTGGACGGGTATGCACCGTGGTCAAGCATGTACTCGTGGGCGACGCGGTCGATCTCGTCGGTTGTCACACCAGGCTTCACTGCTGCACCCGCAACCGCCAAAGCATTCGCGGCGATCTTGGAGCTCTCGCGCATCTTCTCGATCGTCTCGGCGTCCTGCACGTACGGCTCGCCGATGTTCTCCTGTACGTCGTCCTTCCAGGCGTACTCGGGACGCTCAATGTCCTTCGGAACCTTCCGGATTGGGGTGGACGCTTCTTGCTTTAGTTTTCCTCGTTTGCTCATGCGCCCCATAGTAGTACCTGCCTACTGAGGTCGAACTAACCCCCGCGCGACTGGTCGAGATTCACCAGCATCGAATTCGTCAACGCGACTGCAGCCTCCGAGCCGCCGCCAAGCACGACCAAGGCGGCAAACGCAATGTCATCATTAACACGATAGCCGGTGAACCACGAGTGAGAACCTCGGTTGATTTCGGCCTCACCAGTCTTGCCACGGATATCACCACCGGCGGTCATTCCCGCCGCGGTACCACCCGGGGCGGTCACCGCCGCCATCATTTCCTGGAGCTGGTGCCACGCCTCGTCAGGCATACGGGGCGCAGACTCGCTCAGCTCAGTCTCCGCCCCCTTGATCAGGTATGGCGTCGGCATCGACCCGTTTGCTGCAGACGCCGCCACAAGCGCCATGCCGAACGGGCTCACAAGGTCGTGGCCCTGCCCGTATCCGGCCTCTGTCCTATCAAGTGGCTCCTCACCTACCGGGATCGAGCCGGTGATTGTCTCCAGGCCTGGAATCTTCATATCGAGGCCCAACCCGAACTGCTTGCCGATATCTCGGAGCTCACCAGGAGCGAGCTTCGTCGAAATGTCGGCGAATGTCGTGTTGCACGAGTGCGCAAATGCCGACTGTAGTGAGACGTTGCCGAGGGAGAACCCGGCGTAGTTCGTCACGGTCCTGCCGTACAGGTTCATGGTTCCCGGGCAGGGCACTGTGCTACCTGGTGTAAGGGCTTGTCTCTCCAGACCAGCAGCCGCCGTGATGATCTTAAACGTTGAGCCTGGCGGATACTGGCCCATCGTCGCAAGGTTGCCCTCGCGGTCAGCTTCACGCGTCTGCGCAACAGCAAGCACCGCGCCATTGGATGGGCGGATAGCAACAATCATCGCCTGTCGTCCGGCATACGGCTCGAGCGCCCGCTCTGCAGCCAGCTGCACGCTGTGGTCCAGGCTTACCTCAATCGCGGGTGCAGGAGCCGGGGCGTGGCGTTCGATATCCTCCAGCACCGCGCCGTGCTCGTTGACCACGCTCACGCTCCAGCCGGCATCACCAATCAAGTCATCACGAACGAGCTCACCAACGCGAGCGAGCATATCCGGCGCGAAATCCGGCTCGATATTCACCATCGCCGCTTCCTCGTTGATACGCACTCCCGGCGCAGCGCTAAACGCTGCCTTGGCAGCATCACCGAATTCGGCTGGCACCATCGCAACTGAGTACGTGCCCTGAGCCTGAAGGAGGCTGTTCTCTAGTTCATCCGCGGGAATCTCGGGCACCGCGGATGACTTACCACGGGCATCGTGGAGGAAGGCAGAAATCCTACGAGCGGTGTCCGGGATGTCGCGCACCGCGTGCTTTTCCACCAGAATGCGGAACGCTGTTCCCGGCCGCAGCAGCTCTACCCCATCGGAAGAAACGACACTCGCCTTCGATGCTGCTACCGAGCGCAGTTCCAGGTGCTGCTGCGCACCCAAACGCGAGTGCAAGACGCTCGGCTGCCAACGTACGGTCCACTTCTCACCGATCTGGGTCAACGTCATATGCGAGTCGTATTCGACCGTGCGTTCTTTCGGCAGGCCCCACTTCAAGTGGTACGAGACAGTCGCAAGGTTGTCACTTTGATGAACATCGGTGATCGTCGCCTCAAGCGATTCCGCCTGGAGCCCGTCGACCGTTTCTTGGAATGATGCGTGGGCCTCGGAGGGGACGTCGACAAGTTCTTGAAAATTAGTCCCGTCGAGGCTGACAAGGGCATCGAGAAACTCGCGTGCGACGGGCTCAACATCATTCGGACGCGGTGTGCATGCTGTGGCCAGCGCGCCCGTGAAAACTACGCTCAGGAGCAAAGCGAGGAGACGTTGCATGGACCTAAAATACCAAGGTCACCGAACAAACATCGCCTGCGCCACTCCCACGGGCGGACTATCTAGCGTGTAACCTTGACTTCCGCGCGTGCGCCCTCGACTTCTTCGAGGCCCTCTTCCTCAGCAATACGCTGAGCATGAGCAATGAGCGTCTCAACGATCTTCGACTCTGGAACAGTCTCAACGACCTCGCCCTTCACGAAGATCTGGCCCTTACCGTTACCAGAAGCCACACCTAGGTCGGCGTCACGAGCCTCACCAGGTCCGTTAACAACACAGCCCATGACAGCAACGCGAAGTGGGTACTCCATTCCCTCAAGACCTGCGGTAACTTCCTCAGCGAGCTTGTACACATCCACCTGCGCGCGACCACAGGACGGGCAGGAAACGATCTCAAGCTTGCGCGGGCGAAGGTTCAGCGATTGCAGAATCTGGTCGCCAACCTTGATTTCCTCCACAGGATCAGCAGAGAGCGAAACGCGAATCGTGTCGCCGATGCCCTGCGAGAGCAGCGCACCGAACGCGACAGAGGACTTGATGGTGCCCATGAATTTCGGGCCGGCCTCAGTCACGCCGAGGTGCAGCGGGTAGTCGGTCTTCTCAGCGAGCTGGCGGTACGCCTCAACCATGAGCACTGGGTCAGAGTGCTTCACGGAGATGGCGATATCGCCGTATCCGTACTCCTCGAACAGGCCAGCCTCATAGATCGCGGATTCAACCAACGCCTCAGGGGTGGCGCGACCGTACTTCTCCAGCAGGCGCTTATCCAAAGAACCACCGTTGACACCGATACGAATCGGGATACCAGCGTCCCCTGCAGCCTTAGCAACTTCCTTCACACGACCATCAAATTCTTTAATGTTGCCAGGGTTCACCCGCACGGCAGCACACCCGGCGTCGATCGCTGCGAAGATGTACTTCGGCTGGAAGTGGATGTCCGCAATCACCGGGATAGGTGACTTCGCCGCAATCGCTGGAAGAGCATCTGCGTCAACTGTCTTCGGGCAGGCAATGCGCACAATGTCACAGCCCGCGGTAGCCAGCTGCGCGATCTGCTGCAGCGTAGCGTTAATGTCGTGTGTCTTCGTCGTGGTCATGGACTGGACCGTAATCGGGTGATCCGACCCAACTCCCACACCGCCAACCATCAGCTGACGAGTCTTTCGACGAGGTGCGAGTGTTGGCGCTGGGCCTTCAGGAATGCCTAAACCGATGGGAAGATTCATAGTTGCTTACTCTAGCACTGCTACCCAAACAGCTTGATTGGGTTCACTACATCCGCAAGCATCACAAATACACCAATCGTCAGCAGTGCAGCGGCCATCGCGTATGTCACCGGCATCAGCTTGCGGTAGTCCGCAGGGCCACCAGGATCGAGCCCCCGCAACCTGCGAAGCGCATCCCTAATCTTCTCATACAGGACTACTGCTATATGCCCACCATCCAGGGGCGGCAAAGGAATCAAGTTGAACAGCGCGAGGAAGAAGTTGAGACTCGCCAACATCATCCAGAACATCGACCACATGCTTTGTTGCGCTAACTCCCCGCCTGCGCGAGAAGCGCCGATGACACTAACTGGACCGTCAAGCTCTCGCTCAGCACCAAAAATTGAAGCCACAACACCAGGAATCTTCGACGGGAACGCGATAAGGCCCTGGACAGTCGCATTCAGCATCTGGCCCGTAAACGCAGCCGTAGCTGGCACAGCCTCGAGCGGACCGAACTGGCGCATCGCGTCTTCCACTGGCGCGCTTGTGACACCGATCGCCCCCGCTTCAAAGGACACACCGGTCGCTGGATCGATCCTAGACACGGTCGCGAGTGGAACTGCAATATCAAGCTCTTGCTCGTTACGCATCACAGTAAGCGTGACTGTTTCCCCCGGACGCTGCATCACATAATCCCTCAACGCTGGAAACGTAGTGAGCTCCTCCCCATCAACGGCGAGTAGCTTATCCCCTTCACGCAAACCTGCATCATAGCCAGGCCCATTACCGGTGCATTCTGCCAGATGAGTCTCATCAATCTGGTCGGGAGCGCACTGCAGCTCACCCACGGTTGGTGTCCGGTCGGCATACGGGTTCGGAATCGCCGCGAAAACCGCCACGAAGTACAGCACCACAACCCCGATCAGCAGGTTCATCGCGATGCCACCGCTCAGCACGGCAATGCGCTGGCACCACGGCTTGCGGTACATCGCAACGGGAGCTTCCTCCTCAGTGACAGGATCCTGCGCTGTCATCCCAGCAATATCGCAAAATCCGCCGAGAGGCAGTGCCGCAATGCCGTACTCCGTCTCCCCCCTCTTTACGGACCACACTTTCGGACCAAAGCCCACAAAATATCTCCGCACACGCATCCCAAACGCGCGTGCGGTAAACATGTGTCCGGCCTCATGGAGCGCGATAGAAACCGTAATACCAAGGGCAAAAAGTATGATTCCTACAACGCCCACTCACTGCTCCTTGCCTTTCAGGCTGGTTTACAGCTGGGCGATTACTTCCTTTGCCGCCCGGCGTGCACCAGCATCCACGTGAAGAATATCTTCGATAGATTTTGGCGCAAAAGCAAACGCCCCTGCCGCGTCAAGGACATAGCCAATCACGTCAACGATGTGCGGGAAACGAATCTTGCCAGCAAGGAATGCTTCCACCGCCACCTCATTCGCGGCGTTGTACACCGCCGGGTATGGGTCCCCCATCGCTGAAGCTTCCCGAGCGAGACGCACGGCGGGGAAAGCTTCGTCGTCGAGCGGCTCAAACGTCCACTCACTCGCCTGCGAAAAGTCCAGCGCTGGCTGTGCACCCGGGATACGCTCCGGCCAAGCAAGAGCGTGGGAGATCGGCAACATCATCGACGGCGGCGAAGCCTGTGCAATCGTCGCTCCATCGGCAAACGTGATAGCCGAGTGCACAATCGACTGCGGGTGCACCACGACATCAATAATGTCGGGCGCAATACCAAACAGCAGCGTCGCCTCGATCAGCTCCAGTCCCTTGTTCACCATCGTGGCGGAGTTCAAGGTGTTCATAGTGCCCATCGACCACGTCGGGTGCTGCCCGGCCTGCTGCGGAGTTGCCTCCATCATCTGCTCGCGGGTCCACCCCCGGAACGGGCCTCCCGAAGCAGTAAGGACGAACCGTGAAACGTCAGCACGGCTCCCTGCGCGCAGGCATTGGGCCATCGCAGAGTGTTCAGAATCGACCGGCACGAGCTGTCCAGGCTTCACCTTCTCCATGACGAATTGACCGCCAGCAACCAGTGATTCCTTGTTCGCCAGAGCTAGCACGCCATCCTTGCGAAGCGTCGCAAGCGTCGACTCAAGACCTGCCGCACCGACAAGTGCATTCAACACGATGTCTGCGTCTTGCATCTCAACGAGAACCGCAGCGGCGTCCTCACCTGTGATAATGACATCACCTACAGCGCGAGAAACATCTTTCGCAGGGTCGAGCTGCTGCACTGCAATTTGTTCTGGGCGCAGATTGAACTCCTGTGCCTGCTGGATAACAAGCTCAGGGTTGTGCCCTGCTGCCGCGATGCCGACAACCTCAAAGTCTTCAGGGTGCTTCCGAATGATATCGAGAGCCTGTGTGCCGATAGAGCCTGTCGATCCAAGAATCAGAACCTTTTTCACAACCTCCATTGTGGCACGTCACGGCAAAAATAGATACTTAGTTTCTCCTTAAAGTATTTTTGACCACCGCTCGTCGTGGTGCATACACAAGATGTGCACATACGACCGTGGGGATACTCTGTCATTCCCATCACCACACATCGCACCCACGAGCGCACCTCCCCCGCTGGCCCTCACGTACATGATGCGAAAGTTTGAACTCATTGGGGGCTACACAGTGCCATCGCGCCCTGCAATATGAAAAGATAATGCACAGTACACACAGATTTAGCATGTCCGCCCCCGGGCGCATACACAGTAATGCGAACCGATGCGGACGACTACAGCTCAAGGAGAATGGCAGTGGCTCACCCTCAGGACAAAGCTCCACAGGTATATAACGGCGTTTCTGAAGCTGACGTCCCTTCCGCCCGCTTCGGGTGGAGCGCGTTCAAGCCGCGCACGATTCAACTCGCAGGGTGGATCTCGGTGATCTTCTTGCTCGCGTACAACTTCGGTAACCACCACGGCCACGTAGAAACGATTTGGCTGCTCGCATTTGCAGTTTTGATTGCAGTTGCACTGATTTTCCACGGACTGCAGCCGAAGCTCAGCCAGGTGCGCACGGTCACCTCGCACAACAAGCCTGCTGGCCACAAGGAGCCGGACTGGATTTACGCGCAGCAGACGATGACCGGCCCATACGCCGAGCTCGATGAGCGCGAGCTGCGCGCCCTCAACATCGATCCGGCGCGTCTCAATTCACTGCGCGGTGCACAGCAGCAGAGCATTCACTAGTTTCGCGCTTTACACCGAATAGCAATAAACGGCGCCACCCCACTCACAGGTTGAGGGTGGCGCCGTTTTCGCGCACCTAAACTCGGCGCAACGTCACTCGCCTTCCGCCGCGAGCTGGCCGCAGGCCGCAGCGATCTCCTGACCCTTCGTGTCACGGACAGTGCACGTCACACCCTGCGCAATCACACGACGAACAAACTCATCCTGGCGTGCCTTCGGGGACGCGTCCCACTTCGAGCCCGGAGTTGGGTTCAGTGGAATAAGGTTGACGTGTACCAGCGGCCCTAGCGCCTGATGCAGCTTCCTGCCGAGCATGTCGGCGCGGAAATCGTGATCGTTGATGTCACGAATCAACGCGTACTCAATCGATACGCGGCGCCCTGTTGTATCCGCGTAGTAGCGGGCTGCGTCCAGCACATCCTGCACGGAAAACCTGTTGTTCATCGGCACCAGTGTGTCGCGCAGCTCGTCATCAGGGGTGTGCAAGGAAACCGCGAGCGTGCAGGAGAGGCCTTCGTCGGCAAGCATTCGAATCTGCGGCGCGAGACCAACTGTTGATACAGTGACGTTGCGTTGAGAAATCCCGAAGCCCTGCGGCGCTGGACTCGTGATCTGACGTACTGCGCTGACCACGCGCTTGTAGTTCGCCAGCGGCTCTCCCATCCCCATAAAGACGATGTTGGAAAGACGGGAGCCTTCCTCCTGCATCATGGCTGCTGCAGCTCGCACCTGATCGACGATCTCCGCAGTTGACAAGTTTCTATCGAGACCGCCCTGACCGGTCGCGCAGAACGGACAAGCCATTCCGCAACCCGCCTGTGAGGAGATACACAGCGTCGCGCGATCCTTGTACCGCATCAGCACAGACTCCAGGAGAATGCCGTCATGCAGCCGCCACAACGTCTTGGTGGTGTCCCCCTCATCGGTCTCTACCCGACGTACTGGAGTCAGCAGCGTCGGAAAAAGAGCCTCTTTTACCTTCTCGCGCTGCGCGGCAGGCAGATCCGTCATCGTGAGGGGATCTGCTTCAAACTTGCCGTAGTAGTGGCGCGCAATCTGGTCCGCACGGAACTTCGGCAGACCAAGGGACTTCAGGGCCTCGATGCGCTCTTCGCTCGACAAATCAGCGAAGTGCTTCGGCGGCATACCAAACTTTGGGGTCAGAAGTGGCAGTGTTGGGGTCTCAGTCATAATTGCCCCATCTTTGCACGTTAGAACGGATTCATCAATGCGGAAGCGCTGAGCAGAATGTACGTTGCGCACGCTGCTGGCAACATACCGTCTAAGCGATCCATGATTCCGCCGTGTCCAGGCAGTATCTGGGACATATCCTTGATACCGAGTTCACGCTTGAATTGGCTTTCGACGAGATCACCCATAGTGGCGCACATAACCAGTGCGGCACCCAAAAGGATCCCCATCCACCACGGGCCCTTGATCAGTAGCGTGACCACCGCGACGCCTGCAATGATCCCGAATATCATCGAGCCCGCAAATCCTTCCCAGGACTTCTTCGGACTTACAGCCGGCGCCATCGGGTGCGCACCAAACATCACGCCTGCAGCGTACCCCCCAACGTCAGACGCCACCACGCAGCACATGAACGCGACAATAAACGCTGAACCACTGACGGAGCCTTCGTCGATAAGCGAAACCATCGCAGCGAAGCTTCCAAACAGTGGAATCCACGCCAGGACGAACACTCCCACGGCGGTGTCGCGGAGATAGTTGGTTGGCGTTTGGTGCCTGCCGTGGTCGAACAGCCGCCAAAACATCAGGAACAGCACTGTGAACGCGAAAGCGCCAACTACGCCAGCGGTTTTGTAGGCAGCGGAGGACCACACCATGATCTGACCGAGGATGATCAGCAGTGTGCGCGGCTGCTGGTAGCCCGCTTCCCGCAAACGGGTAAGCACCTCCCACATCCCACCTGCTACAGCGATGGCAACAAGCGGATACCAGGCCATAGGGCCAACCCACACAGCAGCGATCACCACAGCACCGAGGATGACCCCGGTCGTGATGGCGGCTGGCAGGTCGCGACCCGCATCATTTTTCGGCTTGGGCGGCGCGATGCGGGGCCAGCCCGATGGTCCTGACTGATCTGTCGAGTGTTTCACGTAGCGGTGCTTTCTATTCATCGAAAGGTCTGCTTAGACCTCCATCAGCTCGGCTTCCTTGCGCTGAACTAGCTCATCGATCTGTGCCACGTAGCCCTGGGTGGTCTTGTCCAGTGCCTTTTCTGCGGTCTGCACTTCGTCCTCGCCGGCGTCGCCGTCCTTCTGGATCTTCTTCAGTGCTTCCATACCGTGGCGGCGGACGTTACGGATAGCGATCTTGCCGTCCTCACCTTTCTGCTTGGCCTGCTTGACCAGGTCACGGCGACGATCTTCCGTCAGCTGTGGGATCGTGACGCGAATGACTTGCCCGTCATCGGTCGGGTTGACGCCGAGATCAGAGTTGCGGATGGCAGTCTCAATTTCCTTGAGCGTTGACATGTCGTACGGCTTGATCAGCAGCATGCGTGGCTCCGGAACAGAGATCGTCGCCATCTGGTTGATCGGGGTTGGTGCACCGTAAAAATCAGCCATGACGCCATTAAACATGGCAGGGTTAGCGCGACCAGTCCGAATCGTTACGAGGTCATCGCGGGTGAAATCAACAGAAGCGCTCATACGCTCTTCGGCATCAAGCAACACGTCATCAATCATTTTTACTCCACTTCTTCTGTACAAAGCGTTCGGGACAAATAAGTCGCACACCAATCTACCAGCGTTTCACTCCCAGCCGTGTCGTGGCTTGACGGGGAACGGCAGAATTCAAGGCAAGTTACGCCTAGACTGTCCCCATGCTTTACTCCCCCGCCAGTGCCGCGATGGTCTATACACACCCGACTCCATTGCGCACTGCTGAGGGCCGACTTTCATCATGGCAAATCCCCATCAAAGACGGAACGGATGTCGCTGGAATGCCCACCACGCACGGCAACCCGTCACGCAGCGTCATCGCGGAAGAGCACAGCCCAATCGTCGCAGCGCTGCTTGAGTCTGGGGCAGCCATCCCTGGAAAGTCACTGACAGCCGAGCTTGGGGCGACGTGCTACGCCGAAGAAGCCCACTCCCCGCTTTTAGAGTCCCCCTTGTTCCCTGGGTGCACGCCCGGTGGTTCTTCAGCAGGCGCCGGAGTGCTCGTGGGCAGTGGGCTGTACCGTGCTGCACACGGCACGGACGCTGGAGGGTCCTTGCGAGTCCCGGCTGCAGCCTGCGGTGCCGTTGGTTACAAGCCGGGAACACGCGCGGCAGTCGCGAATGGTTTTATCACGCGCAGCGTCGCAGACCAGTTTGAGTTGTACGGGCATCACCCCACCGCGGTACGCAAACTGCGCATCGGAGTACTTATCGACGGCCTCTTCGCCAACACCACCGTTTCAACGAGCCGCGGTGATGCCCTAGAGGCCGCTGCACGTGAGCTCGGGAAACACCATGATGTAGTGTCTCTTCGCCCCTATGCGGATGCACAATCAACGTTTGAGCACTTCAGACACCGCATCACGAGCAGCTTCCGTAACGTAGAGCCACTCGACAATCACTACCTCGCATGGATGCACGCACAAGGTTGCGCAGTAACTCCAGAAGAACTATTTTCAGCGAATGACCACTTCGCGCACCTACTAAGACACGTACAGCACGAGTGGGACGTGGATATCGTGCTCACCCCCACGATTGCGTTTGATCCCCCACCAATTGGCTACTTCTCTTCCCTCGCCCCGGATGAGAGCTTTTACCAACAAACAGTGTGGACGCCCTGGTGCACGCTGTTCAATGTGATGGGCAGCCCCGCTGTCGCAGTCGGGGCGCTCCACCTTGGGTCAGTCACAGTTGGCGGACGCGCGCTACTTTCGGTAGCGCGCACCGTCGAACATTTTGGGCTGCCCGATTAATTCTTAGGAAACAAGGGTACCGATCTGCTCGCCGGATACCGCGCGGGCAATGTTGCCTTCCTTGAGCAGGTTGAACACGAGGATCGGCATGTTGTTGTCCATGCACAGCGAAAACGCGGTGGCATCGGCAACCTTGAGTTCCTTTTCGAGCACCTCGCGGGGAGAAACCTCGCTGTAGAGCTGTGCGTCTGGGTTGGTTCGAGGGTCGTCGTCGTAGACTCCGTCAACCCCCTTCGCCATCAGGAGCACCTCGCAACCAATTTCCAGGGCGCGTTGCGCGGCGGTGGTATCCGTAGAGAAGTACGGCATTCCCATGCCAGCACCGAAGATGACGACGCGCCCCTTCTCCAGGTGACGCACTGCACGAAGCGGCAAATAGGGCTCAGCGATCTGCGCCATATTGATGGAAGTCTGAACGCGGCAGTCGACGCCCTTCTGCTGCAGGAAGTCCTGGAGCGCCAGGCAGTTCATCACCGTGCCGAGCATGCCCATGTAGTCGGAGCGTGCACGGTCAAGGCCACGCTTTTGCAGCTCTGCACCGCGGAAGAAGTTGCCGCCGCCAATCACTACCGCTACTTCGGTTCCGGACTGGGCGACTTCGGCAATCTGTGCAGCAACGCTTTCGACGACGTCCGGATCGATACCAACCTTTCCACCGCCGAACATTTCACCGCCCAGCTTGAGCATGACGCGTTTGAATCCTGTGCGGGTAGACGCAAGTTCTGACACTGTGAGGACACTCCTTGAGAGTTGGCCAATTCGAGCCGTAGAGGACAATTCTGTTCTCGACCGATCTTAGCGATCTCAGTCCGGTTTGTAGCAACCGGGCATAAAGAAACCGCCGGCGGAGGGTAACCCCTCAACGCCGACGGTAAAAAGCATCAGGCTTATGCCTGGCCAACCTCGAAGCGAACGAAGTCGGTGACCTCAATGCCGCTCTCCTCCGTGAACTGCTTCACGGTCTTCTTGGAGTCAGCAAGTGACGGCTGGTCCAGAAGAACAACGTCCTTGAAGAAGCCGCCCATGCGGCCCTGGACGATCTTCTCGATAGCTGCCTCAGGCTTACCCTCGTTGCGGGTGATCTCTTCCTGAACAGCGCGCTCCTTCTCGACGACCTCTGCCGGAATGTCCTCTTCCTTGAGGTAGCGAGCCTTCATCGCAGCGATCTGCAGCGCAACCTGGTGTGCAGCCTCAGCGTTGTCGCCCTTGTAAGCAACCAAAACGCCAACAGCTGGTGGCAGGTCAGCGGAACGCTGGTGCAGGTACTTCGCCAGCTGCTCACCCTCGATGGTGGCAGCACGGCGCAGCTCCAGCTTCTCGCCAATCTTTGCGGAGAGGCGCTCAAGAACGTCGTGAGCGGTCTCGCCGTCGACGTCAGCGTTTGCCAGCTCCTCCTGGCTGTTTGCCTTCGCTGCTGCAGCAGCGTCAGCAATCTTGCCAGCGATGGTCTTGAACTCGTCATTCTTAGCAACGAAGTCCGTCTCCGAGTTGATTTCGACGATGGTGTTGCCGGAGACAGCGACGAGGCCCTCGAGAGCATTGCGCTCTGCGCGCTTGCCCACGTCCTTTGCGCCCTTGATGCGGAGCAGCTCGACAGCCTTCTCGAAGTCGCCGCCGGTTTCCTCCAGCGCCTTCTTGCAGTCGAGCATGCCGGAGCCGGTGGTTTCGCGCAGCTTCTTTACGTCAGCAGCAGTGTAGTTCGCCATATTCGGGCGATCCTCCTCGTACAGTAGTGGATAAATACGTCGTAAAATTATGCTTCAAGCAAAACACCCCACGCCCAATTCGCGCCCATAATCCAGGACGTGAACAGGACGCGGGGTGTCACACTCGCTTATGCAGGATACACGTTTCGCGCGTCCTGCGAGCGGAGTTACTTAGCCTGCTGAGCTTGCTCTGCAGCGCGAACAGCGTGTGGCTGCTCGACTGGTGCAACCTCCTGTGGCGCAGCAGCTTCAGCCTCAGCAGCTGCCTTTGCAGCGTCTGCAGCGGAAACCTCAGCGGATGCGGCTGCCTGAGCAGCGGCCTCTGCAACCTCTGCCTGGTGCTTAGCGTCGGTGTCGCCTGCAGCCTCACGTGCGGAAGCCAGCTGACGCTCCTCGCGCTGCTGCTTACCAGCGATGACTGCCTCGCCGATGATGTGGGTCAGGATCTTGACCGCGCCGATGGCGTCGTCGTTACCTGGGATTGGGAAGTTGACGTCGTCTGGATCGCAGTTGGTGTCAAGAACAGCAACAACCGGGATACGCAGCTTCTCTGCCTCGTTGACCGCGATGTGCTCCTTGTTCGTGTCAACAACCCACAGAGCAGAAGGTGCCTTGGTCATGTCAGCGATGCCACCGAGGACACGCTCGAGCTTCTGGCGCTCGCGGGTCAGCATCAGAACTTCCTTCTTGCCGCGACCTGCGTAGCCGTTCTCAGCAGCGTCCATAGCCTGGAGCTCCTTCATACGGGCGATACGCTTGGAAACGGTCTGGAAGTTGGTGAGCATGCCACCGAGCCAGCGGTGCGTTACGTATGGCATACCAACGCGCTGAGCCTCTTCCTGAATAGGCTCCTGCGCCTGCTTCTTCGTACCAACAAACAGGATCGTGCCGCCGTGTGCAACGGTCTCCTTGACGAACTCGAAAGCCTCGTCAATGTAGGTCAGCGTCTGCTGCAAGTCGATGATGTAAATGCCGTTGCGGTCGGTGAAGATGAAGCGACG
Source organism: Corynebacterium sp. CCUG 51687 (assembly GCF_024453995.1). NCBI lineage: Bacteria > Bacillati > Actinomycetota > Actinomycetes > Mycobacteriales > Corynebacteriaceae > Corynebacterium > Corynebacterium sp. CCUG 51687. The sequence continues at coordinate 131,404 of NZ_JAGPYT010000001.1, read as the reverse complement.
CATCTTCGGGTTCCAACGACGCGTCTGGTGGCCAAAGTGGACACCTGCGTCGAGGAGTTCGCGCATGGTTACAACTGCCATGGGAATTTCTCCTTTGGAGTAATCTCGTTCGGTTAATGTTCATGTACTGCAAGGGTTTTTATCCCTCGCCCTAGCACCGCACCCGCTCAACACCCTCATACTGTGGGACCAACGCTGAGCTGGCGTTATTCGGCGCGCGTAGTCAACTTCGAAAAGTTGCCTTGCCAAGCATAGTCGACTATCCCTCGATTACCTAATTTGACCTGCACAAACCCTGAGCTTTATCCACAGGCCAGTTTTTCTCCACAGGCTGCATGCCCACAGCCTTGTCCACTACCGCGGTTTCAGGGCTCAATGGCAACATGCACATGTTCACACGCTTACTCGCGGCCATTACTCCCCTACTTTGCACGTGGTGCTTGGCGCCTCAGGCTCTTGCGTACGTCGACCCCACCACGGGGCTGCCCTACGCAACCCGGATTACACGGCCCGCAGAGATCCCGGAGAAGAACTGGATGCCGGGGCATCGCGGGGTTGATCTTGCGCTACGCGTCGGAGCCACTGTTCTAGCAGCAGACAACGGGACAGTCGCTTTCGTGGGCAAGGTAGCAGGCACACCCATTATCAGTATTGATCACCCAGATGGCATCCGTACGACGTACCAGCCTGTGCACGCGCGTGTGCGGCAAGGCGACGAAGTTAAACTCGGCGATGCGATTGGGACGCTGGCACGGCCGACGGGGCCGCAGGCACATCTCCAGGACGGGCTGCACTGGGGCGCACTCATTGCGAAAGACACCTACATCAATCCGCTTTCCCTCTTATCGACGCCCACCATTCGGTTGAAGCCAACCCGTTAAAGGCTCATGCCCTGGGGTGCGCTTGGTTGTAAATCTGCGTGAGCCGCTGTGAGGAGACGTGCGTATATATCTGCGTGGTTTGCAGGCTAGAGTGCCCGAGCATTTCTTGCACCATTCGTAGGTCGGCGCCGCCTTCAAGCATTTGCGTGGCCGCTGTGTGCCGCAACGAGTGTGGCGTGATACTCGCCTGCCCCGCTTGCAGCCCGGCGCGCTCGACGATTCGGCGAACTTGGCGTTGGTCGATGCGCTTTCCCTGGGTGCCGACGAACAGCGGTTCGGTCCCTGCGTCAGCACTATTGGTGAGGGCTGGTCGGGCGTCGTGAAGCCATGTGGTCAGTGCGTTGTGTGCGTTGGTTCCGAATGGAACGATGCGTTGTTTGTTGCCTTTGCCTGTGACTTTTGCGGTGTTGGTGTGCAGGTCAAGGTCTTCGATGTTGAGGGCGACGAGTTCGCCGACTCGGATTGCGCTGGCGTAGAGCAGTTCGAGGATGGCTGTGTCGCGGATGTCTTGTGGTGTGTGACCGTGGGGGTGAATGAGCTCTTCGGTGGCTGGGGCGCTGAGCACGGTGGGCAGTTTGCGCTGCTCTTTCGGGGTGCGCAGGCGGGCTGCTTCGTCCTTTGCAATGTAGCCGTGTTGGTAAGCCCAAGTGGAGAAGGCGCGTGCGGATGCGGTGCGTCGTGAGATGGTGGAGCGTGCTTTGCCGGCTTGGACGGCGTCGGCAAGCCAGCGGCGTAACGCGTCGATCGTAAATGACTTGAGGTCGGGTGTGTACGGCGCGAGTGTGGTGAGATCCGATCTGTAGCTCTTGCAGGTCGCCGCTGCGCGGTTCTTCACGTGTTGGCAGTAGTCGATGAAGTCGTCCACCGCGGTGAGAAACTGGGTGGACGACTGATCGTGGCTGCTACTCATGTCCCGTATTGTATCGGTACCTTAGGGTTTGGCTGTGTCGCTTCGTCGCCACAGCTGGCCTTCCCGCTGGATCAGTCCCTTTCCTTGCAGCTCAATGAGCGTGTTGATGGTGACTTGGAGGGATAGCGCGGCGGCACCTGCAATCTCCTCCGCTACAAGCCCGTCGCGATGATGCTTTGGCGCGGCATCGTAGATGCGCATTTCGGTGCGGGTCAGGAGCTGCAGGGGCGAAGCTACATTGTTGTCCGCAAGTTCTTGTTCTGCATCCAGTCCGTTCTCGAGGCGGATCGCCTCGTGGACGTAGGTCGCGTTGAGCACCATCGTGGCCTCCCCCTTATAGATGGCGAGGTTGGTGCCGACAGATCCGGCGGTGGTTATCGGCCCTGGTACTGCGAGCGTCCCGCGTTGGTAGTACTGCGCCCAGCGCAACGTGCTGAGCGCCCCGGAGCGGTAGGCGGCTTCTATTACTAGCGTGGCCTGTGTGAGCCCAGCGACGAGTCGGTTTCGGGTGAGGAAGCGGTGTCGCTCAGGGGCCATGCCAGGGCTGTATTCGGTGATGATCGCTCCCCCTGCCGCCACGATGCGATCGAATAGCTGTTTGTGGCGCCTCGGGTAGGTGACACCCGGCCCGCATGCGGCGAACACCACAGTTGGCAGTCCCGCCTCGAGGGCCGCATCGTGGGCTGCCGCATCAATACCGAGTGCACCGCCGGAGACGATGGTGTATCCCCAGCGCTTCAGTCCATGCACGATGTCACGGGTGGCTGAATGCCCATATGCGCTCAGCGCTCGTGTGCCGACGATCGCGATCGAGTTTTCCAATAGCTCCGGCAGGTTGGTATTGCCTCGAACCCAGAGGGCGTGTGGCGGAACCCCGTCTGCACGTATCGGAGCACCTTCGCCATCCCGACTCATCTTTGCGCCGAGATTGAAGGAGTCATAAATCCGTTCGCGAGGCCACTCGGGCGATTCCGGTGTGATAAGTGTGTACCCATGCTCCGCTGCAGTGGCTAGGTCTTCTGCTGGCTGGTCCCAGGTGTATCTCGCATCGGTGTCAGCGGCGAGGTCACCGAGCCAGGGCGCTCGTGTTCGCACGCCTTCGGCGATTTCGTCAGCGGTATATCCTTCGTTTCGCAGTGCCCATAGCGCCGTCGACGGACCCTCTATGACACGGTTGAGGTAGGCCCATGATTCAAGCGTGCTCATGCCGATGCCTCCTCACGTGCTGAAAGCAAGGTCTGGTCGTCTCGAAGATCGACGGCCTCAGCGACGTGCCCGAGGTGGGGGCATTGTGCGCCAGTGAGATCCGCCAAAGTCCACGATAGTTTCAGGATGCGGTCGATACCGCGCTGGCTGACCTCCCCGCGCGCAAGCATCGAGGAGAGGAACATCATCGCGGAATCTTCCGCCGGGAAGTATCGACGCAGCCACGGCCCCGGCACGCGCGCATTCGTCAACGCCCCGTTCGTGTGTTCCTCGCACGTCCGCCACCGATGTGCCGCACGGTCCCGTGCCTCTGCCACACGCTGGGCGATGGCCGTGGAAGACTCTGCCCCGTTTGGGTTCAGCACGGCGTTATCCAACGAGGTCCTGCAGACAATGTCCAGGCGGTCCCTCAGCGGACCCGAAATACTTCGCGCATACCGCGCACGCTGCGCCCCGGAGCACCGACAGCGGTTCGCTGGTTTTCCACACGGGCATGGATTCATCGCGAGGATGAGCTGGAAGTCGGCTGGAAAGATGACGTCGCGGTTGCTGCGTCGCAGGCGCACCTCGCCTTTCTCCAGGGGAATGCGCAACGCATCGAGGGTAGCGGACGCGATCTCAGATGCTTCGTCGAGAAACAGCACACCGTTATGGGCTTGGCTGACCGCGCCGGGGCGAGGAATCCCGCTGCCTCCCCCGATGAGTTGTGCCTTGGACAGCGACGGGTCCGGCGCGATGAACGGGCGGTGCGCAATCAGCTCTCCCCCGGCGATCCCGGCAGCTGCGTGAATCGCTGTGGACGTGACCATTTCTTCGACGTCCATTGCGGGGAGGATGGATGGGAGACGCTCTGCAAGCATGGACTTGCCTGAGCCGGGTGGTCCGATCATTAGCATGTGATGCGCACCGGCCGCGGCGACTTCCATAATCCTTCGCTCGGGGCCTTGCCCTGCGATGTCTGCGAAGTCCGGCTGTCGTCCTTGCTCGATGCTAGGCGCACCCGCGGAAGCCACTTCAAGCACCTCTTCCCCGACCAGCCACGCCCACACCTGCGCCAGCGAGTCCGCCAGCACGATGTCTCCGCGTGACACGAGCTGTGCCTGGTGCTCGTTCGCGCGCGGAACCACAATGCGGTCAATTCCACCCTCCTGAACAAGCAGCTCCTGGGCCGCCAGCAGCATCGGCAGCACTTCCGGTACAGGCCGCAAGCTGCCATCCAGCGCCAACTCTCCTACAAAAAATGTTCGCGATAGTGCCTGTTGAGCGCATGGATCTAGGCTCCCCATCACCGCCAACGCAATCGGCAAGTCAAACTGCGAACCAGCCTTCGGCAGGTGCGCCGGCGACAGCGACACCATCGCCTTCGTCTTCGGCCACGGCAGTGAACTATTACGGCAGGCGGTACGGATTCGCTCGCGGGATTCTTTCACGGCAGCATCGGCGAGCCCAACAATATGCATTCCTGGTAACCCCGGCCCGACGTTGGCCTCCACGCGTACGATGCGCGCCCGAATGCCCTCAACCGTGGCACTCAACGTACTAGCAAGCGGCATCTTCGACCCCCATGATGAACTCAAACTCGAAGCCGCCCTCGTGATAAATCGCCTCCACGACGTCGAACCGGACTTCGTAGAACCCCTCAGTGCTGCGCAACCACTCAGCAGCCGCGTTACGCATTGCCATCATCTTCTTCGCGTGCACCGCCTCAACCGAACCAAACCCCGGTAAACGACGAGTTTTCACCTCTACGAACACCACGGTGCCGTAAGAGTCCTGCATAATCAGGTCAATCTCGCCATGCCGTAATCGCACCCGCCTACCAAGGCACGTGTAGCCCAACGCTAAATACTCCTCCAGTACGGCATCTTCCCCTAGACGGCCAAGCTGGTACTGGTCCATGCACGGTTTCTGCATAACTTCGTTCCCTTCTTCACATCCTTGTTCGTTTGCACACACCTCCAGACGCACCAGAGGCGTAAGTGTTTAGACGCAAAAACCCCTCCCGCGGTTCCTTACAGGCAACACGCGGGAGGGGCGGAGGGGACGTCGAAACGCAGACTACGAATTAGGGAACGTGATGTCCGGCTTGTCTAGCTCCTCGATATTGACATCCTTGTACGTAATTACGCGGACGTAGCGCACAAAACGCACCGCACGGTACATGTCCCACACCCAACAATCCGACATACGGACCTCGTAGTACACATCGTTGCCGTCTTTGTGCGGGATCAACTCGACAGCATTCGCAAGGTAGAAACGACGCTCCGTCTCCACAACAAACGAGAACTGGCTCGCGACGTCTCGATACTCGCGATACAGCGACAGCTCGACGTCAGCCTCGTAATTGTCCAGATCCTCAGCACTCATGCGGTGCCCCCTTCGTAAATCTCAACGGCAGTTCTCACGTTGGCATAACTATAACGATGTTGCGGCGTCGCCCCGTGGCGGCGCACCGCATCCATGTGTGCCTTCGTGCCATACCCCTTGTGGCGCTCCAACCCATACCCCGGGTACTGCTCCGCGTAGCCATCGAGGAGATGGTCGCGGCTCACTTTGGCTAGCACACTGGCGGCGGCGATGCACCGGGCACTCGCGTCACCGCCGATAATCGGCAGTTGTGGTACGGGCAAACCCGCGATATGGAAGGCGTCGACAAGCGCGTACCGCGCCTCCGTCTCTAGCTGCGCAACTGCGCGCCGGGCCCCGTCAATGTTGGCATGCTGCACCCCGCGGTGATCAATCTCGCTAGCGGGCACGTGCACGATCGAGTACGCGAGCGCGTGTTGGCAAATGATGTCAAAGAGTGCTTCTCGACGCCTCGCCGTCAACTGCTTGGAGTCCGTCAACCCCTCAAGTTGCCGTATCGGCTGCGGTGGTAGCACGCACGCGGCGACTGTCAGTGGCCCGAAGCAGGCGCCCCGGCCGGCCTCGTCAACCCCGACGACTGGTCCGAGCCCTGCTTTTTCGAGCGCCACCTCGTACGTCCGAAGCTGCTTCAAACGACGCACCACAGCTCACACACCAAGCGTAGGGCTACTGCTGGATCGCCGGGTCGTCGACGCCACCAAAACGCTGGAGTGGGAACACAATCGCAAGAACTTTTCCGCGAAGGTTCTCCTCCGGGATCGTGCCCTGGTACTCATCACCAAGGTGGTAGCGCGAATCAGCGGAATTCGTGCGGTTATCACCCATCATGAAGTAGTTCCCATCAGGGACAGTTACCGGGCCGAAATAATTACCACCGCAAGCGTCGGACCCAGTCTGAGGATCCACCGGGTAGTAGTTCGGCTGCAGCGTGTACGACTGGTCGATCGGCTTTCCATCCACCATCACCGCCGGATCCCCCTCCTGGCAGGACACCGTCTGGCCACCCTTTGCGATGATGCGCTTGACCAACGTGTTCTCATCCTTCGGCACCAGCCCCACCCAGGAGGACACCTCCTGCAGACCGGCAATGGCCGGGTTGTCGGAGCGGTTAGTGACGAAGCCGGTATTCCACGAGTCAGTCCCCTTAAACACGACAACGTCACCCGGCTCCGGATCAGAAAAGTAGTAGGACACCTTCTCCACGAAGATGCGATCACCCTTGCCGTCCTGCCCATGCAACGTCGGCTCCATCGACGCAGAAGGAATCACATAGAGGCGGCCAATGAATGTCTGAATAATGAAGATGAACACCAAGGTGAGTACAACAACCATCGGGATTTCGATGTACCACGGCATGGATTTTTCTTCGGATGCGCTCTTTTCGTTCACCCGCAACACTCTAGCAGCGCAACAAAACACCCCGCACCTTACGAAGCGTAAGTGTGCGGGGTGCTGCGCAAGAAGCGGGTATGCGCTTAGCGACGCTCCTTGATGCGGGCAGCCTTGCCGCGCAGGTCGCGCATGTAGTACAGCTTCGCGCGACGTACGTCACCCTTGCGGACGACCTCAATCTTCTCCAGGTTCGGGGAATGTACCGGGAAGGTACGCTCAACACCGATACCGAAGGAAACCTTGCGGACCGTGAACGTCTCACGGATGCCGTCACCCTGACGACGAACGACGAAGCCAGTGAAGACCTGGGTACGGGTGACCGAACCCTCGATAACCTTGACGTGTACGTCGAGGGTATCGCCCGGACGGAAGTCAGGGATATCGTCACGCAGCTGGCCTGCGTCTACAAGATCAATAATGCCGTTGCTCATTGAAGCAATCCTTTACGTTTCTGGACAGAGGACCCTAGCGGCTTTTTCCACAGGTGGACGCTCGGCTGGTTCATGTCGCTTACAATAACCCGCACGATTTTACATGCGAGCACGTCACTTCCCAAATCCGGCACGCTTGAGTGCATCCGCCATCGAACCGCCCTGCGGCGCACCTCCAGCGCGACCTCGCTGGCGCTTCCCACCCTGACGGCTCGGCTTCTGCTGCGGCTTCTTCCCGCGTGAAGACTCACGCTTCTGTTCGCTCCCCGGCTCATCATCCAGGCGCAGCGTGAGGCTAATTCGCTGGCGCTGCACGTCCACCTCGAGGACCTTCACCTTCACCACTTCACCCGAGCGCACGACCTCGTGCGGGTCCTTCACAAAAGAATGGCTCATCGCAGACACGTGCACGAGGCCATCCTGGTGCAGGCCGACGTCCACAAACGCGCCGAACGCGGCGACGTTGGTGACCGTCCCTTCCAGAATCATGCCCGGCTGGAGGTCAGACACCTTGTGTACGCCTTCTTTAAAAGTGGCCGTCTTAAACTCCGGACGCGGATCCCGTCCTGGTTTTTCCAACTCGGCAAAGATATCCGTGATGGTTGGGACGCCGAAGGTGTCGTCGGCAAAGTCCTGCGGACGTAGACCCGACAGCACTCTGCTGTTACCAACGAGTGCCGCAGTGTCCACCCCAGATTGCTGAGCGATGCGCTCCACAACGGGGTAGGCCTCCGGGTGCACAGCGGAGCCATCAAGCGGATTCTCTCCGCCTTGGATGCGTAGGAAGCCGGCCGACTGCTCGAAGGCCTTCGGCCCAAGTCGCGGCACCTTCTTCAGCTCCTTGCGCGAAGCAAACACACCATGTTCATCGCGGTAGGCAACGATGTTCTTTGCGATCGTCGGCGTCACGCCAGCGACTCGTTCCAGCAGCGGTACCGACGCCGTATTGACGTCCACCCCGACTGAGTTCACCGCGTCCTCCACCACGGCGTCCAACGACTGCGCGAGCGCCGCCTGATTCACATCGTGCTGGTACTGCCCCACGCCAATTGACTTCGGGTCGACCTTGACCAGCTCCGCAAGCGGGTCCTGGAGGCGCCGCCCAATCGAGACCGCGGAACGCAGTGACACATCCATGTCCGGAAACTCCTGAGCCGCGATTTCCGAAGCCGAGTACACCGACGCACCCGATTCCGACACCACCACCGGAACAGGCCTGCGCCCGCCCGCTGCTGCGATCATGTCCGCGACCTCTCGTGCAAGCTTCTCCGTCTCCCGCGACGCCGTGCCGTTACCAATCGCGATGAGCTCCACGCCGTGTTCCGCCACAGTGTTCGCGAGCACCTGCACCGCCTGCTGCCATTGGTTCTGCGGCTGGTGTGGGTAGACGATCGCGGTTGCGAGCACCTTCCCCGTGCCATCTACGGTCGCTGTTTTTACGCCGTTCCTGTAACCCGGATCCAGCGCCAGGGTCGCGCGTTGACCGGCAGGAGCGGCCAGCAGCACATCGCGAAGATTCGTACTGAAGACGTCCAGAGCCGCCTCATCCGCGCGCTCCTTCAGACGCATCCGTGTATCCAAATTAGAAGAGACCTGCAGCTTTGTCTTCCATGCCCACCGCACGGCCTTCGCCAACCACGGGCTCGTTTCACAGTTAAGGTCGAAACGGTTCGCGATCATCCCCTCGTACGCCGCATCATCTCCGGCGTCCAAATCCAGCGAAAGCACACCTTCCTGCTCGCCTCGCAGCAGCGCTAAAATGCGGTGCGACGGCAACGAGGCGAATGGCTCGCTGAAGTCGAAATAGTCTCGGAACTTCGCACCCTCGTTCTCCTTGCCTTCGACGACGCTCGAACGCATCGTTCCGGACTCGTACACCTTGTCGCGGACCTCGCCGACGAGATCCGCATCGGTGGCAATCCTGTCAACCAAGATCGCGCGGGCACCGTCCAGCACCGCTTTCGTGTCGGCGAACCCCTCACAGACATAGCTTGCCGCCTCAGCCTCGGCGTCGGCCGAAGGGGCGTCAATAAGCAACTCTACGAGCGGCTCGAGACCAGCCTCACGCGCGATATCCGCCTTGGTCTTCCTGCGCTTCTTATACGGCAGGTAGAGATCCTCGACGCGCGCCTTCGTATCCGCACCCATGATGAGCGCCTTGAGCTCATCAGTGAGTTTGCCCTGCTCCTCGATCGCCTCAATGACCGAAGCCTTGCGCTCCTCAAGCTCGATCAAATACGCATTGCGCTGCTCAATGTGGCGCAGCTGTGTGTCATCCAAGCCACCGGTAGCTTCCTTCCGGTAGCGAGAAATGAATGGGACCGTATTCCCCTCTGCCAACAGTTGCAGCGCAGCCTCAACGTGGCGTGGCGCTACCTGGAGTTCCGATGCAATGGTCTCAGCAATGAACGTCATTCCGGACATTCTAATGCTTATGCGTTCCCATCCACGAGGCGGGTCGATCCGTACCAGTAGGTGCCTCTGGGCAGGCCTGCGACCACCGCTTGCGTCGCAGCGTCCAGCTCGAGCGCGGTGCGGCCGCGCACCTCGAGCCTGCACAAAGACTCAAGAGGCGGGTGCCCCTCCTTCAACAGGTAATCGGTCTCAAGAATCGACTCATCCTCGCAGTGCGGGCCGATCGGCTCCAGTGAGATTTTGGGCTCGCGGTAGCCGGCCTTGCGCAACACACGGGCCAAAGACTTGCGCGCCTTCGGCCAGCGCTTCTCGTCGACGAGCACCTGCATTGCCGTCACGACGTCGCGGCCGTACAGCGCAAACTCGTCATCCTCATCGAGCTCGGCGGCGTCCAATAGCTCCGGGCGGACTTGCTGCGTGCGCAGCAGCGATGCATCACGTCGGTAGCGCTCCACCTTGGCGTGATCACCCGAAAAGAGCACGTCAGGGGCGCCGATCCCGCGCCACGTTCGTGGCTTTGTGTAGCTCGGTCCCTCAAGCAACCCATCGGAAAAACTATCGTCCTCGTGGCTTTGCGTATTGCCCAACACCCCGGGGATCAGGCGGGTAACGGCCTCCGCGATCACCAACGTAGCTACCTCCCCGCCGATTAGCACGTAGTCCCCAATAGAGACCTCGCGCACCCGGTACCGCTGCTGGGCGTCAACAAAGACTCGCTGGTCAATACCCTCGTAGCGGCCACAGGCAAACACGATGTGAGACTCACGCGACCACGCCTGCGCGTCCTGCTGCGTAAACGGTGTACCCGCCGGGGTGGGCACAATCAGCAGCGGTTGCTCAGCAGACTCGCCTTCGCGGACATCACTAACTTCATACGGCCGCGGCGCGACGGCGTGAACCTCATCGTGGCGGGCCTTGTCATTGCGGTGCGGTGCGGCGGAACGCAACCCTTCACCTTCGTTGCCAGCTGCCACGGAATCAAGCGCCTCACCCCACACATCCGGGCGCATCACCATACCAGGCCCGCCGCCGAGCGGAGGGGCGTCGACAGACTTATGTACACCAAGCCCCCACTGTCGAAGATCATGCACGCGGACGCTCACAATCCCCTGCTCAATCGCCTTGCCCAACAACGCGTGGCGCAGCGGCTCAAGGTATTCGGGGAAAATGGTGACAATGTCGAGCCTCAAGGTGTGCCTAGACATTGAGCAAACCCTCAGGCGGGGTGATGGACAGGAAGCCCTTCTCCAGATCTACTTCGGGCACAATATCGCTCACGAACGGCACGAGGACCTCACGGCCGTCGTACTCAACCTCTAGAATCTGGCGCCCCGGCGTATGCATCACACCTGTGACCTGCCCGATCTCCTCCCCATCAAGACGCACATTCAGTCCAATCAATTCGTGATCGTAGAACTCATCCGGGTCCGCGTCCTCCCCGCGTTCAAGCGGCGTCGCGAAAAACTTCAGCCCTCGCAGCCCCTCAGCGGCGGTACGGTCCGGCACCTCTTCGAAGCTGAGCAACAGGCGTCCTTTGTGCGGGCGGGCCGTCGCAACGGTGAGTTCAATATCCTTCCCCGTTTGCGCGCCGCGCAGCTTGCTGCCCACTGCGAAGCGGACCTCGGGCTGGTCCGTGTGCACTTCCACCGCGACTTCGCCCTTAATACCGTGAGTCTTCACGACCCGACCAATCAGTAGCTCCATGCTCAATTACCCTACTTTTCGACGCCCACTTCGCAAACAAAAAACGGCACGCCCTCCGACCACACGGATCGGGAACGTGCCGTTGCGAGGTTCGGATTAGTCCTCGGACTCCTCAGCCGGGGACTCCTCTTCAGCGGACTCCGCAGCCTCAGCAGCTGCAGCTGCCTCAGCCTCTGCGGCAGCCTTGGCCTCAGCCTCTTCCTTCGCCTTCTTGCGCTTCTCGGTGATCGCCTCAGCGGTCGGGCCGTTGTTGGCCTCCTCGAGAGCCTTGTTGAACAGGTCAAGCTTGGATGGCTTCTCCTCAGCAACCTTGAGGGTGCCCTCAGCACCGTCGAGGCCCTTGTGCTTCTGCCAGTCGCCGGTAATCTTCAGCAGAGCGAGCACAGGCTCGGTCGGCTGCGCACCAACGCCGAGCCAGTACTGAGCACGCTCGGAGTCGATCTTGATGAGGGAAGGCTCCTGCTTCGGGTGGTAGATACCGATGTTCTCGACAACCTTGCCATCACGACGAGCCTTCGCGTCAGCGATAACAACACGGTACTGCGCGTTACGGATCTTACCGACGCGCTGCAGCTTAATCTTTACAGCCATGAAAATCTTCCTTTACGGTCACCGGGCAGTACAGACACCCGCCAACACGATAGGCGGGCTGGTTCAACCCTTCTTCTTTACCCTGCGCGTGACTGGTTGGGCGACATCGCGCATCTCTGCACGTGACGGGTCCAACGCGAACGCAGTTTGGTCCTGTTCAAAACCTGCATACACAGATAATCAACCTGAAAGAGGTTACCCCATAGCGAACCAATTCCCAAACAGGACTTGTTATCTAGGCAGATAGTTACCATTTGCCTGCCTGTTGCGGGTATCGTCTTTTCAGTTGCCCGCCGAAAAATAGCATGAAGCGTAATGAGGGCGCGAAACAATCTGAGAGTACACGAGGTTTTTCAGCATGCCTGCACCGAGCACGAAACGCTCAACCGCATACCGCGTCGACCTTGACGGGCTTCGAGGCTTTGCTATCGCACTAGTCGTCTTGTTCCACGTCTACGTCGGCCGAGTCTCAGGCGGCGTCGATGTCTTCTTGCTGCTGTCTGGATACTTCTTCCTCGGTGGCCAGATCCGCTACGCAATGCGCCCAAACCCAAGCCTCAACCCCTGGTGGCCACTGTGGCGCACTATTCGACGCCTCGTTCCAGCACTTGCGCTCACTGTCCTGGCAACCATGCTTGGTGTGATGCTGCTCGCCCCCGAACTCATGGGCGTGGAACTCTCCAAGCAGTTCACCGCCTCCATGCTGTACTACCAAAACTGGGAGCTGATCGCCCAAGATGCGGATTATGCGGCGGCAAGCCAGGACACGTCTCCGCTGCAACACCTGTGGTCAATGAGTGTGCAAGGCCAGTTCTACGTTTTCGCCATTTTGTTGGGGACGCTGCTGGCCTTCTTGATCTGGAAGTGCAAAGTTCCGGCTGTCATTGCCAAGCGAGGCGCGATCACGCTGCTCGCCATTATCACCGTTGCTTCGTTCGCATACGCTGCGCGCTTCGGCTTCGTCGGTACGGGCCAGAACTACTACTCCACGTTCTCCCGTGCGTGGGAGCTCGCGCTCGGTGGGTTGCTTGCCTTCGTGCCAACCAGCCGTTTCCTGCCACAGCGCACAGCCGCGTGGACTGCGGGCCTTGGCGTTGTGATGATTTCAATTACCGGCATCGTCGTCACCACTTCACTCGCGTTCCCCGGCCCTGTCACGCTGCTGCCACTCACTGGCGCCGCGCTGATTGTCATGAGTGGCAACCAGAACTCGGTCTCAAACATTCTGGCGTCGAAGCCGATGACGTGGCTAGGCAGCATCGCCTATTCCCTCTATCTTTGGCACTGGCCGTTGCTCATCATTGTCACTCTTGCTGGAGGGTTCCGGACTCCTCCGTGGTGGGTTGGCACCCTCGTCATCGCGGTTTCGCTCGGACTCGCACACGTCACACACCTGCTGGTAGAAGACCCGCTGCGTCAACACCGAAAGCGCCCGCAATCGACCGATACCCCGATTATCGACGCCCGCTCGACGCTGCGCACCCGCACCGGCGTTGTCCGCGCAGGCGGCGGCGTGCTGGTTTCCGTGCTCGTTGCCACTATTTTTGCAATCCAACCGCTTTGGAATCAGCGCATCGAGGACGCAGACCGCGATCTTCCGGAGGACCTTTACCCGGGCGCCCTCGCCATTGCTGGTGCTGAAGTCCCAGACGTCAAGCCACAGCCCGATCCGGCCCTGATTGCGGGCATCTACCCACCTATCGGCGTAGACGAGTGCATGATCATGATCCCCCAGCCGGCAACGGACATGCCTCGTCCCGACTGCCAGTACGGCGACCTCGAGTCCGACGTCACTGTAGTGATGACCGGCGGGTCCCACATCGAGCCGTACGTCGTGCCCCTCGACAAGCTCGGGAAAGAGCACCACTTCCGGGTCATTCCGTACGTCCGGCAGGAGTGCCCGATTGTCATCGGCGGTGCCGACAGAGACGAGTTCGTCAGCGATGTATGCGCTCAATGGTCGGAGCTTGCGTTCCAGAACATCGTCGAAATGAACCCGGACCTGGTGATTTCAAACTCCACACGCCCCGAGGGCCACGCGGGCGGTGCAGCGTTTTCCACGGACAAGGTCCCCGACGCCTACGCGAACCTGTGGCAGAACTTCGCCTACAACGGCATCCCGTTCGTTGGTTTGCGCGATAACCCATGGATGTTCACCCCAGAAGGCGATCCTATGGACCCGAACCTCTGCATCGTTGCTGGTGCCTCCGAACGCGACTGCTCAGCACTGCGCAGCACAATCTACGGGCCCGAGGACCCAGCAACCTCGTACCTCTTGCCCGAGAATCACCAGTGGTCCATCGATACCGCTGACTGGTTCTGCGACGACAAGTTTTGCCCGCCACAGCGTGGCAACGTGTACATCTACCGCGACCAGAACCACATCTCGAACGCCTACGCAGCAACGCTCGCTCCGCTTCTGTGGGCTGAGCTGATGCCTATCTTCGAAGAGCTAGGCCTGCTCCCGGGGCCCGCCACGGATCCCACACCGAGCTTGGAGATGGACGCACCCGCTACGCAGTAGCGTGCGAGCACCATAGCAAAGGGCCGGTACGGATGCCCGTACCGGCCCTTCAGTGTTTTGCTGACTACTTCTTCTTGCCCATGCGCTTCATCGCTGCGCCGAAGTCAAGATTGTTGAGGTCAAGCCCCTCCATACCTGGAGGAAGTTGTTCCTGCATCTTCTGCAGATCCTCCATGCCAGGCATTCCCGGCATCTGTGGCATGCCCGGCATCTTCGGGCCTCCACCACGGCGCTTCGCGGGCTTGCGTTTCCCGTTCTTGCCCCTGCGTCCCTTGGGCTTCTTCTTTGTCGCGGAGCGTCCGCCACCCATGCCCGGCATTCCTGGTAGGCCGAACTGGTTGGCCATCGCGCCCATCATCTTCTTCGCCTCGAAAAAGCGTTCAACGAGCTGGTTGACGTCAGAGACTTTCACGCCGGAACCAGCAGCGATACGCTTCCTGCGCGACGCATTAAGGATCTTCGGGTTCGCGCGTTCCTCAGGCGTCATACCGCGGATGATTGCCTGGATGCGGTCCAGCTGCTTCTCATCAACCATGTCCGCCATCTGGTTCATCTGCTTGCCGCCAGGCATCATCTTGAGCAGATTGCCGATCGGGCCCATGCGGCGGATCATCAGCATCTGGTTCAAAAAGTCCTCGAGCGTGAGCTCCCCAGTGCCGAGTCGGCTCGCGGCCTCCTCAGCTTCCTTCTGGTCGAAGACGGTCTCTGCATGCTCAATGAGTGAGAGCAGGTCGCCCATACCGAGGATGCGACTCGACATGCGCTCCGGGTGGAAGACATCAAAGTCGTCGAGCTTCTCACCGGTGGACGCGAACAGGATCGGCTTGCCGGTGACTTCGCGAATGGACAGAGCTGCACCACCGCGGGCGTCACCGTCGAGCTTCGTCAGCACAACGCCGGTAAAGTCCACGCCGTCTGCGAAGGCCTGCGCAGTCGTGACCGCGTCCTGACCGATCATCGCATCGATCACAAACAGGACTTCATCAGGCTGGACTGCATCACGGATGTTACGGGCCTGCGTCATCAGCGTTTCGTCAATACCCAAACGACCCGCGGTATCGATGATCACCACGTCATGCTTGTTTTGCTTCGCGTGCTCAATACCAGCCTGCGCCACCGCGACGGGGTCGCCGTGGGAAGTGCCCATCTCGTGCTCAAACGAGTCTATGGACGTGCCAGGATCCGGAGCGAACGTTGCAACCTCGGCGCGCTCACCCACAATCTGGAGCTGTTGCACAGCGCCCGGGCGCTGGAGGTCACAGGCCACCAGCAGCGGTGTGTGTCCTTGTTTTGCCAGGTGGCGGGACAACTTACCTGCCAGGGTGGTCTTACCAGCACCCTGTAGACCTGCCAGCATGATGACGGTCGGCGGTGTCTTTGCAAAGTTGAGGCGTCGAGTCTCTCCGCCCAAAATGGCGGTCAGCTCCTGGTCAACAATCTTGACCACTTGCTGTGCCGGGTTCAGCGCCTCTGAAACGTCGGAGCCCAAAGCGCGCTCTTTCACGCGCTTAATGAAGGCGCGTACGACAGTCAGCGAGACGTCAGCCTCCAGCAGCGCGATCCGAATCTCACGTGCTGTGGCGTTAATGTCAGCCTCGGTGAGCTTGCCTTTGCCGCGCAAGCCTCCAAGCGCTGATTGTAAGCGGTCAGACAGTGACTCGAACACAGTGCGTTGCTCCCTTAACTAATTCATTCTTCGGTAATGAGACAGAACGCACCTAGCCTAGCGCCTTTCCGCCCAACTGTTCACATCACGCCAGGCTATCCCAGCAGAGCATCCACAAAGCTCTCTACTTCAAACGGCGCGAGGTCATCGGCGCCTTCGCCAAGACCCACAAGTTTGACCGGCACGCCCAGTTCCTCTTGTACCTGGAACACAATGCCGCCCTTCGCGGTACCGTCCAGCTTCGTCAGCACCACACCGGTGATATCGACGACCTCACGGAACACTCGCGCCTGCGCAATGCCGTTTTGTCCAACCGTTGCATCCAGTACCAGGAGCACCTCATCAACAGTGGATTTCTTTTCGACGACCCGTTTCACCTTACCCAGCTGATCCATCAAGCCAGTCGAGGTGTGCAGACGGCCCGCTGTGTCGACAAGCACGACATCCGCACCCTCTTGCACGCCGGTCGCCACGGCGTCGAACGCGACAGAGGCAGGGTCCGCGCCTTCTGCTCCGCGGACCGTAGAGGCACCTACCCGACGCCCCCACGTCTCCAGTTGGTCTGCCGCAGCAGCGCGGAATGTATCCGCAGCGCCAAGTACCACCGAGTGGCCCATCGCTACGAGTACGCGTGCAAGCTTGCCCGTCGTGGTGGTCTTACCCGTGCCGTTGACGCCGACTACCAAGATCACAGCGGGCTTGCCTTCGTTCGGCATTGCGTGAATCGAACGATCGAGCTCTGGCTTCGCGGCTTCGATCAGGGTTTCCCGCAGCATTGCGCGTGCTTCAGCCTCAGATGCCACGCCTCGCTCGGCAATCTTCTGACGCAGTGCATCGGTAATGCGCATGGTCAGATCCGCACCGATATCTGCCATGATGAGGGTGTCTTCGATCTCTTCCCACGCGTCCTCGTCGAGGTCGCCCGCGGTAAGAATGCCAAGCAGCCCTTGGCCAATCGCGTTCTGCGAGCGCGACAGGCGCCCGCGCAGCTTGCCCATCCGGCCTGCGGCTGGCGCGATTGCCTCGACAGGCTCGGAGGAGACTGGTTCGCTGACAATTGCGTCCTCGGTCGGTTCGGCGCCGTCTTCCAGGGCACGTTCCGCCCCGTCGACCGTTGCTGCGGCTGCGTCCGCTGCCTCTTGTGCTTCTTCGATGTCTTGGTGTTCGACGTCTGCTTCGTCGGAGGCGGGTTCTGCAGGCGCGGGCGCCTTTGGCTCTTCCGCGACCAGTGTCGGTTCCGGCTCCTTCTCAACCTCAGGTTTCGGTTCTACTGCAGGTTCAGGGTCGGCCTGCGGTTCCGGTACAACCACCGGCTCAGGCTTTTCGGACTGAGTTTCCTCAACTGGCTCCGGCTCAGGCGCAGGCTCAGGCTCAGGCGCCGACCCGTCCTCTACAAGCGGCTCAGGCTCCGGCATTGGCACAGCCTGAGCGGGCTTCGGATCGGAGGGGGCGTCGACACGCGGGATAGGTTCCTTTTCCTTCACTCCTGCTTGAGCGAAATTAAAACCCCCCTTTGCCTGGTAGTTTCCAGACTTCTCCTGCTGGGTAAGTTCTTTCGGCTCCTCGGTCTTTTCAAAGGAAACAGACTTTGCCGATTTCCGTTTATTGCCAACAATGATGATGCCCACAATGAGAATCACGAGCACCACAGCTGCGATTGCAATCCATAACGAGTACGTAGTCATGACTTCCATAGTGCCAAAGGCGCTCAAAAGCTGTGTGGAATACCCCATTTATGCCAACAACGTGGTTGAATAAGGTTTATGAATACTCCCCCATTTTTGAAGAATCTGCCACAAGACGTTGCCCAATGGATCCTGCCAGTCCTCACAACGCTGATTTCGCTGGCCGTCGGACTTGGCATCATTGCCTCAAGTGGCCAGCTTGGCAGCTCAAAGGTAGACGTGCCGAGCGTTGGCACCGACGCGCCGAAGGAGGCAGTGCCAGCGACTGGTGAGGCGCTCACCACCGCGCTGAACACCACCTGGGCACCGCTGCCGTTGTATGACGGCGCTACTGTCCAATTTGTCAAGGAAGATAAGGGCTACGTGCTTGTAGGCGGTCCATGCAACGGCTACGGCGTCGGCTTCACCATTGACGAAGCAACTGGTGCGGTCTCCACGTTTAAGACGCCGACGACGAGGAAGGCATGCCCGTCTGAGGACACCATCTGGGAAAATACCACCAGCGACTTGCTGAAGCAGACCACGAGCCTGAAAGTGCTCGGCCAGGATAAACTCTTCGCAGTTGGTTCTGAGGGAACACTGGAGCTTGTTGTAAAGAACTAAGCCCCGCACCCCTATTTATGCGTCCGGATCGGAGTCAGGAGCTGACCCCGCCGGGCGCATTCTTTGTGAGAGCACCCTCGTTACACCATCACCGCGCATGGTGACACCGTAGAGCACGTTCGCCGCATTCATGGTCGGCTTCTGGTGGGTGATCACAATGAGCTGCGAGTCCTGCCGCAGCTCCTCGAGCAGCGCGATCAATCGGCGCAGATTCACGTCATCGAGCGCTGCTTCCACCTCGTCCAGCACGTAGAACGGGCTCGGGCGCGCTCGGAAAATCGCTACCAGAAACGCCAGAGCAGTCAGCGACTTTTCTCCACCTGACAGCAGTGACAGCCGCTTGACGCGCTTGCCCGGTGGGCGCGCCTCGATCTCGATGCCGGTGAGCAGCATGTCATCTGGTTCCGTGAGTATCAGGCGGGCTTCCCCACCGGGAAACAGCGTATGGAACACACGTGGAAACTCCTCCTCCACGTCATGCCATGCATCCGTGAAGAGCTGCAGGATGTGGGCGTCGACATCCTCGATGACGTCGAGCAAGTCCTTTCGAGCCTGAATCACATCGGCAAGCTGGGTAGAGAGGAACGTATAGCGTTCCTCAAGCGCCTTAAACTCTTCGAGAGCCAGCGGGTTCACCTTCCCCAAAGAGCGCAAGTCTTTTTCGGCCTGGCGCAGTCGCTGGGTCTCAGTGGACTCGTCAAAGTCTTCTCCCGGCGTGAAGTTCGCGAGCAAGTCATCGACCGAAATACCGAGCGACTCGACGATCTTCTGCTGAGCTTCCTCAAGACGCACCTTCGCCTGCGACCTTGCAATGTCTGCGGCGTGCGCGCGGTCACTCAACCGATTCAGCTGCTGACGAGCAGCGCTGACCTGCGATCGCTCTTGTTGAATCCTGCCCTGCAGCGCAGCAAGCGTGCGCTGCAGCTCATCGCGCTGCGCGGTGGCTCGCTGTAATGCATCCTGGACTCGCGAGATCAGAACCTCCGTATGTTCCTTCACGGCTCCGGCGAGCAGGGCCTGGGACCGCCGACGTGCAACGGCTGCGTCATGACGCGCTTTTGCCTGGCGCTCGTTTTCCGCCTGGCGCCGCAACGCATCGCCCTTCCCCGCAAGTGTCTGAGCGCGCTGTTGCGTCTCACGAGCAGCGAGAACCGCTTCCAGTTCGATCGCCTTCGCCTGCGTCAGTTGCTGGGATGCAGCATCACGGGCCTCGGGCGAAGGGCCTTCCGCAGCAGGAGTGTCGTCGATGCGAGAAAGACGCTCCTGGGTTTCCAGCAGTTGCTCACGGCGCTGAGCGAGCCGCTGCTCTGCCTCCTCAAGCTGCTGCGCGGCACGGACGCGCTCTTGCTCGGCCGTGTCCGATTGCGCAGCCAAGCGCTGATGCTCACGCTGCCACGACGCAACCACCGTGTCGTGCTCGCGCAACGCTGCCTTCGCCGCCGCAACATTCACCCGCGCGTCCTCGGCTGCGAGCTGCGCTCCCTCAAACGTGCCCGAGAGCTCCGCCAACGCGTGCTCTGCGGTGTGTAGATCTCGCTGTGCGGCTTCAACCTGCGCACTCACCTCGACCGTAGACGCGCTCGCGATGCCTACCGACATCCAGCCTTCGCCGAATAGTGCCCCCTCTCGCGTCACAGCACGCAGTCGTGGGTCTGCCTTCACGACGTCCACGCCCTCCTGCGGCGTCTCCACTACAACAACGTCTGCTAACAGGCGCGCCACGGGGCCCGCGACCGAAACGTCGACGTCGAGGTGGTCGAGGAGCCAGTCATAGCACCCGTCGGTTTCAACACGCCACAGCGCGCCGCCGACTGCCTCAACGATGCTGGCACGATCTGCGGATTGCAGCTGCTCCACAACGTCCAAGTCACGCTCGCCCACCAATGCCTCACTGAAGCCACCAAGCGCGGCAGCCAGCGCTCCTGCCAGGTCAGCAGGAGCCTTCACCAGTGATGCAAGCGCGGGATAACCTCCGAGCATCTCCTCCGCGGTACGTGTTGGCATTTGGTGCTGCAGCGTCTCTATCTTCGACTGCAGCGTAAACACCGCCCGCTCATGCTCGCGCTGCTGCGTCTGTAGCTCCTGAAAGCGCTGCTCGGCGGCAGTGAGCTCTGAGCTTGCTTGCTCGTACTCATGGACGAGTGGCCCTCGGCGGGCTTCAAGCTCAGCAATCTTCTCCGCTACCTCCTCGGCTTCGCCGCGGGCGCTGTGGGCCCGCTCGCTGCTGAGTGAAAGCTGCTCTTCAAGCCGGGTTGCCTCTTGCTCACCTCCGAGCACGGCCTGCTGGTGCGCCTCCTCTTGCGCCACCAGCCGCACAACGCCCTCACGGCGATCCGCTACCGCCTGAATCTGCGCCACGTGTTCGCGTTCAGCTTCATCGAACGCAGCCTGGTATTCGGCAACGTCTTCCCGAACAACCTCAAGTCGCTCCGCGGCTTCCTCGGCAGCCTCAATGGCCACCTCATATTCTTCGTCCGCTGCTGCTGCCCGAGCGAGCAGCTCCTCTGGGTCTTGCCCGTGGTACTCAGTCTGCGTGTTCAGGTTGTGCGCGCGTTCCTGTGCGATGCGCAACGTCGCGTTCGCCCGTTCCTCGAGAGATGACAGTGCAAACCAAGTTTCCTGTGACTCCTGGGCACGCGGCTGTACCTCCCGTTGTTCTTCCTCGAGCTGCGCGTACTGCTCCTCAGCGCTCTCGAGCGACGCGGTCACGGCCTCGACCTGTTCTTCGAGCAGCTTCGCACTCTCGTCACTTTGCGCATGCGCTGCCTGCAGCGTGACCATCTGGTGGCCGGCGAGGCGGAGCCGGGCGTCGCGAAGCGTGGCTTGCACAGTCGCGGCGCGCTTCGCGGCTTCGGCCTGGCGCTCCAGCGGCTTGAGCTGCTTGCCAAGCTCATCTGTCAGATCCTGCAACCTGTCGACGTTGCCTTGCATCGACTGCAGCTTGCGCTGTGCCTTCTCTTTACGACGTCGGTGCTTCAGCACGCCGGCGGCTTCCTCGATGAACGCACGGCGCTCTTCTGGGCGCGATTCCAAAATCTCAGACAGCTTGCCCTGCCCGACGATGATGTGCATCTCGCGGCCAATACCGGAGTCCGACAACAGCTCCTGAATGTCCATCAGCCGGGCTTTCGAGCCGTTAATTTCGTACTCGGAGGCTCCATCACGGAACATACGTCGCGTGATCGCAACCTCCGTGAAGTCCACTGGAAGGTGCTTATCGCTGTTGTCGAAGGTGAGTGTTACCTCTGCGCGCCCTAGTGGCTTGCGATCCCCCGCTCCCGCGAAGATGACATCCTGCATCTTCCCACCGCGTAGATTCTTCGCACCCTGCTCCCCCATCACCCAGGCAAGCGCGTCGACGACGTTCGATTTACCTGAGCCGTTCGGTCCGACAACAGCGCAGATGCCGGGCTCGAACTTCATCGTCGTCGAAGAAGCGAAGGACTTAAAGCCCTTCAGCGTCAACGATTTCAAATGCATTGTGGTGAGTTTACCGTTCGTGGAAGCCTTCCGCCCCACGAGGCTCACCGTACTGCGCGACTACTATGTCCACGTGGCCCGGTCGTTGCGTTGAGGAGGGCTGTTCTTCCAGTAGTCGCTTCAGCGTATCGACGTCCCCTTCGTCGCCTTCCGCGACTACTTCAACGCGGCCGTCGACAAGATTCTTCGCATACCCCTGTAGGCCGAGCTCCAAGGCCCGGCAGCGGGTCCACCAGCGGAACCCGACGCCTTGAACGTGCCCGTGCACAAACGCGGTCATACGAATGGCGGCCATCGGCTACTTCAAACCGCCCTGCTCGTTGTCTTCACCTACGGCGCGGGCCTCGGAAGCCGTGATGCGGTCCTCCAGGCTGCGGCGCGTGACCGGGTCGGAGCCGTCCCAGAACTCTACGTTCTTGACCTCAGGCATCATGTCGCGGTGGAACACCGGGTCGATGCCCTGGACGCGCTGCTCGTTGTAGTTCTTGAGCAGCTTGATGGCGACACCCGCAAGCGGGACGATCGCGATGATGTTGATGATGGCCATCGTGCCCGCCATCGTGTCGCCAAGCGACCACACCAGCGGAATCGAGCCGAACGCTCCGAAGAACACAAAGACGATGACACCGCAGCGGAAAATGTTCAGCACCGTCTTCGAGTCCGAGAGGTACTCAATATTCGCCTGCGCAAGGTAGTAGTTACCGATCACTGACGAGAACGCCAGGAAGAAGAGAATGAACGTGATGAAGTGCGTGCCCCACGCACCCACCGTTGCCGCCAAGGCGGACTGCGTCAACGATGCACCCTGTACATCATCCAAGCCGTAGTTGATCTCAGGGCCGAGCAGCACGACGAACGCCGTAATCGAGCACACAACGAGGGTGTCGAAGTACACGCCGAGCGTCTGCACCAGTCCCTGCTTCACCGGGTGCGATACCGTCGCAGTAGCCGCTGCGTTCGGAGCGGACCCCTGGCCGGCCTCGTTCGAGAACAGACCACGGCGCATACCCCAGACAAACGCCATACCCAGCGTCGCACCACCAACCTGCTTCAGCCCCAGGGCGTGGCCGACGATCAGCGCGATCATCCCTGGAACTTCCTGAATGTTCAGAATGACTACCAGCAGGCCAACCAGGATGTAGGCGACCGCCATGAAAGGAACGACGACCTGCGTGAAGTTCGCGATACGGGTCACACCGCCGAAGATGATGGCAGAAGTCAGGGCAGCAAGGATCACTGCCACAATCAGCTTCAGCGTCATCGAGTCGGAGCCAACAGAACCGCCGACGGCCTCAACGATGGAGTTCGTCTGAATTGCGTTGTACACAAAGCCATAGGTGAACGAGAGCGCAACAGCGAAGATCACGGCGAGCGGGCGCCACCCGAGTCCGCGCGTCATGTAGTAGGCGGGACCACCGTGGTAGTTGCCGCTTTCGTCTTTCGTCTTCCACAGCTGTGCCAGCGTGGACTCGACGAACGCGGTAGCGCCACCCACGATGGCGATCATCCACATCCAGAACACTGCGCCAGGCCCGCCAACCGAGATCGCGAGAGCGACACCAGCGATGTTGCCCGTGCCCACGCGGGAAGCAGCGGAAATGGTAAACGCCTTGAACGCAGAAATACCGCCGTATTCTTCGTCCAAATCGCGCCCGTCGCGGTCTTTGCCCTTCGGGGTCTCAGTGACCGCCTTGAACATTTCCGGAAGCAGTCGGACCTGTACGAACAAGGTACGTAGCCCGAAGTAGACACCCGCAGCAAGCAGGAGCCACGGGACAATGTCCCAGATGATGCCGTTGAGAGTTCCGTCAATGAACTCGGTTGCTTTTTCCATGCGGAGAATCCTAGTCGCAATGACAGGATTATTCGCGATTTTGCTCAGGATCCTGGCATGTTGGGCAGTAATAACTCGACCGCTGGTTCACGACCGTCTTCACAATGGCGTCCCCGCAGCGGGCGCAAGGTTCACCCGCGCGCCCGTAGGCATTCAGCGAGCGGGCAAAATACCCCGAGGCACCATTGACGTTCACGTACAAGGAGTCGAAGCTCGTTCCGCCTTGGGCGAGTGCACGCTCCATGACGTCACGTGATGCGTCGAGAAGCTCGACCGCACTCTCCTGAGCGAGTGTATCTGCCCGTTGCCACGGCGCGACTCGCGCGGCCCACATTGCCTCGTCAGCGTAGATGGAGCCAATACCGCTCACCACGGCTTGATTGAGCAGCACCGTTTTGACGGCCGATCGCTTTTTACGCATCAACGCCGCAGTTTCGTCAACATCGAAACCCGCCTCGAAGGGATCCATCGCGATGTGGCTCGCGAGTTCAGGGATACCGTCGACGAGCTGGCAGTATTGCCACGAGCCGAACGTGCGCTGATCCACGAAGACCAGTTCCACGTCGCCCATCCTGGCGCGAATCCGCGCGTGTGGACTGTCCACGCTGCCCGGCGCGCCGACCAGCATCTGTCCGCTCATTCTAAGGTGCACCAGGAGGCAGGCTCCGTCGGACAGCGTCAGCCAGAGGTACTTGCCACGGCGTCCGGTGCCCGTGACGCGGAGCCCGGGAAGAGTTGTTGCCAAATCGACGGTGTTATCCCTGACCGCCCTGGGGTGTGCGACCTCGATGCTGTCGAATGTCCTGCCAACAATGTGCTCGTTCAGGCCACGACGCACGACCTCAACTTCCGGCAGTTCGGGCATCAGCTACGCCTTGTCTTGGGTCTGCTGCTCAAGAACGAGCGCTTCCGGGTGCTTCTGAAGGAACGCCACTGCTTCCCTGGCTGCTTCTTGCTCGGCGAGCTTCTTATTCCGCGCTACCCCGCGCCCACGGTTCTTCCCAAGGATCATGGCGTAGGACGTGAATTCGAGGTCGTGCTCGGGGCCTTCAGACGTCGTTTCGTACTCGACCATTGGAATGCCACGTTCCGCGAGGCGTTCCTGCAGCACAGTCTTCCAGTCTTGCCTGTGGCCGTGTGCCGTCGCGTTGTGGAGCTTCTCGTGGAAGAGCTTAAGAATTACGTCGCGGGCTGCTTCGAATCCGTGCTGCCGATAGATCGCGCCAAAGAGCGCCTCCGTCGTATCGGCGAGGATGGACTCTTTGTCCCTGCCACCGGTATGCAACTCGCCTTTTCCAAGCAGCACGTACTTACCAAGCTCGATGCCACGGGCGACATCCGCCAACCCGTAGCGTGACACAATTGAGGCCCGCATCGGGGAGAGCACCGACTCGGAGCTCGAAGGGTAGATCTCGAAGAGCTTCGTGGCTACGGTCAGACCGAGCACTGCGTCTCCGAGAAACTCAAGCCGCTCGTTATTTGGCAGGTAGTCGTGCTCGTTGGCAAAGGAGCGATGTGTCAAGGCGAGTCGCAACAGTTCGTCGTCCAGATCCACACCCAGCCACTCGAGCAGAGGCGCATGGTCTACTTCGGAGAACGCGCTGTTCCACGCTTCTTCGCCGCTGACGCGATTCTTCTTTGAACGCCGGCTCATAGGAACTTCTCCAATCCAGCCCAGCGCGGATCCACCGCGTCGGTTGCTTCGCCGCTGATGCCGTCTGGTGCCGGAACGTCGCTGTCTTCGGGGCATGCAGGCTGGCAGGTCGGGTTAAACGGCAGTGTGAGGCCAGCTTCGTCGACGAAGGCCTGCTCGAGATCAACCGTTTCTTCCACGATGCGCATGATCTCATCCCCGGATCCTGCGTCTTCCTCTACTTCTTCATCACCCTGGATGAAGTCGTCGCCGTTAGAAAACACCTGGGAGACACGCAGCGTTTCCGTCGGCTGCAGGGTGCGCAGGCAGCGTACGCACTGCCCTTCCAGTACCGCGGTCACGGTGGCGTCGACCATCACGCCAGAACCGAGCGGGGTCACGGTAGCGTCGACGGCCACCTCCTGGCCTTCCGGAATTGCTATCATCTCCGGCCCGATGCGGGAAGGAGCTGGGCCCACGTTGTGGACAACTACCGGCATGCCGTCGCCGTGCAGAGCGTCAGCTACTTGAATAATGAAAGGATTTTTAGCCATAGCAACCCAAACTCTACATCGGTTTTCTTCCGGAAGTGCTACCTGGTTTTCTCTTGTGCGTTCCTAATGCTCGCCGTAGTCGTAACGCTCCGCGCGTTGGCTGCCGCCTGAGACGCCGGCGCCACGCCGGAGCGCAGAACGGTCCTTAGATACTGTGCGAAGCACTGCGGAAAGTGACTCCTCAAACTCCGCAAGCTTGGAATCCACAAACTCGTCGCACTCCCCGCGCAGACGCGAGGACTCCGCGTGCGCCTGCTCGACCAGGCGGTGCGCCTCCTCGTCTGCGCGACGCATGACCTCTGCCTCGGAAACAAGGTGTTCCTGCTGCGCCAAGCCCTCATCAATTGAGCGCTGGTATTCTTTCTGACCGTTTTCAACCAGGCGCTGAGCTTCTTCCTGTGCTCGCGCCACGGTGGCTTCCGCGTCTTCGCGTGCGCGGCTGACCATATCGCGGGAGTCCTCTTCAGCGTTGGTCACCAGCATGGTCGCGTGGGACTGGGCGTCGTCAATCATTTCTTGAGACTGCTCGTTTGCCTCATCCATAATGTGCTTCGCGTCTGCATTGGCTTGAGCCACCAAATCGTCCGCGCGTTCCTGTGCACCATGCAAGATAGCGTCCTGCCGGTCGAGGACATCTTGAGCGTCGTCCATCTCATTCGGGATTGCGTCACGAATATCGTCTAACAGCGCAAGCACTTCGTTGCGCGGCACGAGGCAAGAGCTTGATATTGGCACGCCGTAGGCCTGCTCGACGATTTGGACGAGTTCATCAAGTGCTTCAAAAACGCGATACATGTCGGTCATCGTACCCGAGAACCACTGCGCTGAGTGTGCAACACAACGGAAGGTATGCACTACACTTTGCCCTCATGGATGAAGCATTGCGTACCCCAACCACAGTCACCATCGCCCCAGACGCATTCAAAGGCACGGCGTCGGCTGAGCAGGCCGCAACGTGGATCGGAGAAGGCGTCCGCGAGATATTAAAGGACGCAACCATCAAACTCGCCCCAATGGCCGACGGCGGCGAAGGCACCTCCGAACTGTTCAAGGGCGAGCGCATCACCCTGCCCACCACGGACGCCGCGGGGCGCCTCACGGAGGCTACCTACACCTATGATGCCGCTTCAACCACAGCGTTTATCGACGTCGCTGCCGCCTCTGGGCTACCCGCCGTCGCAGATTCACCAGTTCCGTTGACCGGCGATACCTACGGCACCGGAGTGCTCATCGCCGACGCACAAACCCGTGGCGCAACACGGATCATGCTCGGCTTGGGCGGCTCGGCAACCACCGATGGTGGCACCGGCATCCTCGTAGCCCTTGGCGCCAACCCCGTCGACGCTGAGGGCTATCAACTCAAGCCTGGCGGCGGCGACCTCGAGCGCCTCGCGGACCTTGATACCGCAAAGGTCAACATTCCCGCAGGCGCGCTCGACTGGGTACTACTCACCGATGTGGATTCGCCCGCTACGGGACCGGAAGGCTCCGCCGCTGTATTTGGACCTCAGAAGGGCGCTTCCGTAGAAGACGTGGCCAAGCTCGACCGCGGGCTGGCCAGGCTGTGCGAAGTAGCAGGTCTCGACCCCACTACCCCGGCCTTCGGGGCTGCGGGCGGAATCGCGATCGGCATCACCTGGTTATCAACGCTCCTGCACGGCGATGCCAGCCACGTCTCCATCTCCCCCGGTGCGCCCGTCATCGCGAACGCCAGCGGGCTCGCAGATCTTATCGCACAGTCCGGACTCGTCATCACCGGCGAGGGCCGCTATGACGCCCAAACCGCCGCTGGCAAGGTTGCCAGCACAGTAAGCGACCTTGCCGCTGATGCGGGTGCTGTCTGCGTAATTGTGGCGGGTAGCTTCGACGCCGAACCCGCTGGTGAAGCAATCGCAGTCCCCCTTGAAAACATCGCTGACACCAGTGAGCAACTCCGCCGCGCAGGCCGCGAGGCGGCGATTCGCTACCTGAACACCTCGACGGTCCAGGGGTAAAGCGCAGGCGTCTCAAACTGGTCTTGCTGCTCCAACGCGACGGGGTCTGATGGAAGCTGCGCTCGCGGGGTCAGAATCCGCGACAGGCCCATCGCCAGGCTGTTCAGACTCCTCGCGCCTTCAACTTCGATGTCGTAGCGCTGGAGGGCGGCACCCTCTTCTTCAGCCGAGACCTGCCTGTCCTGCACGTATGTTGCTTCCAGTTCCTCGGTGACCTCGCTAGGCAACGCTACATGCGGGGTGTACACAACATTTCCGGCAGTGAGTTTTTCGCGCCGCACCAAAATATCGATTGCGCGCTGGTACGCCTCCGCCAACTTTTCTGCCGACGCATCGGGGGCCAGCACATGGAACTGAATGATCGCCATGCCGAACAGGCTAATACACCGGGGAGTAACGTAGCAGGTATGACTTTTCCAGTGCACTCGTATCGTGACGCCCTGACGACCATGGCTGACGGCACGATCAAGCAAGTCAACCCATTTTCCGGCACCGAGGTTTGGACGGTCCCAGGCAGAGGAAACCGGCCCCTTTCCCACCCCTCAGGAACCCCGCACCCGCTCAGCGATTCCGACTTTCACGAGCACTGCAACTTCTGTGACGCCCACCAGCTTCGCACCCCACCAGAGAAGTCACGCATGGTTCGCACCCGGGATGGTTGGGAGATCGTCCGCAACGCGATGCCCGAAGAGCTCGACGCCACCACCGCCGAGTTCCGCCGTGTACCGAACCTCTTCGAGATAGTCTCCTACGACTACTGGGCAAAGAACTACGGCTACAGCATGCCCCAGTCCCAGCAGGAACACATGGACCGCTACCTCGCGGACCCCGCCGGCAAGGCCCACGTCCTCGACATCGTTCGCACCCGCCTCAAGGCCTCCGGGGAGAATCCCGACCGCGACGAGGCGTCACTTTTGGAGATCGCGCCCGCGTATTTCGGCGGCGGCCACGACGTCATTATTGCTCGACGCCATTTCGTCGACGGTGCCACCGACGACACACAGCTAGCAAGCTCCGGAACACTCACCGAAGACGAGCACGGGGCCTTCTTCAAGTTCACAGTTGATTCCCTCCACGACCTCGTCGTAAAGAATCCCTACTCCCCGTACGTCGTGGTCTTCCAAAACTGGCTTGCGCCTGCTGGCGCCTCCTTCGACCACCTGCACAAGCAGCTCGTCACCGTCGACGCGCGTGGCGTGCAGGCCGAGATGGAGATTGCAAAGCTGCGCCAGAACATCAACATGTATAACGAATGGGGAGTGAACTACGCGTTCTACCACAAC
Organism: Corynebacterium sp. CCUG 51687; assembly: GCF_024453995.1. NCBI lineage: Bacteria > Bacillati > Actinomycetota > Actinomycetes > Mycobacteriales > Corynebacteriaceae > Corynebacterium > Corynebacterium sp. CCUG 51687. Next base: position 102,251 of record NZ_JAGPYT010000001.1, on the reverse strand, counting down.
CTGGTGATCGCGGAGAACGACTTCGCAATCGCCATCGCAGGCATCGGGCACCGCTACCCCACCGTCTCCATCTATTCCAAGTCCGCAACCTGCGCACCATGGGAGCAGTCGGAGCAGGAAGTGCGCGGTCTGTCGGACCTCGTACACGCGATCCACGCAGCGATGGGACCCGAGGTCGCGTGCAACGAGGAGTGGCACTACCGGCCTGTGGATCTGGACCTTCCGATGCCATGGAGGGTGAACATTAAGTGGCGTATTTCTACACTCGCCGGGTTCGAAGGCGGCACTAAAATTTACGTCAATACGCTTTCCCCGTTTGATGTTCGTGACAAAATGGTGGACAAACTCTACCGACTCCGCGATGCCGGGAATGTGACAAAGTCGCTGCGTATTGCCACAGAATGTGCCCCGTCACGCAACTCTCTCCTCTACAACCCAGTCCTTTAGACCAAAGTTGTTTATACCTTCCTCCCAAAAGACTGGTATTACTTAATGTGATGGTAGTTAAGCAAGCACGTGCGGAGTGACGCACAGAGGGACGTACATGATCAACATCAACGATATTCTCAACAGTTACGTCGTTGACGAATCGTGGCAGCGTGCATTCTACGAATTCATGCACACCACGCCCGAGCTATCGATGCAAGAAGAGGAGACGCACCAACGGCTCCTCGCCGAACTTACCCAGTTCGACTGCGAAGTAATTGCACCGATTGGGGGCTACGGAATCTGTGCGGTCTTCCGCAACGGTGACGGGCCAACTGTACTGTTCCGTGCCGACTTCGATGGGCTCCCAGTTACGGAATCTACCGAAGTTCCATACGCTTCAAAGAAAAAGGTGCGTCTTGAGGACGGCACGAGCGTCGGCACTATGCATGCTTGTGGCCATGACATGCACACCACGGCACTTCTCAGTATGTGCAGTTTTATGGACAACACCCGCCACGCCTGGCGTGGGACGTTCATTGCGCTGTTTCAGCCAGGAGAAGAGCCGGGGGTAGGGGCAGAAGCGATGGTCAATGACGGACTTCTGGAACGCATCCCGCGTCCTGACGTCTGCTTTGGCCAGCATGTAATGCCCGGACCTGCGGGAACCGTGATGTCAAAAGCGGGTCCCCAGTTCGCGGCATGTGACTCCATCAGGATTACGATCCCGGGGCGAAGTGCGCACGGCTCTATGCCACACAACGCCATAGACCCAACGTTTACGGCAGCGATGATCATTGCCCGCCTGCAAGGTCTCGTGGGCCGGGAAGTCGATCCTTCTGACTTCGCAGTCGTCACCGTTGCCAGTTTGCACGCTGGAACGACGAACAACATTATCCCCGACTCCGCGGAACTCGTATTCAACTGTCGCTTTTATCAAAACAAGACAAAAGAGCAGATGTACGCCTCCATCGAGCGGGTTGTTCGCGCAGAGGTGCAAGCATCGGGTGCCACCGAAGCGCCTACGTTCGAGTACTTCGCTCACGGAGAACTTATGAGCAATGACGCCGAGGTGTACGCAAAGGTCCGCCAGTCTTTCGACGAGGTTTTCAAGCATGAGTCTGCTGAAGCCGACCGAAAGACAGTGTCTGAGGACTTCCCAGTCATTCCCCTGGCGTTTGACGTGCCGTACTTCTACTGGCTTATCGGGTGCACCCCAAAGGCGCAGTGGGACGCGGCCGTCACGGCAAACAGGGTCGCGGAAGACATTCCTGTCAACCACATGCCGACCTTCTTGCCGGACTACGCCCCAACGGTGAAGGCAGCTACCAACGCCGGACTCACGGCGGTTCTGACGTATCTTGCTCAGCCGTAACGCCGTTACGCTTGAGCTTGACGCATTCCAATTCGATACATCAAGAGATCTGAGGTTTTTATGAAGAACACTGTAGGAACATCGGTACCGGCACTGCAGGACACTGTCGCCGGCCATGTTCGTGGTTTCTCTGGACGCAGCCCGCAGGCATCCACCAATAACAAGTTTTGGACTGGCCTCTCGGCCGCCGTTGTGGAGCAGATTGCCGACAAGTGGGATGCAACCCAAAAGGCCTACTCGGCTACTCGTCAGCAGGCGTACTTCTCCGCAGAGTTCCTGCAAGGCCGCGCACTGCTGAACAACCTCACGAACCTGGGCATGGTGGAAGAGGCTGAGGCTGCAGCAGCAGAGCTCGGCCACAACCTGACCGATGTCCTCGAGGCAGAGCACGACGCCGCGCTGGGCAACGGTGGCCTTGGCCGCCTCGCAGCGTGCTTCCTGGACTCCGCAGTGACGCAGGACTACCCGGTCACCGGCTATGGCCTGCTCTACCGCTACGGCCTGTTCCGCCAGGAGTTCGTCGATGGCTTCCAGAAGGAGCACCCAGATTCCTGGAAGGAATCGTTCTACCCGTTCGTTGTTGAGCGCACCTCCCAGCAGCGCATCGTGAAGTTCGACGACATGACGGTTCGAGCAGTACCGTTCGACATGCCGATTACCGGCTACGGCACCGATAACGTTGGTACCCTTCGTCTGTGGGACGCATCCCCAATCCACGAGTTCGACTACGATGCGTTCAACTCGCAGCGTTTCTCCGACGCCATCCTGGAGCGCGAGGCTGTCCACGACATCACCCGCGTGCTCTACCCGAACGACACCACGTACGCAGGCAAGGTACTGCGCGTCCGCCAGCAGTACTTCTTCGTTTCCGCTTCGCTGCAGGAGATGATTGACAACTACATCGAGCACCACGGCGAGGATCTGAGCAAGTTCCACGAGCACAACTCAGTGCAGCTCAACGACACCCACCCGGTGCTGGCGGTTCCGGAACTCATGCGCCTGCTCATGGACGAGCACGGTCTTGGTTGGGAAGAGGCGTGGAACGTCACCACCCAGACCTTCGCGTACACGAACCACACCGTGCTCCAGGAGGCTCTGGAGACTTGGGACGAGTCCATCTTCAAGCAGCTGTTCTGGCGTATCTGGGAAATTGTCCTGGAGATTGACCGCCGCTACCGCCTCGACATGGAGTCCCGTGGCATTGGCCCGGAGGACGCACACCACTACTCCCCAGTCCACGACGGCAAGGTGCACATGGCGTGGATCGCCTGCTACGCTTCGTACTCCGTGAACGGCGTGGCTGCGCTGCACACCGAGATCCTGAAGCGCGACACGCTCAACTACTGGTACTCCATGTATCCAGAGCGCTTCAACAACAAGACCAACGGCGTCACCCCACGTCGCTGGCTGCGTATGTGCAACCCGCGTCTCGCATCCCTGCTCGACCGCCTGTCTGGTTCTGATGAGTGGACCACGGACCTGTCCAAGCTGAAGGAGCTGCGCAAGTACGCTGATGATCCTGCAGTGCTCAAGGAACTGCGGGAGATCAAGGCTGCTAACAAGCAAGACTTCGCTCGCTGGATCGAGCAGCGTCAGGGTTCGGTCCTCGACCCGGACTCCGTCTACGATACGCAGATCAAGCGTCTGCACGAGTACAAGCGTCAGCTGATGAACGCGCTGTACATCATCGACTTGTACTTCCGCATCAAGGAAGACGGCGAGACCGACGTACCGAAGCGCACCTTTATCTTCGGCGCGAAGGCTGCACCTGGTTACACGATGGCAAAGGGGATCATCAAGCTCATCAACGCCATCGGCGAGCTGGTGAACAACGACCCAGTCGTTTCGAAGTACCTGCATGTGGTCTTCGTGGAGAACTACAACGTCTCCCCTGCTGAGCACATCATCCCGGCAACGGATGTTTCCGAGCAGATCTCGACGGCCGGCAAGGAGGCGTCGGGCACCTCGAACATGAAGTTCATGATGAACGGTGCGCTGACCTTGGGCACGATGGACGGCGCAAACGTGGAAATCGTTGACGCTGTCGGTGAAGAGAACGCCTACATCTTCGGCGCTCTCGAGGAGGATCTGCCTGAGCTGCAGCGCTCCTACGACCCGAAGGCTACCGCCGAGCAGACCCCAGGCCTGCACCGTGTGCTCAACGCACTGGTCGACGGCACCCTGGACGACTGCGGCACCGGCGCGTTCCACAACATCCGCGCTTCCTTGCTCGAGGGCTTCGGCTTCGACGAAGCCGACGTCTACTACGTGCTGGGCGACTTCGCGGACTACCGCGCGACCCGCGACCGCATGGCCAAGGAGTACTACGAGGACCCAGATGCATGGGCACGCAAGTGCTGGATCAACATCTGCGAATCCGGTCGCTTCTCCTCTGACCGCACGATCCGCGATTACGCGAACGAGGTCTGGAAGATCGAGCCGACGCCGATTAACTAGCCTGTAGCTCCTACTACAAAAGGCCTGCCGCTGTTGCTTCGCGGCAGGCCTTTTATATGTCCCCATGGATTTAGCGAGCTACAAGCCGAGATGCAAAACACCCCGGAGCAGCTGCCCGGGGTGTTCTCCGATTTGGAACTTAGTCTTGTTCCTCTTCCTTCTTCTTCGACCAGTAAGCCTCCTCGCCCAGCTGGTGGACGTGGACCGTGTTGGTCGAGCCTGCAACTCCTGGAGGGGTACCTGCAACCATCACCATGGTGTCATTCTCCTGGTACTCATCCATCGCCAGCAGGTACTTGTCAACGGTGGCGATCATGTCATCCGTGCTGTGCACCGGCGGGCACAGGAAGGTCTCCACGCCCCAGGTCAGTGCGAGCTGCGAGCGAACCTCCTGCTTCGGAGTAAACACGAGCAGCGGCAGGTCTGGGCGCAGGCGCGCAACGCGTCGAGCGGTATCGCCGGTCGCGGTGAACGCCACGATTGCGCGTGCATGCAGACGGTTTGCCACATCGTTCGCCGAGTAGGAGATCACACCACGGCGGGTACGCGGGATGTGGTTCAGAGGCGGCACCTTGTCCATTGCCTCAGCGGAGCGGACAATGCGGCTCATCGTGCGGACCACGTTGTGCGGGTCAACGCCAACGGAAGTCTCACCGGAGAGCATGACGGCGTCTGCACCATCGAGCACGGCGTTCGCAACGTCGGAAGCCTCTGCACGCGTCGGACGCGAGTTATCAATCATCGAATCCAGCATCTGCGTAGCGACGATGACCGGCTTCGCGTTTTCACGAGCGATCTGGATGACGCGCTTCTGCACACCTGGAACAAGTTCAAGCGGAATCTCAACGCCGAGGTCGCCACGGGCAACCATCACGGCGTCGAATGCCAGGATGATTGACTCCAGGGCGTCGACTGCTTCTGGCTTCTCCAGCTTCGCGATGACTGGGACACGACGGCCAACTTCGTCCATGATCTCATGAACCAGGTCAACATCTGCCGGCGAGCGCACGAAGGACAGCGCGACGACGTCGACACCCATCTTGAGTGCGAACCGCAGGTCCGCCTTGTCCTTCTCGGACAACGCCGGGACGGAGATGTCCATCCCCGGCAGGGAAACACCCTTGTTGTTGGAAACAGGGCCACCTTCGGTCACGCGGCAGACAACGTCGTTGCCGTCGACTTCGACACAGACCAGACCGACCTTGCCGTCGTCGACGAGCAGGCGGTCGCCCGGCTTCGCGTCCTTGGCGAGGTTCTTGTAAGTCGTCGAGACTCGGTCGTGCGTGCCTGGCACGTCATCGACTGTGATGCGGACCGTTTCGCCCGTCTCCCAGACGGTGGCGCCTTCTTCAAAACGCCCAAGACGGATTTTCGGACCCTGAAGGTCGGCGAGGATGCCAACTGCGTGTCCCGTTTCATCGGTGGCTTCGCGGACCCAGCGGTAGTTCTGCTCGTGGTCCGGATAGTCGCCGTGGGAGAAGTTGAGGCGGGCGACATCCATGCCGTCGCGCACAAGTCCGAGGATTGCTTCTTTGCTGGCCACAGCAGGGCCAAGCGTACATACGATCTTTGTTCTTCTATCCACGAGATCCAACCTAGTAGCGATTCAACAATTACCGGTGGTTTCAAGGCCAGATAGTGTGTGAATTCTCCACTGCCGTATCGTGTGGCCTATCTTCCACTTCGGATACCACCCTACCCCGAATCACGATTCGTATCATCATTATCGTTGTGAGCGAGTTCCTTCTCGGCTTCTCTCCCACGTGGCAATAGGAAGAAAATCCCAAGTGAAACAACAAAAAGCAGCCCTGAAACCCACGTGTTCACACGCAACCCCAAAATTAGTGTTGCGGCGTCAGTACGCATCAACTCGATTGCAAATCGGCCCATCGTGTAGCCAGAAACGTATAGCCAAAATACTCTGCCGTGTCCGAGCCTGAAGTGCTTATCTGCCCAAAGCAGGAAAGCAAACACAAGCAGATTCCACACCAACTCGTAGAGGAACGTCGGGTGAACGCTCGCGATGACCTCACCGGTAGAACGCCCTGTCAGCGGAGCGAACGCCCCTTGCTCGTCAACGCGGTAGTAGATATCCAACGCCCACGGTACCGTCGTTTCAGCACCATAGAGTTCCTGATTGAACCAGTTCCCAAGGCGTCCCACGGCCTGGGCCAACACGATGCCTGGCGCCAGCGCATCGGCAACAGGCCCAACAGCAATCTTCTTCCACCGCAGCAGCAACCACACGCTCGCCGCGCCCAGTGCGACTGCGCCCCAGATGCCCAAACCACCCGCAGTAATGTTCAGCGCCTGCAGTGGATCTTTGCCGGGGCCGAAGTATTTATCATGATCCGTCAGCACGTGGTAGAGCCGACCGCCAATGATGCCCATGGGGATAGCGACAATTGCCGCGTCCCAAATCACGTCGGGATCACCACCACGCGCACGATAGCGTCGCGTGCCCACCCACATTGCAAGCAGAATGCCGGTGATGATGCACAGCGCGTACGCCCTCACCGGGAGCCAGCCAATGTGCCACACACCCTGTGGTGGCGAGGGAATGTTTGCCAGAATCGTAGTTTGCACGCCCCCTAGTGTGCCTGATTATCGGCGGGAAGCGCACGCGGGGTGTCGCCCGGCGGTAGCAAGTGAAGGAATAGCCGCTTCGGCATTCGCCAAAATGGCGTCTGCTCCTGCGGCAGCGACGTTAAACAGATCACGCGGAGTCAACACATCCGCCATCATCACCACGCGGATCTTGCTCGGAAGGCCTGCAACAAGCTCACCCAGTGCGAAGTGATCAGTCTCCCCCGATGGACGTTTCGGTGGCACAACAGCCAACACCGATGCACCCGCCCGAAGTGCACGTGCCGCCTCCTCAGCGTCTCCGACTTGTACGAAGGCCGACATGCCAAGCGTCTCCGCTCTATCTAGCAACGCCTCCAGTCGCGGCTGCTCAAGAATATCTGCACGAAGCACAAGCGCATCGGCTCCATAGCAGCGAGCCTCGTGCACTTGGTACGGATCAACAATCGTATCCAAGCTCACCACCGGTATATGCACTGCTGCCCTCGCTGCGTCCATCTCAATGTTCGCGACCTCACGGCCAAACAGCGCACCCGAACACGCGAGCAGCTGCGCCCCCTGCATCTCAAGCTCCACTGCGGCAAGTGCCGCTCGGTGAATCCGTTGCTGCGTAGTCCGGACGCCGTGCTGGTTGTACTGTACCTGGGCAATAATTGCGCATCCGTCTGAGTCAACGGCCGCGTATGCGTCGCGCGCAGATGCAGCTGCCCGCGAGCGATCCTTCACCTCTTGGAACGACACCAAGGACTCACGGCGCGCGACCTGCCGCTGCACTGCAGCGAAGAGATCGCTGTGTACATCCGTGGCACACATACTCGCCTCCCGCGTGACTCCGAGGTGAAAGCCTATTGTTGCAGTTGCCAGCGTAGCCCGCGCGTATTTATTTCATGAAATTTCACGGGGGTATACCGAATATTTATCGGCGTGCCTCATCATCCGTAGGGTCAATTCCGGAGTCCAAGGCGTCCCACATCACGCGCCCAGAGTCCGGCCGAGCTTCGAGATCTTCACCTAGCTTTTCACGGCGCACAGCCTCTGTCTCATACTTGTTGAGCTTCGCGGAATCTACACCGGGCCGCATTACAACCGTGAGCGCTCCAATAAGCCCCAGAAGCGCCCCCAAGATGACCAGGTAAATGCCAGCGCTATGCTGCTGCACCTGTGTGATCTCCGCCCACGCGGCAATCGCCCCGTCACTGGCTGCTCCTCCCTGCTCCCCGCTTCCGGCACTCAGCAGTGTGTGCAAACGCTCCAAGTCAGGCTCGGCTAATAAGGTTCGCAAGCCCGATACGCCGGCGCCCACGGCGCCTAGTGCGGCCACCACACCTACTATTCGACGCCCAACTCGCCGCAGCGCGAATATCGCAATCATTGCAACGATCAGAATGAGCGCCACTGCCGCGATCTCCGTAGACCACATTGAACCATCGACGGTAGTGGTACTGGCTCCAGCGCGGTCGTCGAAAACTTCGACAGTAAACCAGTCCATCCTGGACCCCACCCACGCCAGCGCGCCACCGACGCCCACCAGCAGTGCGCCGACGCGGTTCGCCGTATTCACCTAGATATCCTCCAACAGCAGATCTGCATCGAAGCACGTACGGTCCCCCGTATGACAGGCACCATCCGTCTGGGTCACCTTCACCAGCAAGGTGTCGCCGTCGCAGTCGAGGCGCACCTCGCGGACCTCTTGCACAGCGCCACTGGTGAGCCCTTTTACCCAGTATTCGTTACGGGAGCGAGAGAAGTACGTCCCTCGTCGCGTTTCCAGCGTGTACGCCAGCGCCCGCTCATCCATCCAGGCCATCATGAGGACCTCACCGGTGTCAGCAGCCTGCACCACGGCGGGAACCAGGCCGCGGTCGTTCTTCTTCAGCCGAGCAGCAATTGCAGGATCCAATACGGCATCTTCTGGTCGTAGTTCAGTCATCAGCGAACCTCAAAGCCCTCATTCCGAAGCGCATCCTTTACTTCCGCGATGCTCACTTCGCCGAAGTGGAAGATCGACGCCGCAAGTACGGCGTCTGCGCCCGCTTTTACTGCTGGCGGGAAGTCTGCAGCCTTGCCAGCGCCACCGGAAGCAATCACCGGGATGCTTACCGCTGCTCGAACCTTCTCCAACAGCTCGAGATCGAACCCTTCCTTGGTCCCATCTCCGTCCATCGAGTTCAGCAAGATTTCCCCCACACCCAGGTCTTGTCCAGTGCGAGCCCACTCCACCGCGTCGAGACCAGCCGAACGCGTACCTCCGTGCGTGGTCACTTCAAACCCAGACGGCTGCGGAAGCCCACCATTCGGCACGCGACGCGCGTCGACAGACAAGACAATGCACTGCGCTCCAAACTTCTCGCTGAGCTCACGCAGTAGCTCTGGCCGGTGAATCGCCGCTGTATTCACACTGACTTTGTCCGCGCCAGCACGCAGCAACTCAGAGACGTCTTCGACGCTTCGAACGCCTCCGCCAACGGTCAGCGGGATAAATACCTGCTCTGCGGTCTTACGGACGACCTCAAGCATCGTTCCACGGCCCTCACGCGACGCGGTTACGTCCAAAAAAGTAAGCTCATCAGCGCCTTCCAGACCGTACCGCTGAGCAAGCTCTACGGGATCACCAGCGTCCCGCAGGTTTTCAAAATTTACGCCTTTTACTACCCGCCCGTCGTCCACGTCGAGGCAAGGAATCACACGGATTGCAACAGACAAGGTAATTACCCTCCATACATGTTTTGTGCCACGCTACTCCAGCCCGCAAATACGTTCCGGAAACTACATACTACCGCGAAGCACTCTGCCTATCAGGGCTTTCAAAGCACCGTTGGACCGTCGCGAGCGCAGTCGCATGGGCAGCATTCGTACCAATAACAGCCCCCATCGACGACATCTCCCACGGCTGCCCGTACACGTCAGTCACCGTCGCGCCCGCGCAGCGACCGAACAAGACACCGGCCGCGTTATCCCACACATGCGGGGAGAAACTCACGCTGGCCTGGAACACACCCGACGCCACAAACGCCAAGTCCACGCCCACCGAGCCGGTCATGCGTGGTCGCAGTGAGGTGGCAGCCAATTCACCGACGAAGGCCAAGCGGCCTTCCGCTGGAAACGCAGCGCGATCATCCGAACCAACGGTTGCAACGCCGACCTGAGCGGCCGTCGTCGAAGGATCAACGCCCTGTGGGAGCGCAGGCAATGGGTCGCCGTCAAGCACAACGGGCTCACCCGAGATCGCATGCATGCGGTGCCCCAGCAAAGGCATGTCGGTCACCGCGACGACCGGTTGGCCGTCGATAAGGAGCGCTACCAAGATCGCGCACATCGGGTTGCCACACGAGTAGTTCGAGGTGCCGTCGACAGGATCGAGCACCCAGCACGCCTCAGCGTTGAGGTCCCCGCCGTGTTCCTCCCCGAACACGGGGATACCGGTCGCTTCCGTCAAGCGTTTCCTCAGCAACGTTTCAATGGCGAGATCCGCTTCCGTGGCAAAGTCACCTTCGCCCTTAAAGAGCGCTGGAGCTGCACCGATATGTGTTCGAAACAGCTCGGCGGCTTCATCGACCGCCTCTAACGCAATAGCTCGGTATGCCTGCAGATCCCGCACGCTGTTTACTCGCCCTTCGATACCTTTGCGACGGCCTCCAGCGCCTCACTCAGCGTGAAGCGCTTCTCGTAGAGAGCCTTGCCGATAATGACGGAGTCGATCCCTTCATCGGTATACCGGGCCACTTCTACGACGTCGTCGAGAGTCGCGATTCCGCCCGAGGCAGTAATCTGAGCGTCCGTCGCTGCGGCGACCTCCCGCAACAGTGCAACATTCGGCCCCGCTAGCGTGCCGTCCTTGCTCACGTCGGTCACCACGAAACGGCTGCAACCAGCGGCATCGAACCGCTCCAGAACCTCCCACAGATCACCGCCGTCGGACGTCCAGCCGTTCCCCTTCGTACGCCACTCACCATCAGTTTCACGCACCGCGATATCAATCGCGATCTTGTCGCCGTAGCGCTCAATTGCCTTACAGGTCCACTCCGGATCCTGTAGCGCCGCGGTGCCAATATTGACGCGCTTCGCTCCGGTGGCAAGGGCCCGCTCCAACGTGGCGTCGTCACGAATACCACCCGTGAGCTCGACAGCGATACCCAGCTTCGCAGTGATATCCGCCATCAACTCATGGTTCGAGCCACGCCCAAACGCAGCGTCCAAATCCACGAAGTGCAGCCACTGCGCCCCCTGCTCTTCCCAACGGCGAGCAGCCTCCAGGGGATCCCCGTAGCTCTTCTCCGTCCCGGCTTCCCCCTGGTCCAGCCGCACGGCCTGACCTTCAACAACATCAACAGCAGGCAACAAAGTAAAAGTCATGGTGCTCATCTTATCCAATCTAACTCAGCCAGGTTCGGCGCCCGCTACAGAGTCTTCACCCAGTTTTCCAAGAGATGAAGTCCTGCGTCACCAGACTTCTCAGGGTGAAACTGCGTCGCCCAGAGCGGGCCATTTTCGACGGCAGCCACAAACTTATCTCCACCGTGCTCCGACCAGTGCACAAGTGGCGGCGCAATGAACTCATCCGCTTTCAGCGTCCATTCGCGAACGCCGTACGAATGCACGAAGTAGAAGCGCTCGTCTATATTAATGCCGTCGAACATGCGCGAGCCGCGAACTATGTCGACGGTGTTCCACCCCATGTGTGGAAGCACAGGAGCCTGGAGCTTTTCAACGGTCCCCGGCCACTCTGCTAATCCAGCGGTATCAATGCCATGCTCGACTCCATGCTCAAAAAGGATTTGCATACCAACGCAGATACCCAGCACAGGACGACCACCTGCAAGACGCTGTCCGATGATGCGCCCCCCTTGCATCGCCTGCAACCCACGCATGCATGCATCAAACGCGCCAACCCCCGGCACTAACAGGCCGTCAGCCTCCACCGCGATCGCTGGATCGGCAGTAACGCTGACGCGCGCGCCAACTTGTTCTAGCGCACGCTGAGCGGATCGGATATTTCCTGCCCCGTAGTCGAGCAGCGCAACATGGGGTTGTGGCATGTCGTTAGCAGTCATGAAGACTAATTCTAGCGCCCGTTCCGCCGATAAAGGCGCGGGGGCTGAACATTTTTCAGCCGCACGGACAAGTTATTAACTTCGACGACACGGTGCTTGCCCAGCTGCCTATCCAGCAACGTAATAACTACGCCAATAAGGATCACGGCCGCCGCCAGACCAAACATCGGAGTAAACATCATCATTGTCAGCAACATGCCGTACATCGTCGACCCCAGACCTGTTCCTCCGTCGAATGCAATATTCCAAATCGCAGAGGCCTCAGAGCTCTTCGAACGGGGCAAGCGATAGAACATCAAGGTGAGCGCCTCGTTCTGTACCGCGCCGAATCCAACACCGTAGATCAACGCTGCCAACGCCATCCACCACACCGGCAGATCAAGAAGCAGAATGAGCGCGATGAGAAAGACACCACCTGCAGCAATGAACTGGCACGGAATGAGAATGCTGCCTGGGTATCCCTTGCGGTCCATGACCTGACCCGCTGCGTAGCGCGACAACATAGAAGCGAAGTTCATCACGCCCAGCATCACACCGCCAAGCGCCGCTCCCTTGGCCGGATCGAGATCGCGCATCGCCGCGGGAAGGAAGTTAGTAATTGCGCCATACGCTGAGGTGACGAACATCAAGGCCATGCCCGGAACAAACACAAGCCGCCACATCGGTACGTGCACGTGCGCCACGCTCAACTCATCGCGGTCCGCTTGTGGCACAGCTGGGATGAACATGCATGCCACCAACGAAATGAGGCCTACGCCCGCTGCAATGTAATACACCGCGTTATACCCAATGACGTTGACCAGGGCGAGGCCCGTCGGCAAGCCGACCATCTGAGACAAGCCCACCATGATGCCCAGCGTGCCGGTCGCCCGCCCCAGCAAGCGACGCGGTACCAACTCAGCGACGACGGCTGCCTCCGCTACCGTCAGCGCGCCAAACCCAACACCGCGGATCGCGCTCACAGTCAGCACTGTTCCGGCTTCCATTCCCAACGCGTAGGCGAACGCCGGAACACCCAAGAGCAAAGAAGACAGCCCCATAATCAGGCCAAACCCGAACTTGCGCAGCAGCGCAGGTGTCGCCATCTGTGTAAGCACTGTAGCGAGCATGAACACACCGGTGGTAAGCCCGGCCAGCGTTTCGGTTCCTCCTGCATCGAGCACCGCCGTAGGAATCACCGGCAGCAGCACCGCCCATGCGGCGAACGCTGCCATCACCGCGAGCAGAACGGGCTTCATGCCGCGTGCCTTCCAAACGCTCGAGACCGAGTTGATTTCCTCAACAGTAAGCGGTGTTGGTGGGAAGAACTTCAAACTACATAACCTCCATCATTGCCATAATCGCGAATGCGAGCGCCAGCGCAGTAGCCAAGGCTAACACTGCAGTCGGCACCCTCAATCCACGCTGGTACGTTGACCACACTCCGCCTGCGAGCACACCCGCCAACACGAAGAGGCCAAGCACCCCCATACTTGCTGGAATGCCTCCCACCTATAACGCACCCTTTGTCGACGGCACACCCGTAATCTTTGGGTCTGCATCCACTGCAGCTCGCAAACTGCGGGCCACAGCCTTGAATTCGGCTTCCGTAATGTGGTGCGGATCGCGACCATAGCGCACATTCACGTGCAAGGTCATTCGGGAGTTATACGCAAGCGTCTCAAAGAAATGACGGTTTATCACCGTGGCGTAGTGTCCGCCGATGACCTGCCAATCCATATGCTCCGGCTCACCGTTCATCACAAAGTACGGACGCCCAGACAGATCTACAACTGCCTCAACGAGCGTTTCGTCCATCGGCAACAGCATCGAGCCAAAGCGGCGGATGCCACGCTTGTCCCCGATCGCATCCAGTAGCGCCCACCCGAGCGTGATGGCGGTGTCTTCCACCGTGTGGTGGGCATCGATCTCCGTGTCGCCTTTCGCCTTCACCGTGAGGTCGAAAGCACCGTGGGCTCCGAATGCGGTGAGCATGTGATCGAAAAACGGCAATCCGGTGTCAATGTCAGTCACGCCTGTGCCGTCGAGATCGATGGACACAGTGATGTCGGATTCAGACGTCTTCCTGTGTGCGGTCCCTACCCTATTCGCCATGAAGTACCTTTCTTGCTGCCTCTAGGAAGGCATCGTTTTCGCTATCAAGTCCAACCGTCACTCGCAGGTGACCTGCGACGCCAACGTCACGAATGAGTACGCCACAGTCGAGGAACTGCTGCCACGCTGCATGGGTCGAAGTGGCATCGCCAAACGGGCCGAAGAAGATGAAATTCGACGAGCTCGGCACAATCTTGTAGCCCATCTCTTCCAGCGCTGCTTGCACGCGCACGCGCTCCTGCGCCAACTTGTCAACCGTCGCGAGCGTGTCCCCGGCGTGCTTCAGCGCCACGCGTGCAGCGACCTGGGAGAGCACCGAGAGGTGGTACGGCAAGCGAACCAGCATGACGGCGTCGATAAACGCCGGTGCTGCAACGAAGTACCCTAGGCGCGCGCCTGCGAAATCGAACGCCTTCGACATCGTGCGCGACACAACGAGCTTCTCTGGATACGTTGCTAGCAGCGTCGTTGCGGACGGGGAATCCGAAAACTCAGCGTACGCCTCGTCAATAATCACGATGCCAGGTGCAGCCTGAACAATCTTTTCGATGTCTTCGAGTGCAGTCTCACCGCCAGTTGGATTGTTCGGCGTAGTGATAAAGATGACGTCCGGCGCGTGCTTTTCGACGGCCTGCACGGCCTGCTGCACATCGATATCGAAAGATTCGTTGCGATCAATCGGGATAAACTCGGTTTGCGTGCCCGCCGCAAGGATTGGGTGCATCGAGTAGCTAGGCACGAACCCCAAGGCACTGCGTCCGGGGCCACCGAAAGCTTGCAACAGCTGCTGCAAAATCTCGTTCGAACCGTTTGCGGCCCAAATATTGTCTTTGCTGACTTGGACCCCCGTCTGCTTCGACACGTATGCGGCCAAGTCTTCCCGAAGCAACACGGCGTCGCGCTCTGGGTAGCGGTTGAGCGACCGTGCCGCAGCTTCAACCTCGGCAACCAGGTCCTGAATCAACGCCTCAGAGGGCGGGTACGGATTCTCGTTGGTGTTCAGCGCGACAGGCACTTTCAACTGTGGGGCGCCGTATGGGTTCTTTCCTTGCAGCTCGTCGCGAAGTGGTAGCGATTCGAGCGTGACGCCCTTCGCGATCGTCGAGGGATCAGTAAACATACTTACTTAGCTCCGTTTCCTCGTGCCTTAATGGATTCACCGTGTGCAGGAAGCTGCTCTTCCGCAGCCAGCACCATGATGTCCTCAGCAATTTCCGCCAACGCTGCCTTGTCGTACTCGATGAGATTGACAGGCTTCAGGAACGTCAGGGTGGACAGGCCGGGGTTGAAGCGCGCCGTCCCGGATGTCGGCAAGACGTGGTTCGAGCCAGCCGCATAGTCACCGAGTGGGACCGGTGAGTATGGCCCGACGAAAATTGCGCCCGCGTTTCGAACTCGCTCCGCAACCGCGCGAGCATCGCGCGTGTGCACCTCCAGGTGCTCTGCTGCGTAAACGTCTGCGACTGCGACAGCCTTCTCAATATCATCGACCAGGATGATGCCGGACTGCTTACCGCCCAGCGCAGTAGAGGCGCGCTCAGCGTTGAGCGTTTCCTTCGAGCGCTGCTCAACGAGTTGGCCGACTTCCTGCGCCAGGGCCTCTGAGTCGGTGATAAGCACACTAGCTGCTTGCTCGTCGTGCTCTGCCTGCGAAATCAGATCGAGCGCCACGTATTCCGCATTCGCGCTATCATCGGCGATAACCGCGATCTCGCTCGGGCCGGCCTCCGCGTCAATGCCCACCGTGCCGTTGACTACACGCTTCGCGGCAGCAACGTAGATGTTCCCCGGTCCGGTCACCATATCAACTGGTTCCAGGCCGTGGGCATCATCGCCGTACGCCAGCAATGCAATCGCCTGGGCTCCACCGACTGCCCACACTTCATCGACGCCGAGCAGCGCGCACGCGGCGAGCGTCGTTGGGTGCGGCCAGCCGCCGAACTCCTCCTGAGGAGGAGTGCAGACCACCATGCTGTCCGTCCCCGCCTCCTGCGCAGGAATCACGTTCATGAGCACGCTCGAGGGGTACACCGCCTTTCCACCTGGAACATAAAGTCCCACGCGCGAAACAGGAATAAATGTCTCGGTGACAGTTGCGCCATTCGCAAGCGTCGTAGTGTGTGGCTGCGGCTTCTGTTCAGCGTGTACCTTGCGAATCCGCTCGATCGCGACTTCAAGCGCGGAGCGCAGCGCAGGATCAAGCTTGTCGACGGCCTCTTTGATCACCTCCGACGGCACCCGCACGGATGCTGGACGGATCCCGTCGAACTTCTCTCCGTATTCGAGTGCCTTTTCGGCACCGCCTACGCGAACCTCTTCAACGATCGGCGTAACTGCGGGAAGCACGGCATGGACATCAACGCCACCACGTGGCAGTGCCCTGCGAAGTTCGGCGGTCGTTGGGGTTGTCCCCCGGAGGTCGGTAACTCTCAGCATTTTCGTGTCTCCCAGATTCAACAAATGAGCACAATACGTACCGCAGCCATTGTATTCTCCGACAGGCGCGAAAACGCTGTTCAGGCCAAAAAAGGCGTCACCCCAGAGCTTTCACCAAGGGAATAAGGTAGTTCACACTATTTCGGGGGTGTCGACTGCGCGGATCACCATCCTCGACCACGCGACGAGTCCTGTGGCGAATGGAGCGAGGCACAACGCCACTCCCGGGGCAACTATCGGAAACACGCTGAAGCGTTGACCGTCCTGGAAGCCGTCTGCATGCTCAGGCAAAGCTGTGAGCCAGCCCGAGACCATTCCGCCAACCGCCAATACAACGTATCCGGCGAGCGCGGCAACGATGAGCTGCCAGACAAACCATGCGAGCTGGCCCCCGCCTCGACGCGCTCGACCCGCAGCACCGACAACCAACCCGACTACCAACAACACCACCGCTAGCCAGCCGAGTCCAGCAAACTGCGCATTCTGGATCGTTTCCGTTTCATCGATCATGAACGATCCATCCGACACAACGGTCACTATCGGGGGACGCAACCACGCCCACGCTGCCCCACCGATTACACCGCTGACAAGCCCAACGAAAAGCAGGCCGGCGCCAGCGTGGATCGTGGCGCGCGGCTTGGAGTCGAGCTGCTGTGCTAGTTGCACAGCTTCCAGCGACCGTCTTCGTGCGTGAAGAGCTGGGTCTGGGTCTTTTCGCCCTCGGAGTTATTCGACTTCACTGTCGCCGAAGCATGGTTGCCATCAACGCGGACGTCGCTCAGGGAAATTTCGGTCTTCGGGATCTCAATCGCCTGACCGGCCTCTTCCTGCATACGGGCAGCCTGCTCAATCACCTCGAGGGAAACGCCTTGGCGCTCCATCTCTTCCAGTGCGGGTTCGGTGATCTTCTTACAGGAGTTATCCAAGATGACGCGCGTCCACTTTTCGAAGGACTCCGGGTTGGTCACCTTGCGAACCACTTCCTCCATTTCCTTGCGCTGCTCTTCGGTGCCTTCTTTACCGCCCTCGATTGGCTCGAAGGTTGGAACAGCGAACTCTCCGTCCTCAAACGGATTCGCAATCGTTGGGATCGCACCGGGCTCCCCTTGTGCCTCCGTCTGCTTTTTGTCGTCGGACTTCTTCTCGCCCTTTTCGTCCTTCTTCGGCTCTTCCTTCGCCGAATTCTCGGCCTTATCTTTCTCAGAAGCCGCCGAATTCGGAGCGCTGGCAGCGGTGGACAGTCCGCCGCCCGCGGTCTCGTCATCAGAGCCACACGCAGTCAATGACATTGCCAATGCAACAACGGCAGCTGCAGCAACCTTGGAACCAGTGGTGGAAATCCTCACGACGTATCTCTCCTTACAGCGACCAGCACAACGGTTGTACCCGGCCTGTTACGTTAAAAATCGTTGATGCCAATTTTAACCACTCGTTTCTGCTGGCCCAATTACGCTCCGGTACAAAGTATCTGAACACTCTCTGTGAACTCGTTGTAAACGTCCACCCCCTCTCCACCATGAGACAGGTAACATGGGCACACATGCACCTGTCCGTGGATCAGATCACGATCACTGCGATGGATTTACTCAGGTCATATGGCTTAGCCGATGTGTCAATGCGCAGGATCGCCAAGGAGCTCGACGTCGCACCGTCAGCGCTGTATTGGCATGTGGCAAGCAAACAGGACCTTGTGGCTCGCCTGGCAGAGCACATCGTTGCGCCCCTCACAACCTCCTCCTCACCAGCCACATCCACGAGTGAAGCAGCCAGAATGCTCCGTAACTGCCTGCTCAGCATTCGAGATGGTGCTGAGGTGACGGTCACAGCGGTAGGCAATCCGGAGTCTCCGATACACTCCCAACTCCAGCGCTTTTTCATCACATCATTGGCTATGGAAGTCGAAGGGGCGTCGACACCTCAGCTCCGCGCAACCGCCGATGCTCTCCTACACCTGATCCTTGGCAGTGCCCTCGTCCAGCAAACTGAATCCCAGCTGGTAGCGGCTACGAATGCAAGCGAAACATTGCCACAATCACAGACCATTGAGAGGGACGACTCGTTCGCATTTTCCGTCGATCTCATCATTCGGGGGCTGCAAGCGGGCTGCTGATTGCCAGGCTGGTGAGGGTTTCGCAATGCGGGAACCCCCGGGGGTGCACTATGGTGATTCCTTATGATTCAAAGCTCTACTTCCCCAAAGCCCGCGAACGATATCGTCGTGTGGCCTGGTTCCCCATACCCGCTAGGTTCTACCTATGACGGTGCCGGAACAAACTTCACGCTCTTTTCAGGAGTTGCGGAGAAGGTTGAACTTTGCCTTATCGACGACGAAGGCGCCGAAACTCGCATCGAACTTGAAGAGGTAGACAACCACGTGTGGCACGCCTACCTTCCAGGAATTACACCTGGACAGCGCTACGGCTACCGCGTCCATGGTCCGTGGGATCCAGCGAACGGCAAGCGCTGCGACGCGAACAAGTTGCTCGTCGACCCCTACGCGCGCGCTTTCGACGGCGAGTTCTCACAGCATTCTTCGCTGTTTTCCTATGACATCAATGCAGAGGTCCGCGGAACGGGCCGCAACGAAGAAGACTCGCTGGGCCATACGATGCTTTCTGTCGTCATCAACCCGTTCTTTGACTGGGGCGATGACCGTGCACCACGCATCCCAGATGAGGAAACAGTCATCTACGAATGCCACGTCAAAGGCATGACCCAGACGCACCCTGACGTACCCGAAAACCTCCGCGGCACCTACGCAGGCATGGCACACCCAGCAGTGGTCAATTATCTCAAGGATCTGGGTGTGACGTCTGTCGAGCTCCTGCCGGTCCACCAGTTCCTACAGGACGACCGACTGCGTGATCTCGGGCTGCGTAACTACTGGGGCTACAACACCTTTGGATTCTTCGCACCCGAGAACAACTACGCAGCTACTGCGCAGCCGAGCGACGCCGTCGCCGAGTTCAAGGGCATGGTGCGGGCGTACCACGAGGCAGGCATGGAGGTCATCCTTGACGTCGTGTACAACCACACTGCTGAAGGCAACCACCTCGGCCCCACCATTGCTTTCCGCGGCATCGACAATGAGGCCTACTACCGCCTGGTGAACAACGACAAGTTCCACTACATGGACTACACAGGCACCGGAAACTCATTCAATGTGCGCGACCCTCACTCACTGCAGCTCATCATGGACTCTTTGCGTTACTGGGTCACTGAGATGCACGTCGATGGTTTCCGTTTCGATCTAGCTTCGACCCTTGCACGCGAGTTCTCTGACGTCGATCGTCTGGCAACATTCTTCGACCTGGTCCAACAGGACCCGGTAGTCTCGCAGGTCAAGTTGATCGCCGAGCCATGGGATGTCGGTGAGGGAGGCTACCAAGTTGGCAACTTCCCTGCGCTGTGGAGCGAATGGAATGGTAAGTACCGCGACACGATGCGCGACTTCTGGCGCGGTGAACCCGCTACGCTTGGTGAGTTCGCATCCCGTCTGACCGGCTCCTCTGACTTGTACCAACACAACGGACGTCGCCCTACTGCCTCGATTAACTTCATTACGGCCCACGACGGTTTCACGTTGAATGACTTGGTTTCCTACAACCACAAGCACAACGAGGCCAACGGTGAGGACAACCGCGACGGCGAAAGCCACAACCGCTCCTGGAACTGTGGCGTCGAGGGCCCGACGGATGATGCCGAGGTGAATCAGTTGCGTGCGCAGCAGCGTCGCAACTTCTTGACGACGCTCCTGCTCTCCCAGGGCACACCGATGATCTCCCACGGCGACGAGCTTGCCCGCACCCAGGGCGGTAACAACAATGTGTACTGCCAGGACAATGAAATCGCGTGGATGGACTGGACACAGCTCGACGACAGCGAGCAGCTGCACGAATTCACAAAGCGCCTGATCGCGATCCGCAAGGCTCACCCGGTCTTCCGCAGGCGTCGGTTCTTGGAAGGTGGTGCGCTTGGCGCGGATGTGGTCGACCGCGAGATTGCTTGGCTAGTTCCTTCCGGCGAACTCATGACGCAGTCCGACTGGGACTTCGCCTTCGGCAAGGCCTTGATGGTGTACTTCAACGGCGACGCTATCGCGGAGCCGGATGCTCGCGGTCAGCGTGTGCGAGATGATTCGTTCATTCTGATGTTCAACGCCCACTACGAAGACATCGAATTCACGCTTCTGCCACAGGAGTTCGGATCAAGCTGGGAGGTGCTCATCGATACAACTGAGCAACTTGGCTACCCGGCGAGCACGCTGACAATCGGCGCCTCGGAGACCACAGTCGTCCCGGCGCGGTCCACAGTTGTGCTGAAACAGGTAGGTGCCCCGGTTCGCGAGGACGCCTAACTCCAGGGGCTTGACCGCCGTCAGTTTCATGTCCGGTGGGTGAGTAGTATGTGTGCTACCCGCCTACCGGATTTTTGATTGGAGCCATACGCTGTGATTACTGCTAGCCGTGCGACGTTGAGTGTTTCGAATACGGAGCTGGTCGTCACCCCAACCCCCTTGGAGGCGGCGCTGGCTGGCTCCAGCGAGCCCACGCGCATTCCGATAGAGGCAATCACAAAGGTTGACTTGACCGAAGGCGATGACTGGAGCACGGGCACCGTCAGTATCACGTGTAGCGACATCGTTGTAAACGTTGTTTTTGCGCCTGGCGCGGGCGCTGCGATGCGCGAGCTCGAGGATGCTATTTCTGCTGCGCAGCGTGGCGACGCCCCGACGCAGGACGCGCAGCGAAGCGGTTCAAGCGGTTTGCCTGGCTTTGATTTCGTTGCGTTTGATGTGGAAACTGCCAACCAGAGGTGGGGTTCTATCTGTCAGATCGGTGCAGTGAAAGTCATTGATGGTGTAGAAACTGACCGCGTTTCTTGGTTGTGTATGCCTCCGGAGCAGTGGGCCGAGTTTGACCCCCACAACGTCGCTATTCATAGGATTCGTCGGGAGGACGTGGCAGACGCACCAAGTGTGGCTGACTGTATTGCGCAACTTGTCGAGTTCGCTGGTTCCCTCCCCCTTGTGGCTCACAATGCGCATTTTGATAGCACTGCGCTGTTTCAAGCTGCTGGTGCAGTCGGGATGGATGCGCCACAGGTGCTCTTCGCATGCTCGTTGGCGCAGGCACGCTCGTGCGACCTTGATGTTGAGAACCACAAGTTGCCCACCTTGGCGTCTCACTTCGGCGTGCCGCTGGAGCAGCACCACGACGCCTGCGCGGATGCTGCAGCCTGTGCGGGCATCATGGTTGGCCTGGCCCGTCGGGCGCACTA
Source organism: Corynebacterium sp. CCUG 51687 (assembly GCF_024453995.1). NCBI lineage: Bacteria > Bacillati > Actinomycetota > Actinomycetes > Mycobacteriales > Corynebacteriaceae > Corynebacterium > Corynebacterium sp. CCUG 51687. The sequence continues at coordinate 80,546 of NZ_JAGPYT010000001.1, read as the reverse complement.
CCAGGGTTCACTTGTTGGGTTTGTCCATGACGCAGGCTTCACTTTGGGCTCGATCGATTCCCATCGGGTGACTCCAGTGCTCAGGGACCGATCCGGCGCGGGCCGTGCACTGCAAGCAGAAAGCATCGCCAAGGGAGGCATGCAGGCAGCTGCCGCTGCAGTTCCTGCACCTGCTGGAAGCAACCAAGCGGGCCCCTCTAGAAAGAGCACACAGAAGCAGAGCAAGGGTCGCAAGCCAGCTCCGTGGCAAGCGGTGGCAACCCCGGACACGGTGCCAGAACCGGCGCTCGATGCTGATGCTTCCTCGCCATTGTTTGGGCAGCACGTCACGCTGACCGGTGAGTTTTCTCCATTTGATAAGGGTGCGCTGTGGCAAGGCATTGCTGCTCAGGGCGGCCAGGTGGGCAAGAACGTGACGAAGAAGACCACCATCCTCGTTGTTGGCGAATGGGGGTCAATGACCTCGAAGGAAAAGCGGGCTCGGCAGCTTATTGAGCAGGGCCAAGACATAGCAATCTGGAAGGCCGATCAATTACTGGATGCCCTAGGATTGAACGAGCAACCACCGTTTTAAAACTTTTTGGGAACCATCGGCGGGTTTGAACGGTCTAAGTACATATGACTACTCATATGCCCGCTCCGTGCGCCCCTTCAATGCTTGTACCCATTTTCCCCCGTCTGGCCCGACGTTGTGAAGTCACGTCGAGTTCTTCGCGTGCGTGGCTCACGCCAGGTTTCGGGGCTTCGACCGCTTACATCAGTTTGGCGCCCGGGTTGGTGTGCGTCTTTGACTCAGATTCGGTGGAGGGCCTGACGCACCAGTCCATTGGCGCGATGGGCTTGACGGTCCACCAGGCATGGAACTCAGCTGCGCGCATGCTGAGCACCGATCTTCTCGAGGGCCGAGTGATCTTGGACTACCTGCCAGCGGAAAATTCGCTAGGGTTCGGAGCACCGAAGGGAGTTCAGGTGCAAAGCTCTGCTGGGTATGCGGCGTCTTGGCTCGCTCACCCGCAACTCTTCTCGACGCTCTATGCTCACGTTGATCGCGTACTCATGCCGCACAACGAATTGCTGTTCTATTCCCGCGATCAGCAAGAACTCTTCGTCTTCGACGCCACCTTGGAGGAAGTTCTGGCGTTCGCCAATCCGGAGCACGTCATGCGCTATTCGGTTGGCTTCCCTCTCTCTTGTGATTCTCGCGTCCGCAGCTAAGTGCGTCTTGAGCTACTAGGGTGGCTGGTAACTTCAAGGAGGACGTATTGCAAGCCCCAATTACATCAACCTACCGTCTCCAGCAGCGTGGCCCACAAGCCGATCCGTCGGGTCGCGCGTTCGGCTTCGACCAGGCAGCGCAGTGTCTGCCCTATTTGGAGTCACTCGGTATTTCCCATGTGTACCTCTCTCCTATCTTGCAGGCACTGCCGACATCGAATCACAACTATGACGTCACTGACCCGACTGTGGTCAACCCGGAACTGGGTGGACTAGCAGGCTTCCGGCGCTTCGTGGAGGCAGCCAGAAAACTCAACCTTGGCGTGATCATCGATATCGTGCCGAACCACCTGGGTGTCGCTTCCCCGCAGCTCAATAGCTGGTGGTGGGACGTTCTCAAGCATGGTCGCGACTCTGAGTACGAGCGCTACTTCGATATCGATTGGCACGCTGACAACGGGGCGGGCGGGAAGCTCGGCCTGCCGATCTTCGGGAAGGAACACGACGAAGATGCTCTCACGCTGCGCTATTTAGATCAGGACAACCCCGAAAGCGGCATCGTGCTGGCCTACTACGACAACGTATTCCCACTCAAGCCAGGCACCTGCTCTTCCCTCGACGACGATCCGAAGGAGGTCTACGAGCGTCAGTCCTACAAGCTGATGTTTTGGCGCGACGGCATCATTTCTTATCGCCGATTCTTCTCTGTCAACGGGCTTGCGGGCATCCGACAAGAGGACCCCGCGGTCTTTGAACACACGCATGCGATCATCCGCCAGCTTGTGGCTGAGGATCTGATTGACGGCGTCCGCGTCGACCACCCGGATGGACTCACGGATCCTTTCGGGTACTTGTCACGGCTTCGTGATGTTGTTGGTCCCGATCGCTGGCTGGTCGTCGAGAAGATCTTGGAGGCCGACGAGCCGCTCGACCCACGCCTGCGCGTCAACGGCACAACTGGCTACGACGCGCTTCGCGAGCTCGACGGCATCTTCGTCAACCAGACGGCCGAGGATACACTCAGTATGCTCGCACTGCGCCAATCGGGCTCCACGTGGGATCAGGCGGCGCTTGATGCCGCGGCGCTACAGCTCAAGCGTGAGGTGGCAACGCACGAGCTTCAGGCGGAGGTTCGCCGTCTCACGCGCGCTATTCGGCGCGATAACTTTTCGACGGCCGGCTCCGCCGTCTCTGACGAAATCCTCGTTGACACCGTCATTGCATTAGTCGCAGCCATCCCCGTCTACCGCGCCGATTACCGATCACTGTCGAGGATCACGGCCACCGTGGTGGCCGATATGGCACAACGCTTCCCTTCCCGGCGCGACGCCCTCGACCTCATCGCGGCTGCCCTGCTCGCTGAAGGTGAGGCAAGCACCCGCTTTGCGCAGGTGTGTGGTGCGGTCATGGCGAAGGGGGTCGAAGACACGTTGTTCTATAGGGCGAACCGGTTGGTGGCGCTGCAGGAAGTAGGCGGCGCTCCTGGCCGCTTCGGAGTGGGCGCGGCGGAGTTTCACCTGCTACAGCAAGAGCGTGCTGAGCTGTGGCCGCAGACGATGACGACGTTAAGCACCCACGACACGAAGCGTTCCGAGGATACGCGCGCGCGGATGCTGGAGATCGCCGAAGTACCAAACGCGTTTGCGGAGTTAGTGAACACGACGACAGCGCTGTTGCCTCCGCCAGACCACGCCACGGCGCATTTCTTACTGCAGAATATCGTGGGGGTTTGGCCTGCGGATGGGATTGTTACGGAGTCGCTTTCGCAGCGGCTGCATGATTACGCGATCAAAGCAGTGCGTGAGGCAGCGCTGCATACGAGCTGGTTCGACGCTGATGAGGCGTATGAGCAGCAGGTGCTCGATTGGGTAAACGCAGTGCTGGCGGGGCCTGCAACGTCACTGATCACGGACTTCGTGTCAACCATCCATGAGGGGGCGGTCGCAGTAACGCTGGGGCGTAAAGTTCTCCAGCTTGCCGGCGCTGGCATTCCTGATACCTACCAGGGCATGGAGTTCTTCGAAACGACGCTTGTCGACCCAGATAACCGAAGCTTCATCGACTACACCGCACGCACGCAAACGCTGCACCGGTATCTCGATGCACGGCAGCAACCGCAGTTCAATCTGGGTGACTTCTTGGGCTGCGAGCAAGACGGTTCGCCGGGCCGGTCCTGGCCCGGCCTATCCGAGTCTGTTGACGCCGCCAAGCAGCTGGTTATCCGTGAATGCCTTACGGCACGAAAGACCACGCCGACCTTGTTTACCGAGGGGAAGCACCGCGCGGTGTTTGCGGTCGGCCCATCCCAGCAGCACTTTGTCGGATTCGCTCGTGAGCACCGGGATACGGCCGAGATTGGTGTGATTGCGGTTGCAACCCGAAAGCCCCTTGAACTTGCGCGCCGGGGTGGCTGGGAGGACACCACACTGACGTTGCCGCAGGGCTCCTGGTTCGAGCGGTTCACCGGTAGAGAGTTTCACGGCACAGTCCCGGTCGGAGTCCTGCTCGAGTACCTTCCTACTGCGCTGTTGGAGCGTCGAGAGGCCGTCGAATAGCAACGGTGGGTACACTGTTGTGCCGATGAACACGAAGCACAATGACACAATCGCGCAACTCGGCAACACCTACTTCGCGTGGCTACGGCAACACGAAGGGGTTGCCGAGGAGTTTCGTCATGCGCTCCACGAGCTTATGATCGACGCCGGTATCAACTTTGACCGCGTCGATGTGCGTATCAAAAGCTGGCCTTCGCTGAAAGAGAAAGCTAAGAAGCGTCGTGGTGGAAAGATTGTGTACCCGGACCCGTGGAACGACATCCGTGACCTCATCGGGGCCCGTATCACCGTGATGCATTCCACCGAAATACCAGCAGTGCTTCGCTTGCTTGCGGATCAGTTCGACGTGCTTCGTAGCGTGGACAAGGCGCAGGAGACGAGGGTGTCGGGCACGTTCGGATACGGCTCGCACCACCTGGTGCTCCAGGTAGGTGAGCATAACGAGGAGCTCGAACACTACCGCGGGCAAGTCTTCGAGGTGCAAGTACGGACGGTGCTACAGCACGCGTGGGCGGAGTTCGAGCACGATGTGCGCTACAAGCGCTCTCACGGCGAGCTGGACCCACAAATTGATCGCGCGTTCACGCTCGCAGCCGGGCTTATCGAACTTGCGGATCAGCAGTTCGACCAAATCGCAGAGCTGTCCAACCCGCAAAAACAGAGCCCGAGCGCTCCCGATACCGCAGCGGCATTGGCACCAGAGACGCTCCCCGGCGTGCTCACCGTGATCCTTGGGGCGTCGTTTCCCCTGTCCCGCGTTGATGATTACAGATTCTTGCACGAGCTACTCAGCGCCGACGGCATCGAGACAGTCTCTGCTCTCGCGGAGTTAGCGAACCCGGCAGACATCGAAGCCGTGCAGAACACGCTGCAGACGCGGTTCACCCCAGGCCAAGTCAGGCTTGTCGACGACCTCCTGCTGAACAAGTACGGGCAGGAGCACATCAACCGCACGTGGGAAAGCGGAAACCGGCCATTACTACGCAAACGCAAACTTACACGCAGGCTCACCCAACTCCGTGAGGGCGGCGCCCCGCAAACAAACTCGGGCGAGAACGCCTAGAAGCTGTTGCGCCCCCGCAGGCGGTCGAGCTGCCTGCGCTCTTTCTTCGTCGGCCGACCTGCCCCACGATCCCGTACGGGCAGCGCACCAAACACCTCCGATGTCACAGGAGGTGGGGAGTGGTCTACATAGCAGGTCGTGGCGATTTTCGCTCCGGCGCGCTTCTGCAGCGTCTGGGTGACTTCCAGGTCAAGGTAGCGATGGTCCTTCCACACCTTGAGCCGATCCCCTGGCACGACCTGTGCTGAGGGCTTGACTGCTTTGCCATTGAGCTTGGCATGTCCGGCGCGAACCGCCTCTGCGGACAACGAGCGCGTCTTAAAGATGCGGACAGCCCAGAGCCAGACGTCGATCCTCGTCGCGGTGGTATTTGGGCTAGTCATCGTGCTTGTTTAGTAGTTGTCGTGATGGTTTACGATCTTTTGCACCTTGCTCCAGTTGATATAGCCGCCAACCACGCCAATGACAAGGCACACGATAAACAGTTGCCACGAACCGGCAATCAGGCCGAGCGCTACACCAGCGCCGAGGCCACCGCCGGCCCACACGACTGCGTTCTTAGAGTAACGGCGTACCGCCTGCTTGCGGGATTCAATCGGATTCGATGGACGAGGCTGCATAGTCATGGCACACAGTTTAGCGTGCAGATTCAATCCATTGGCGACCTGCTTCTTCTGCCTCCGCGCGGCCCTGGGTGCTCGCTGCGAGTTGCGCGTCGAGTGCTTCGCGTTGTCCGGGGTCGTGCGCCAGCGTGTACGTGGCGGCGGCACCGTACTCGACGTTGACAATGTCAAAGCCTGCGTTGCGCAGCTCGGCCTCGATGCGACCTGCCTCCGCGTGCGGCAGATCGACGCGCACGAGTTCCTTTGTACTACGCAGCACCCGCGGTACCAGTGGAAGCGTCTGGCCAACGGAATCCGAGTAGGCGTGGACCAACCCACCGGCGCCCAGCTTGATACCGCCGAAGTACCGGATGACCACCGCAGTGAGGTCGAGCATCCCTGAACCGTGCAACATATCGAGCATCGGTTTGCCTGCGGTGCCGGAGGGCTCACCATCGTCAGATGAGCGCTCGACGGGCAGGGCGTCGTCGACGTGCAGGATATATGCGGAGCAATGGTGACGTGCATCCGGGTAAGTCTCACGGGCCTGCTGGATCAGGGACCGTGCCTCGGCTTCACACTGGGTGCGGCCGATCCAAGTGATGAATCGGGATCGTTTGATCTCGATTTCGTGGGTGGTGATGTCACCGGCGGCAGGCAGTTCGTACGATGTGCGCATAGTGCTTCCACTCTAAATCCATTGCGACGGTTATGGTACTTCCATACAGTTGGTGGTATGTCTAGCAAGCAAACTCCGATGCCCGAACAATTTGGGGTGTGGGCTCCGAACGCGCGCGCCGCGCGCCTGCACCTCCACGACAGCGAAGGGCCCCGCACGCTCGAGATGCAGCGCGACGATGCCCGCCGGGACTGGTGGGTGGTTCCACGCGAAGTCGCAAATCCTGAGGTGGGAGCGCGCTACAGCTTTTCACTACTGCGCAACGGCGAGTGGTCACAGCCTCTTCCCGACCCGCGATCACGCTTCCAGCCCGAGGGCGTCCACGGACCATCAGAGGTGACCAGCAGCACGTTCGATTGGACGGATGATTCGTGGGAAGGCATCGCACTTCGCGACCAAGTCCTCTACGAGCTCCACGTGGGCACCTTCACGCCACAGGGGACGTTCGAGGGAGCCGTCGAAAAGCTTGATTACCTTGCCGAACTTGGCGTCAACTCCATCGAGTTGCTGCCGGTGCAGCCCTTCGCGGGTGCCCGCAACTGGGGCTACGACGGCGTGGACTGGTTCGCCGTGCAGGAATCGTACGGCGGCCCCGAGGGCCTCAAGACCCTTATCGACGCTGCTCACGCCCGCGGTATCGCCGTCATCCTCGACGTGGTGTACAACCACTTCGGCCCCGAAGGTAACTACAACGGCAACTTCGGTCCGTACACAACCGCAGGGCACACCGACTGGGGTGACGTGATCAACCTGTCCGGTGCCCACTCGGATGAGGTCCGCGCATATGTACTCGACGCCGTGCTCCAATGGCTCGACGAGTTCCACGTCGATGGCCTGAGACTCGACGCGGTGCAGACCTACGACGATCGCCTGGCCTTCTCCATCATGGAGGAAATCAAGAACGTCGCCAACGAAGTTGAAGCTTCCACCGGCATCCCCCGCACCATCATCGCCGAATCGGAGCAAAACAACCCACGGCTCCTCGAGTCCCCGGAGCGCGGCGGCTACGGGCTCGACGCACACTGGCTTGACGACGTCCACCACGGGATCCACACGCTGGTCACCGGCGAGCGTGCCGGGTACTACGCCGACTATGGCACGCTCGAAATCCTGGCGGATACACTGCGCAACGGTTACCGCTTCCGCGAGGACTACTCCGTGTACCGCCAGCGTACCCACGGCAAGGCGCTCGACCTTGACCGCGTCGCACCGTGGCAGATGGTCACCTACACCACCGACCACGACCAGACCGGAAACCGTGCGAAGGGTGACCGCCCGTCGCAGTATCTCAGTGCGCGCAAGCAGGTCCTCAAGGCGGCCGTCGTACTCTTATCTCCATTCAGCCCGATGCTTTTCATGGGCGAAGAGTTCGGTGCACGCACGCCGTTCCCATTCTTTGTCTCGCACAGCGATCCACAGCTCCTGGAAATGACCCGCCAGGGGCGCATGAACGAGTTCGCCCGCATGGGGTGGGACTCCTCAACCGTCCCGGATCCTGCCGCGGAGGAAACGTTTACCTCCGCGAAGCTCGACTGGAACTTCGACGAGGAGCAGCTCGAGATCCTCAGCGCGTACAAGAAACTCATCGAGCTGCGCAAGCAGTACCCGATGGCGCGCGACGACCTCCGCCAGCTGACCGTAGATCACGGCCCAGCCCAGGGCGCAGACGACGCGTGGCTAACCATGGGTGACCAGGCAGTGCTGGTGGCAAACTTTGGGTCGGAGGGCACCGTCGCCCCAGTGGGCGGAACCCTGCTGTACACCTTCGGTGGCGCCGAGGTCTCCGCCGACGAAACCCGCTTAGAACCGTGGGCATTCGCCCTGGTTATGCCGACACAATAAAGTCATACTCTGGTGTGCCTGGGAGGAGGCGTCGGCAATCAATGACCGACGCCTCCATCCGCTCAAGCAACGGCTCAAGATCACTCGCGCAAGACAGCTCCAGGCCGACGAGCGCGGCGCCGGTTTCCTTGTTGTTCTTCTTCAAATATTCGAACAGCGCGATGTCATCGTTGGGGCCGAGGATGTCGGTAAGGAACGTGCGCAGCTGCCCTGGCTCCTGAGGGAAGTTCACCAAAAAGTAGTGCTTCAGTCCGCGGTGCACAAGCGAACGCTCCATGACCTCTGCGTAGCGCAACACGTCGTTGTTGCCACCAGAGATGATGCACACCACCGTGCTGCCCGGCTGCAGCTTCATCTGCGATAGTGCCGCCACAGACAGCGCGCCCGCAGGCTCCGCGATGATGCCCTCGTTTTGGTACAGCTCCAGCATCGACGTGCACACCGCGCCTTCTTTGCAACGCAGCAGGTGCGTGCGAGCAAGGTTTTCCTCAATAACAGCGAACGGGAAATCGCCGGTGCGCTTCACAGCCGCGCCATCCACGAAGGACTCAATTTCGTTGAGCGTCACAGGGTGACCAGCCTCCAGGGCGGCCTCAAGCGACGGTGCACCCTCGGGCTCAACGCCTACGACCGCAGTGCCAGGCACCATGTCGGACACGTAGGAAAGCACGCCAGCCAGCAAGCCTCCCCCGCCGACTGGCACGAAGATGGTGTCCAGCTCGCGGCCCATAACTGACAACTGCGACACGATCTCCGCCGCAACTGTCCCCTGCCCGATGACGGTATCACGGGCGTCAAAAGGCTCAACCATGGTTGCACCGCGCTCAGCAGCGTCCTTGCGGGCGGCCTCCGCAGCGGCGTCAAACGTATCCCCCACGACGACCAACTCGATGTTTTCGCCACCGTGCACCAGGATTCGGTCTCGCTTCTGCTTCGGCGTTGGCTTCGGCACAAAAATCTTGCCATGGATCCCCAACGCCCGACATGCGTAGGCCACACCCTGAGCGTGGTTGCCCGCTGACGCCGCAACGACGCCGGCTGCACGCGCCTCGTCACTGAGCCGTGAGATGCTGTAATACGCACCGCGAATCTTGTAGGAACGAACGTCTTGCAAATCTTCCCGCTTGAGGAAAATCTCGGCACCGTACTGCTGCGACAAACGGGGGCAGTACTGCAACGGTGTCGGCTCAATCACCGCAGAAATCTTCGACTGCGCTGCTTGAACGTCTGCGGCGTGTACCGCGTGGAAAGCTGGCTGTTCCTGTTCACTCATAACAGCAAAGTGTATACCGCTGCACCACGTCTAGGTGATACTTTGCCGTAGCCAGTCCAGGCGTTCTAACTATTAAAAGCGTCAATTATCTGCTAGATTTTCTAGCAACAATTCGTGGAGACCGTGGCATTTCATTGACATTGCTGTGGTTTCGCCTCGAATTCCTATCCTTTCAAACAACTTCAGGAGATTTCATGAAGCGCATTTCCACCGTTGCCGTTGCCGCCGCAACCGCAATCTCGTTGACCGTCGCCCCTGCGTTCGCAGAGGAGAACGCCCCAGCGAAGGACACCACGGCTCCAACCGCCGAGCAGACCCCTGGTGACACCAAGGATCAGAACACCCAGGAAACCCCTGATACCGGCAAGGAGTCCGACAAGAAGGACGAGGAGAAGCCAGGCGAGACCGAAAAGTCAGGCGAGACCGAGAAACCAGGCGACAACAACACGAATCCTGGCACCAACAACAACACGAAGACGTCCGGCAGCTCCAAGGGCCACGCCCTCGGCGCTTTCGCAGGTATCCTCGCTGCGGTCCTGACCACCGGCTTGATCGTCCTGTCCGACCCGACTGGCCTCAACAAGCTCATCGACATGGCAAACGCGCAGTTCCACCTGGGTCTCGGACACGTCCACGTGCCGAAGGTGTTCTAAGCTTCACCGCTACTTCAGACAAACAGGGAGTTGAACGTGAATACACGCTCACTGGTCGCGCTTGCAATCACTACCGCACTCGGCGGAGCATGCCTCACGGCAAGCCCACTGATGGCACAAGAGAAGCAAGACACGCCGACCACGCAATCACGTGTTACTGCCACAGAAACAGCACCTGCTGTGACCGTGACGGTTACCGCTTCGCCAGTACCAAAGACCACGGAGCCACGAAAAGCTGAAGGCCCAAGCTCCGAAGCGATCAACAAAGGCATCATGACCGATGAAACTCGCGAGATTTTCAGCTATATCTCGGCTGGCATCGCACTCTTCGTCGGGCTGATTCAGATGATCACCGCGGCGATCAAGGCGATCCCTGGAGCGCAGGACAAGCTGAAGTCCATGCTTAAGTAGCTGCGTAGCACACAACGCTAAGGCCGGTGCCCTCCTTTCACAGAGTGGGCACCGGCCTTAGCTCATTTGGCTACTGCGATTAGCCAAACAGATGGCGCGTCGCGATCTCTGCGCCCTTCACCAGTGATTCCAGCTTCGCCCAGGCGATCTGGTGGTTCAGGCGCCCACCCAAGCCACAGTCTGCCGAAGCGATAACGTTTTCTGGGCCGACGACCTCAGCGAACTGAACGATCCTATCCGCAACCAACTGTGGGTGCTCGACAGCGTTCGTGCTGTGCGAAATAACGCCCGGATAAATAACGCTGCCCTCTGGCAACGCGTGGTCCTGCCAAACGCGCCACTCATGCGCGTGACGCGGCGATGCCCCCTCGAAGGAAAAGCCGCCAACCTCTGCCCGCAGGATCTCCTCGATAATGTCACCGAACGGTACGTCGGTAACGTGCGGGCCGTGCCACGAACCCCAGCAAATGTGCAGGCGAGTCAGTTCCTTCGGCAAGTCGCGGATGGACTCATTGATGGCGTCGATACGAATACGCAGCCACGCACGGTAGTCTTCCAGGGTCGGCTCGGGGTTAATCTGATCCCAGGATTCCGCAAGGTCAGGTGCGTCGAGCTGCACGGTCAAACCGGCGTCGGTAATTGCCTTGTACTCGTGTGCCATCGCAGCAGCACACGCCTGTACGACTTCTTCGTCGGTGTTGTAATACTCATTCTTCAGACGGGCGGCGGAGCCTGGCGAAAGCGCTGCGACAAACCCCTGCGTGGCACCGGCGCGATCCATGGAGCGCTTCAGCAGTGCAACGTCCGTCTCAACTTCCTGCTGGCCAATGTAGGTAATCGGACCCGTGAACTTCGGGTTACCAACCTTCGCACGGCCAGTGAAAATGCCGGAGTGCGGGTCGGAGTACGCCTCGGAAAAGAGTGCGCGGTCTCGGCGATCAGCGAAGCTGGTCAACTCAATGTTTCCAGGCGTGGAACGCTTGATCTCCTGCGAGGCCCAGCGGTCCTCGTCGGTCATGGTCAGTCCACCAAGACGAGAGAAAGAGTAGTTCCACCAAGCACCGTAGTCGACCGCGCCAGAGGTGATGTGACCGTACTCACCCTCGTTGATGATGTCGATGCCCAGGTCAACCTGGCGCTGCACAACCTCGTCGATCGCGCGCTCAAGGATCTCCTTGAAGTCCTCGTCGTTGATTTGCTGCTCCGAACGAAGTTGGTTCGCTTCGAGCAGCTCAGGGGTGCGCGGCAGGGACCCAACGTGTGTTGTCAAAATCTTGTGCTCGGACATATATTATGCTCCACTCATTCGCCTCTTAGCTGGTATTGATTCCAACGACAGAGTGTAGCCAAGCTGATTTTCACACCGGGGAATATATTCACTCCCCTCCACTAGCCGAGGATCCCAACCCCCATCGTCGCCTTCAGATCGCCCATTAAGCTCGCCGAACGCTCCACCCGCAGATGGTCGCCTAACACCATCATTTGCGTCTCGTCGCCATGTACAAGGTTCAGGTACACATCCGAGTCGCCCGGGTTGTTCTGCAGCACGCCCTTCAAACGCTGGATATTATCCACAGTGCACTGCTCGGTGCGAAGCGTGAGACGCAGTGGCAGCCCAGCACCGTTGCCAGGCCCGAGCTCCGGCGTTTTGACGTCGTCGCCGAACAGGCTCATGCGTTCGTCACGGATCGAGACGTGCGCCTTCACAAGGATGATATTGTCTTCCACAATTTGTGGCGCAACCAGCGAATACACCTTGTTAAACAGCAACACGTCAACGGAGGCGCCGTGGTGATCCTCAATCGTGACGATCGCCCAAGGGGAACCGTCCTTCTTCGAGAAACGCCGATCGACCGAAGAGATCAGACCGCCAATCGTTACCTCGGCGCCGTTTCGCAATTCGCCGGAGAGGATCGTCGTTAACTGAGTATCGGTCTGTGCGTCAATTGCTTCCTCGAAGCCGTCAAGTGGGTGGCCCGAGACATACAAGCCCAGCATCTCACGCTCGAGAGCAAGTTTGTGTTTCTTGTCCCACTCCTCATCCGGGATCTGCAGCGCAAACGCGTTGTCAGCAGCAACTGCGTCGTCACCTCCGAAGGAGGCGAACAGGTCGAACTGCCCCTTGTCAGCAGCCTTCTTCGTGGTAAGCACAGAATCGACGGCATCCTCCTGGATGAGCATCAATCCCTTGCGCGGGTGCCCAAGCGAGTCAAACGCACCGGCCTTAATTAGAGATTCAGTAATTCGCTTATTACATGGCAGTAGGTCAATCTTGTCGAGGTAGTCAGAGAAGCTCGTGAACTCGCCCTTCGTCCGGCGCGTCTCCTTAATCGACTCAACAACTTCGACGCCGACATTACGCACCGCCGCGAGGCCGTATCGAACGTCCTCGCCAACAGCCATGAAGTTCTCTTCGGAAGCATTAATATCTGGCTGGAGCACGGAAATGCCAAGGTGGCGGCAGTCGGAAAGGTAGATCGCCGACTTGTCCTTCTTATCGCCCACCGAGGTCAACAACGCCGCCATGTACTCAGCGGTGTAGTTCGCCTTCATGTACGCCGTCCAGTAGGACACCAGCGCGTAGCCCGCCGCGTGAGACTTGTTAAACGCGTACGAGGCGAACGGCTCAATGATCTGCCACAGTGCGTCCATCGCGCTCTTGGAATAGCCGTTGTCTTGCATCCCCGACCAGAACTTCTCGTACTGCTGCGCCAGCACCTCTGGCTTCTTCTTACCCATGGCCTTACGGAAGCCGTCTGCCTCACCAGCGGTGTAGTTCGCAACCTTTCGGGAGATCTCCATGATCTGCTCCTGGTACACGATCAAACCGTAGGTTTCGTCCAGGATGTCCTTCAGTGGCTCCTCAAGTTCCGGGTGGATGGCCGTAATCGGCTTGCGGCCGTTCTTACGGTCCGCGTAGTCCCAGTGGGCGTTCATGCCCATCGGGCCTGGGCGATACAGTGCAAGCGAGGCGACGATGTCCTTAAAACCAGTCGGGCCCATGCGCTTGAGCAGCTCTTGCATGCCACCCGAGTCCAGCTGGAACACGCCAAGCGTATCGCCGCGAGAGAGCAACTCGTATACCTTCGGGTCATCAGTACTCAACGACTCAAGGTCGATGGTCTCGCCGCGGTTCTTCTTCACGTTTTCCAGTGCGTCGCCAAGCACGGTGAGGTTTCGCAGGCCAAGGAAGTCCATCTTCAGCAAGCCGATGGCCTCACACGCTGGGTAGTCCCAACCAGTAATGATCGCACCGTCGGCAGGCCGCTTCCACATCGGGATGTGGTCCATCAAAGGCACCGACGCCATAATCACGGCACAAGCGTGCACGCCTGCCTGGCGCACAGTACCTTCAAGGCCACGCGCAGTCTCGTAGATGCGGGCTACATCCGGGTCAGTCTCAATCATGGAGCGCACCTCGGTCGCCTCGTTGTACCGCGGGTGTTCCGGATCCGTAATACCTGCCAGCGGAATGTCCTTCGCCATGATCGCAGGAGGCAGCGCCGCGTTAATACGGTCCGCCATCTGGAAGCCGGGCTGGCCGAAGTTCACCTTGGCCGAGTCCTTAATAGCCTGCTTCGTCTTAATCGTGCCGAAGGTAATCACCTGCGCGATCTTGTCCTCGCCCCAGCGCTCTGCAGCGTACGTGATCATTTCCCCGCGTCGGCGGTCGTCGAAGTCGATATCAATATCAGGTGCCGACGGCCTCTCCGGGTTCAAGAACCTCTCGAAGAGCAGGCCATGCTCCATCGGGTCAATGTTCGTGATGGTCAGCGCGTACGCCACAAGCGCACCCGCCGCGGAGCCACGGCCCGGCCCGACGCGAATGCCGACCTCGCGCGCATGCTTGATCAGCTCGGCAACGATGAGGAAGTAGGACGGGTAGCCCTTCATATCGATGACGTCGATCTCGTAGTTCGCGCGCTCGATGTATTCCTCCGGCACCTCCCTGCCCTCGAAGCGCGCCTGCAAACCACGCATCACTTCCTTGCGCAGCCACGTTGTTGGGGTCTCCCCTTCCGGCACGTCAGCCACCGGCATCCGGTCGTGCGGATGTTCCTCCCACAGCTCGCTGTAGTCACCGACACGCTCCGCAATCCACAGGGTGTTATCGCAGGCGTCAGGCACCGTAGAGTCCCACAGGTCGCGCATCTGCTCAGCTGACTTGATGTAGTAGCCGGTGCCGTCGAACTTAAAGCGGTCCGGGTCCATCAGCGTCTTGCCGGTCTGCACACACAACATGGCCTCGTGCGCCGGCGCCTGGGACTCCAGGACGTAGTGACAGTCGTTCGTCACCAGTGGCGGAAGGTCGAGCTCCTTGCCGATGCGCAGCAAGTCATTGCGTACGCGCTGCTCAATATCCAGACCGTGGTCCATGAGCTCGAGGAAGTAGTTATCGCGCCCGTAGATGTCCTGCCACATCGCCGCGGCCTCAAGGGCCTCACGGTACTGGCCAAGACGCAAACGGGTTTGCACATCACCCGACGGGCAACCCGTGGTGCCGATGATGCCGTCGGCGTGCTCGGCGACAAGCTCCGCGTCCATGCGCGGCCACTTGCCCAGCTGTCCCTCGTACGAAGCCAGCGACGAGAGCTTGAACAGATTGCGCAGGCCGGTCGCGTTTTCTGCCAGCATCGTCTGGTGCAGATACGCACCGGAGGCGGACACATCGTCGCGCTTCTGGTCAGGGGTGCCCCACAGCACGCGCTTCTTATTCAGGCGCGACTCCGGCGCCAAGTAGGCCTCGATGCCAATGATCGGCTTCACCCCCGCGTCCTCCATCTGGCGGTAAAACGCGTTCGAGCCGAACATATTACCGTGGTCAGTCATGCCCACTGCGGGCATGCCCTGGCGCACGACCTCCTCCGCAAGCATGTCGACTTTCGCCATGCCGTCGAGCATCGAAAACTCGGTGTGGTTATGCAGGTGGACGAAGGAAGATTTTTTGGCCATGCGCTTCATCTTATCCAGACTTCGGACACGGCCAAAAGAGCCAGCAACCAGCGAACTTATTCGTAACGCAAAGCATCAATAGGCTGCATCTTTGCAGCCTTCGCGGCCGGATAGGCACCGAAGAAAATACCGGTTGCCAGCGAAAACCCGAGCGCCAGCACAATTGCGCCGAGCGGCGGCCAAGTAAAGGCATCGAATGCGGCCGTCGCGATCATGCCAATCGCCCCGCCCAGAATTACACCGATGATGCCGCCAATCAGGCACACCAGCATCGCCTCGACGATGAACTGTGTACGGATATCGCTTTGCTTGGCTCCCAACGCCTTGCGCACACCGATCTCCCGCGTGCGCTCAGTGACGGTGATCAGCATGATGTTCATCACACCGATACCACCGACCAGCAAAGAGATACCGCCGATCGCGGAAAGCACCGTCGACATGATGCGGAATACGCTCGTCAGCTCTTCCAAGCTCGAGGAAAGATCCACCACCTCAATGGTGTAATCCTCGTTATTGGCGTACCAACGGTCCATGTAGTGTTGCAGGTCGGCCTGGAAGGTCTTCGCGTCTTCATCCGGCGCCGATTGCACCGAAAATGACGTGAACCAGTCGCTGTCAAGCCCAACGCGATCTGCAGCGGTGAGCGGGATATAGATGTCCGCAAACTGTTCTGCGGCACCAAACATTCCGCCGCCTCGGGAATCTTCCTCGCCATCGAGCACGCCCACGATAGTGAACACTGCCGGCTGGTCGTCTACAACCACATCGATGCGCTTGCCCAAACTGGCTTGGGCGTTGCCGTCGAAGAGGGCGTCGATAAGCGAGGGGCTCACGACTGCGAGCGGCCGGTGCCCATCGATGTCATCCTGGGAAATCTCGCGGCCGAACTGCACTTCGATGTTTCGCACCTTCATCGAGTCTGCAAGGACCGGCTTGACGTTCGTGGACACAGTTGTGTCATCGGAGACCACTTCCCCACTCGTGGAAACATCGATGTCCACGCCCTGGATACGGTCCCCAAATGCCTGACGCAGCTCATCGAGCTGCTCGGGAGTGACTGCGTTGCGCTCATCGGATGGTGGCGCGTAAGAAAACGCCGCGAAGGGATCCTCGGATGCATCCGCGTCATCGGGACGCTCATGCACCATCACCGGGTGCGTCGTAGTGCCGACGCCTTCAAGCCCCGACATCACCTGGCGCTCCAGACCACGCCCCAGCGTCATAATAATGACCACTGCCATAATGCCGATAATGATGCCCAGCAGCGTCAGCAACGAGCGAAGCTTGTTCTTCCGAAGCGACGAGGAGGCAAGCTTGATTGACTCTCCTACGTTCATGGCCTCGCCCCCAGTGGGGCGCGAACCTGCGCGATGCGCCCGTCCATCATCTCTACAATGCGGCCGGTTTCTTCTGCCAACTCAGGGTTGTGCGTAATGAAGACGATGGCTTTACCAAGGTCGTCGTGCAGCTCATGGAAGAGGTCCATCACCATGCGGCCCGTCTTGGAGTCAAGCGCGCCTGTGGGCTCGTCGGCGAGTAACAGGTCAGGGTCGTTGGCAAGACTGCGAGCAATTGCCACGCGCTGCTTCTGCCCACCCGACAGTTCGTTCGGGTTATGGTGCAAGCGGTCGCCCATGCCCATCATGTTCAAAAGTTCAGCGGCGCGCTCCTCGCGCTCTTTCTTATCGACGCCCGCATACATCATTGGCATCGCCACATTTTGCAACGCGTCGATTCGACCGATCAGGTTAAAGTTCTGGAAGATAAAGCCGATGTTCTGGCTACGATACGCGGCCAGCTCGTTGTCCGACTTGGCGTACACCGGCTCGCCGTTGAACGCGTACGCGCCGTCTGTCGGCCGGTCGAGCATGCCAACCAGGTTCATCAGCGTCGACTTGCCGCAACCCGACGGGCCGACGATAGAGACAAATTCGCCCTGCTCTGCATGGAAGTCGATGCCATGCAGCACGGTCAGCTCGCTGGGCTCTCCGACGTTGTACGTCTTGACGATCCTGCGCATGTCAATGAGCAGACCGCTCTTCGACATCGCCTCTTGCCCTGCAGGTGTGTGCAGTGCTGGTTGAGGTTGCGCAACTGGCTCTGTCGGCGTTGGTACTTCGAGCTCCTCCGTCGAAGGCTCGGCGGCCTCAAACAACTCGTCGAACTCTGCGTCGGTGGCATCGTCCTGTACGCGTTGTCGGGAGTGCTTTCGGAAGGGATTCCGTGCCATCGCCTACCCCTCCTTTTCCGCTGGCGCGGAAGACTTCGGCGCTGCAGAAGACGTCGCCGGAGTGGTTGCAGCGGCACTGCCTGTCGGCTTCTTGTCCTTTGCGTCCTTTACCTGCTCAGGATCAAAGTTTTCATCGTTGACCTTCACCGTGGAGCCAACCTTGTCCTTGAAGTTCTCAGGCCAGTTGATCACGATGTCGCCTGGCTTGAGCTCGCCCCCCGTGACAGCGACGTCAACGTCATTCTTCGCACCGGTCTTGACAGTGCGCTCTTCTACGACGCCGCTGGTATCTCCTGGGTTTTCCGTTGCCAGCACCAAGACCTTGTTTTCGTCGTAGACGGCATCGCGTGGAATGTTGATCGAGTTCTTTGCTTCTTCCGTGATGATCTCCGCGCGCACGCTGCCGCCAAGCAACAGCCCTTCTTTGTCGCCGGTGACTTCGATCTCAACGGGGAACATCACCGAGGAGCCTCCGCCGCTGCCACCTGCGGACATTGCGGCTGCAGCCTCTGCCCCACTACCAGCACTCGCGCCTGTGGAACCGACCGGGGAAACTCGCGTGACGCGCCCAGTGAACTTCTTCTTACCCGTCGCAGTCGAGGTGAACTCAACGCGGTTGTCCTGCTTGATCGCCGGGACGTCCGCCTCGCGCACACTCGCGCGGATCAACAGTCGGGAGTCATCTGCGATGCCAAGGACGCGACCCTGCGGGATATCGCCTACCTGCACGTCAACGTTGGTGACTACGCCAGCCATTGGAGCGTTAATCGTTGCTTCCTGCACTTGGAGCTGCAGCGTGCCGTCGTCGTCAGCGGCAGAAGCATTCTCTGCTGCGCGCCACGCGGAGTCAACCTGTGCCTGGAGCTGCTGCCGCTCCTGCCCGGCCTGCGCCTTGGCGGCCTCCAGCGCGGCTTGCGACTCCTGAAGTGCAGCTCGAGCCTGCTCCACGTTCAGCATCGGGACAGCACCCTGGCCGCCACCCGGAACTTGACCCGGCGCGGCCGGGGCTGCAGGAGGTGCCGTGCGTATGCCGTGGCCGGAACCGCCTGGCAGACGGGAGGACAAATCGCCGGCCATCTTTTGAACGTGGGCTGCGATCTTCGGCGAAGCGATCATCCGTGCGCCACCCTGCGCGGCAAGCGCAGCATCAAGCGCTGCCTGCGCCTGATCCACCTGGGCCTGCGCCTGAGCCACGGCCGGGTTGGAGCCGTTTGCCATCGCCTGGTCGTACGCGTTGAGCTGACTCTTGGCCTGCTCAACGCCCTGCATTGCTTCTGCCTGGGCGCTCGCTTGCTGCTTTTCCTGCTTCGCCAGTTGGCGCTGCAGCGCGTCGGTGTTCATCTGCACCAAGAACTGGTCTTTCGCGACGCGGTCACCGGGCTGGACTGCGAGTCGCTCCACCTCGGACTGCAGCGGGGTCGTGATGCTGACAGAGCGAATCGGCGCGATGTTGCCGTTGACCACGATGCTGTTGGTGAGGTTTTCCTCTGCAGCAATCGTGTAATCTCCGGCGAGCAAACCATCGTGCCCACCGTCTTCACCACCGCCAATAGCGCCGCACGAGGCTGCAAATAACGCTGCAGTTGTAGCCAGCGTGGCACCCACAATTCGCGTTTTCGAAAATCGCTGACGCTGCGGGCTTCGGGCGTTGACTCCAGGATCGGAAACCAATGTCTCTCCTCGTGTTGTTTTCCGCGCATCATTTGGGCGCGCGTATAGGTGCAATCCCGAAAAACTATACACGCCCGCCCTGTGCGTCTATGAAACTTACGGGCCGGATTGCAAATGCTCCCCACACTGCGTCAGCTGGTAAAACTTCCACAGCAAACACATCGTTCACATCATTCACATCAGCCAAATGGGCAACAGTGTCGTAGACGACTGCGCCTTCAATGTGCGCTGAGACTTCTCGGAATATTTCGGCGCGCGACGCTCCGGGCGCAGGCTCTCCGACTGGATTCGCACCTAACTTGGTGATCACGGCATTCACACGCCCAATCGGGCGTAGCACTGCGTCTGCTTCTTCTGGGTCTAAAGGATGGCTAAACGATACAAGCGCGAAATGAGCCTGTTCACCTGCCTGCGCTGCCTCCTCGAGGCTCTGCTCCGCGCGCGCCGCGTACGCCTGCGCCGTCTCACCTTGTTCCACCCCAAGGGCATCCCCTTGCAGCACAGGTTGCTCCGGTGGATTATTGACGCCAACAAGGTAGCAGCATCCGTAAAGCAAAGCACCGGCGAGCAACGCCGCGATTGCGCCCCGCCATCCCTTTGCCTGGTTAGCCACGGTTCGCCGATCGTAACATGTCCAAGGCATGCTGCAGGTCGTCCGGGTAGGAAGATTTCACCGTCATTGGCTTTCCGGTACTTGGGTGGTCGAACGTCAAGCTGGTGGCGTGCAGCCACTGTCGGTTGAGCGCAAGTTTGGCGGCAAGGTTCGGGTCACACCCGTACATTGGGTCGCCGACGCACGGGTGCCCTACCGAAGACATGTGGACACGAATCTGGTGTGTGCGCCCTGTTTCCAGATGGACCTCAAGCAGGCTTGCCTGGCGAAACGCCTCGAGCACCTCGTAGTGCGTAATACTCTGGCGCCCATCCGCCGTGACAGCAAACTTCCACCCCGCCGACGAATGGCGCCCGATCGGCGCGTCAATCGTGCCGACAATCGGGTCAGGCAGCCCCTGCACCACCGCGTGGTACGTCTTGTGCACCGTTCGGTCCTTGAACGCACGCTTCAGCACAGAATAGCCACGCACACTATTTGCGACAACCATCACTCCGGACGTGCCGACGTCCAATCGCTGCACAATCCCCTTGCGCTCCGGGGGGCCAGCATCTGGCAGTGTAAAACCCATCGCCTGCAACCCACCGACCACGGTTGGCCCCTCCCAACCCAGTGTTGGGTGGGCGGCAACGCCTACCGGCTTGTCCACAGCGATGACGTCCGCGTCGTGGTAGATCACGTCGAGTCCGTCGACGTGCTCGGCCACAGGCTCCGGCGCGCGCTTCGGCGGTGGCAGCGTGGCCTCCAGCAGGGCGCCCGCAGTAACACGATCGGATTTCTGTACTGGGGAGGCGTCGATAAGTACGCTGCCGTCGGCGATCATCTCTGCCGCAACACTGCGCGAGACCCCAAAGAGCTTTGCAATTGCCGCGTCAACGCGCATCCCCGACAGCCCCTCAGGCACCGGAAGCGCGCGAAACCCCGTACTCACGACCGCGCCTCCTTTGCGAACATCGAGATGACGACGACGGCCACCCCGATGGTGATGGCGGCGTCGGCAAGGTTGAACACTGCAAACGAACCGATGGAGATGTAGTCAACGACATGGCCGAACCAAAAGCCCGGCTCGCGCACGAGCCTATCGATGAGGTTGCCAAGCGCCCCTCCCGCGATCAACGCCACCCCAAGTGTCTCCCACCTGCCAGCAAGGCGTGGGGCATAGATCAACGCACCGATAACGAACGCAAGCTGGATCGTCGTGAACAGCCACGTCGAGTTCTGCCCCATCGAAAACGCCGCGCCAGGGTTAAACAATAAATACAGTCGAGCCCAATCACCGATCACTGGCATGGGCTCACCGGGTGTCAAGGATGTCACCATAATCTGCTTGACTACTTGATCCACAGCAGCAATAGCGAGCATGACGCCGACGATGACACCGAGCGAGCGACGCTTCGCTGACGCTCCACCGCGCACACGTGATTCCTTTGAATTACCCATCGCAGATAACTGTAGTATGCAAATGCTGTAGCTTGTGAAGTTGTGTTGTACTCCGCTCATCCCAAAAGTTCATTGTTCAGCCCTCTGACCATCACCGCCGCGGTTTTTGCGCTCACTGCATGCAGCGCCGAGGAGCCGGATCCATTCGCTGACATTCCCGAGTTCGCCGTTGAGTCACCAGTCGTGCAGGTACTTTCACAAGGACAAAACCCGCAGGTGTGGAAGTACGAGGACGGCGCATCAGCAGACAGCGAAACTACGGCGCCGCAGCGGGTCGCGCTGTCGCACGCGATTGCGCAGTACCCCGGCGAGGAGGGCTCGGAGCCGGTCATCGCGCGCGAGCACGAGCGCGACACAGTCACGCTGACCGTTTCGACGCACACTTCAGAAAGCAACAGCGAGGGTGCTGTGCGCCAGGTAGACCTTGTCGCAGAAGGGTTAGAGCACTCGGATTTAGCGATGCAGAACAGCTTGACGTCAAACGAGGGCTTCCAGATGCGCTGGCACAGCGACCCTAACGGCACAGTATCGGCGGTGCAACTGATGCCTACGGCGGATTCCGATGAGGAAGGCCGGGCCATCGCCGAGCAGAACTTGCTCGAGTTGATGTCGTGGCAAGTTGTCTTCCCGGATGAGCCAGTCGGCGTAGGCGGCTCCTGGAAAGTTGAGCAGCGAGGATTTGGCACCTCGGACATGCTACGGACCACCACGTACACGCTGGAATCCGCACAGGACGCAACACTCGAGCTGAAAGTAGATGTCCAGGAACGCCCACTCAAGCGATCCATCACGATTGATAACGAGGTCGCTGGCGCCTTGGACGGAACGACGCTGCACGTGGTGAGCAACACTTCGCACTCGGAGGGCTCGCTGACGGTGGACCTGCATTCGCCACTTCCGGTGGGCGGTTCTGTGCTTACCGCTACGCGGCTTGTCTACGGCAGTGACGAAGCCGATACCCGTGTGGCCCAAGACACCACGAGCGTTGTGGACTATAACGTATAAGAGACGGCCCACATTTGATGACGAGGAACATCCCATGACTGCCCCACTGCATATTGGCCTTGACGGCATTTCGTTTTCGTACCCAGGCGGACACCGCGTCCTCACTGACATTTCTTTCGCGGTGCCATCCGGGTCTGTCACCGGGCTCATCGGAGAGAACGGCGCCGGCAAATCGACGCTGCTCGGCATCATCTCCGGAGAGCTGAAACCCGACGCAGGGGTGCTTATCACGCCCCCGATCACGGGCTTCATCCCGCAGGAAACCTCGCTGCCGTTCAGCGAGCCCGCCCAATCACTTATCGACGAAGCCGTCAAAGAGCTTCGCGCTGTCGAGGAAGACATCTCAACCTTTGCGCAGCGCATGGTCGACAACCCAGACGACCAGGAGGCGGCCGACGCATACGACCGGGCGTTGTCCCGCGCGGAAAACTCAGGTGTGTGGGAGTTGGATGCCCGCATCGCCACCGTGTTGGCTGGCCTCGGCCTTGCGAACGTCGACTTGGCCACCCCACTGGGCGAGATGTCTGGCGGGCAACGCCGACGGTTTGCACTGGCCACGCTGCTGCTACACCCGGTGGACGCTATGGTGCTCGACGAGCCGACCAACCACCTCGACGACGAAGCCGTCGACTTCCTCATCGGCGAGCTCGAGGCATTCAAGGGGCCTGTACTCGCCGCGTCGCACGACCGCTACTTCCTCGACACCGCGTGCGACGGCATCGTCGACCTCGACCCCGGCCTTGGAGCCGAGGGCGGCTTCGGCGAGGAGACCCGCCAGGGCACCCGCTACCGTGGCGCGTTCAGCGACTACCTCAAGGCCCGCGAGGACCGACGCCGCCGCTGGGAAAGCGACTACGCAGCGCAAGAGCACGAGCGCGCCAGGCTTGAGAAGGCCGCTGAGCAAACCGGCGAGGACATCTTCCACTCCCAAGAAGCCTCTTCTGACATCCGAATGGCGGCAAAGTACCAGGCGGACCGCGCGGCGAAGACGGTGGGCAACCGCAGGCGCTCGGCGTCGCAACGCCTCGAAGCGCTTGAGCGAACGGAGATTCCGGAGCCGCCGGCTCGCCTGCGCTTCCGCGGCCTTCCGCCGCATACCGCGACCTCGCTTGGGCTCCCGGCGCTGGTCACCCAGAACCTCTCCGTTCCTGACCGCCTCGCCCCACTGAGTATCAAAGTGCAGCCCGGCCAGCAGCTCCTCGTTGAAGGCCCAAATGGCTCCGGCAAGTCCACGCTGCTGAAAATTATCGACGGCCAGCTGCGCGACTACGAGGGCGAGATCATCATGCCGGAAGAGATGACCGTCGCACGCCTCGAGCAGGACGACTCGTGGACGGACCTCGACAAAACCGCGGGCGAAGTGTTCGCGGAGCTCACCCCAGAGGGTGTGCCAGACCTCGTAGAAATGGGCCTGATGACCGAGGAGCAGGCGGCGAAGAAGCTCGACGACCTCTCGCTCGGCCAGCGTCGCCGCGTCTCACTCGGCATCATCCTGGCGTGCCCGCCTGACCTGCTGCTGCTCGACGAGCCGACAAACCACCTCTCGCTCGCACTGGCCGAAGAGCTGGAGCACGCCCTGCTCGCGTTCGAGGGCACCGTCATCATCACCAGCCATGACCGTTGGGTACGCCGCCAGTGGCACGAGCGCCAGGCCAAGAAAGACGCACGCGCCAGAACTCTGACTCTCGCCACGTTGTGGACTGAGGAGCTCTGGCGCGCGGATAAGCAGTAGTGTCTGCTTAGAGGTTCGGTGCCTGCTGGTAGCCTTCCGCAGGCTGCTCACCTGGCTGCTCTTCAGCCGGGGCTGCCGGCTGCGGAGCGGAGCTCTTGCACATCTCTGGCACCTGCTCAGGCGGCAGGGTGTTGTTGATCAGGGTGCATGCCCAGACCTGAGAAAGCTTCCACACGCCGTCTTCGAAGACGAATTCCACGTCCTCCGCGAGCTGCGGCTGGGAGTCGGGACGGGTGAAGCTGACCGTTGCCAGAACGGTATCCGGGGTGTAGCCAGGAAGCACAGGCGGTACGACCTGGAAGTTCGCGCCGGACTCCTCCTGGGACTGCGCCATCACGTCGAACAGTTCAGGGACGTTCTCTCCGCCCTGGACCGTGTTCACGCGCTCCTCAATCGGCAGGCTTGCATCGGTTGCGCGCATGAGCACTGCGTTGAGTTCTTCAGCGGTTGGCTGCTGCGCGGCGGGCGCGACAGACTCGCTGGTGGCCTGCGTTGCCGTGGTCGCGGGATCATCCTGGCTGTTGTCGCCAGAGCATGCGCTCACGCCGAGCCCGAGGCCCAGCGCGGCGGCGACAGCTACGATCGGTGCTGCTTTCACGATTTCTCCTTGAAGCATTGTCTTCAGCGGCTCACGGTCACAGTTAGCGATCCGACACCGCTCTAACCTTGCCAACGTTACCGGCGTTTTTACCTTGGCACCAATACGCCACTCTGGCACGCTGTGAGTTATGGAATCTTTCGTACTGCTCATCGCCACCGGTGGCACCATCGCATGCACCGCAAACTCTGAAGGCGCACTCGTTCCAAGCCTTAGCGCTGAAGACCTCGTCCACTCCAGTGGCACCACCGAGCCCGTCCGCGTGTATGACGCGCTGCGTCTCGACTCGTCCGCGATCACCTTCGCTGACATCGACAAGCTTCGCTCCCTCACTGCACAAGCACTGCAAGACCCGCAGATCAGTGGCATCGTAATTAGCCACGGCACCGACTCCATGGCGGAGACCGCATTCGCACTCGACATCGTGCACGACGACCCCCGCCCTATTGTGCTTACCGGTGCCCAGCACGCCGCCGACCACGAACACCCCGACGGCCCCGGGAACCTCGCGGGCGCAATTGCCGCCGCCGCAGATCCGCTTCGACGCAACAACGGCGTACTCCTCCACTTCGGCGGCGCCACCCTGCCCGCCCGCGGGCTGTTGAAGCGCGACACACACGCCCTCGAAGCCTTCACCTTGAGCAGCGAACGCCCACTTCCCCGCCCCGCAGCACTTGCCAGCAAGCCGTTGGCAGCCATTCACATTCCCATCCTGCGCGCATGGCCCGGCGCGGACGGCGAGATCGTGGATGCCGTCACCAGTATGAACCCGGATGGCATCGTGATCGAGGCGCTCGGATCCGGCAATGTTGGCCCCGGCATGGGTAAGGCAATCACCCGCGCACTCGATTCGGGTATCCCCGTCGTAATCACCAGTTCCGTACCCTACGGCGAGGTCACCTTCGCCTACGGCGGCACCGGTGGTGGCGCTACCCTCGGCTCCCAAGGGGCGATCGCCGCGGGGTTCCTACGCGCTGGTCAGGCGCGCATCGCGCTCGCGACAGCGCTGGCCAACGGCGTGGATCCGGCGTCAGTGTTCTGAGTCGAGCCAGTCCTGCCACGCAAGGGAATCCACCGGGTCCGCTGGCTGGAGCTTGGGGTCGTCGATACGCAATGTGTGCATCTTCCCAGGTCCCGTGGCCCTCGTTTCAAAACGCACGCTCACCCAGCCTTTGCCCGCGCCTTGGACCCAGCCGTGGCCGAAATCCTCGTGGTAAATGTCCTGGGTGGCGCGCCACACGCCGTTGGTAGGCCCGTCGTATAGCTCGACTGCAACATCGCTGCTGGCCACGTGGTCGCTGACCCCGGATTCGTAATCACTGTCAGCGGGTACAGGCCGGATGATTTCCTGGTCTAGCTCCGGAAAGAGTACGTCCTGCAGCGCATCTTCGAGTCCTGAGTAGGACACGCCTACGAGCCGGATCGGGCCGACCTCGTCCGGGTAGCGCACGATGCGAAACGCCGTCGCGCGCAGTGTCTCCGCATCGTCAGTGGCGTAAGGCAGCGTCGCAGAACGCGACTCAATGCGGAAGTCCGCCATCCTTAGCTTCACCGTCACAGTCCTCGCACCGCGCCCATCTTTCAGCAAGCGCCTGTGCGACTCCTCGGCGGCGCGCTCGACCGCGGCGTCAACCTCGGCCGCAGTGGTCAGGTCCTGGGGAAAAGTGTGCTCGGAAGAAATCTGCTTCGCCACGGCCCTCGGCGCCACCGGACGATCATCGTGCCCCCGCGCCAGCTGCCACAACTGCTTCGCGACGACCCCTCCGAGCGCGATATCGACTTCCTTCTCGCTCAGCGCCGCGAAGTCCCCGATCGTTTCAATCCCGGCCTGCGCAAGCTTCGCCTCCGTGACAGGCCCAACGCCCCACAACTCGTTGACGTTCAGAGGGTGCAGCAGCGCTTCCTGCTGTTCGTGAGGCAAAATGTACACCCCGTCGGGTTTTGCCAGGCCCGAGCCGATCTTCGCGTATTGCTTACCACTGCCCGCACCAATCGAGCTTGGCAAGCCTGTCTCATCCTTAATGTCTCCACGTAGCTCGTTGGCCCACTCAAGCACGGTCTCCGGATTCGCTCCCGCGAGCTCCTCGGGCTCCATGAACGCCTCGTCGATAGAGAGCTGCTCCACGACGCTGACCCTGCGCTCAATGATTTCAAACACGCGTTGCGACGCCACCTTGTACACCGGGCGCCGCGGGGCAACGAGCACCGCTCGCGGACCCACCAGCTTCGCAGCTTGGTGGGTCGGCATTGCGGAACGCGCCCCATACTTGCGGGCTTCATAGCTTGCGCCCGCGACAACGCCCCGCCCGTTGACACCAGCAACGAGGACGGGGCGTCCACGTAACGTTGGGCGTGTGAGCTGCTCACAGGATGCGTAGAACGCATCCATGTCGATGTGCAGGACCCAACGTT
This sequence comes from Corynebacterium sp. CCUG 51687, assembly GCF_024453995.1. Classification (NCBI taxonomy): domain Bacteria; kingdom Bacillati; phylum Actinomycetota; class Actinomycetes; order Mycobacteriales; family Corynebacteriaceae; genus Corynebacterium; species Corynebacterium sp. CCUG 51687. Next base: position 53,599 of record NZ_JAGPYT010000001.1, on the reverse strand, counting down.
TCATCGCAAATTACTGCTTAGCAATCGCTGCGCTCACACCTTCGTGAATCGTGTGCGCCTCGCCGTTGAGCGTCTCGACGATCTCGAAGGACGTCGCGAGCGTCTCATGCGCGATGTGCTCAGCGTGGCGCTGCGCCCACTCGACCTTGTCGGAAGGTACGCACAGCTGTACCGAGATGCGGTCAGAGACTTCGTATCCTTCCTGCTTACGAGCATCCTGCAGACCACGAATCACGTCTGCTGCCCAGCCCTCGGCCTCGAGCTCCTCGGTCAGCTCCGTATCAAGCACGACCAGGCCAACGACGGCATCGGTAGCGTCAACCCGAGCGGTACTCGTCGGGTCCTCAGCCACTAGGCGCTCGGTGTAGAGCTCCGGGGTGAGCACGATGTCGCCGTCGACAACAACGTTTTCGCCTTCTCGGACGTAGTTGCCTGCCTTGACGTTCTTGATAGCGCGCTGTACGTCACGGCCCAGCGTTGGACCCGCGACCTTCGCGTTCACCACAACCTCGAAGGAACCAACGGAGTCGACGTCGTCAGTCAGCACGACTTCCTTCACGTTGACCTCATCCTTGATCACGGACGCGAAGTCCTGCAGCTGGTCCGAGCCCGCCAGCGCCACCGTGAGCTTCGGCAGTGGCAAGCGGTTGCGCAGCTTCTTCGACTTACGCACCGACGAAGCAGCGGAGCACACCGCGCGCGTTGCATCCATCGCGCTGACTAGTGCAGGGTCCGCCGGGATTGCATCCGCGGACGGGAAGTCCGCCAAGTGCACCGAGCGACCACCGGTCAGGCCACGCCAGATGACCTCACTGATGTACGGCAGCAACGGGGCCGTCACACGGGTCAGGATCGCCAGGACCGTGTACAGCGTGTCAAACGCCTCAGGATGCTCCTCCTGACCCGCCCAGAAACGGTCGCGTGACCGGCGCACGTACCAGTTCGTCAGCGAGTCAGCGAAGCGACGGACCTCGTCACAGGCGTCCGCGATGCGAGTGTCGTCGAGCGCCTCCTTCACCGCAGCCACGAGGTCATGCGTCTTCGCCAAGATGTAGCGGTCCAGCACATCCTGCGAATCGACGCTGAACTTCGCCTCCTCGGAGGAGTACAACTGCAGGAAGGTGTACGCGTTCCAGATCGGCAGCAACGCGTGGCGCACGCCCTCGCGGATGCCCTGCTCCGTCACGATGAGGTTGCCGCCACGAAGAATTGGCGAAGACATGAGGAACCAACGCATCGCGTCGGAACCATCACGGTCGAAGACCTCGTTGACGTTCGGGTAGTTCCCCTTCGACTTCGACATCTTCAGACCGTCATTGCCCAGCACGATGCCGTGCGCAACGACCTTCTTATACGCCGGGCGGTCGAAGAGTGCCGTCGCCAAGACATGCTGCACGTAGAACCAACCACGCGACTGGCCCGAGTACTCCACGATGAAGTCCGCAGGCTGACGAGCGTCGTGCTCCTCAACATTCTCAAACGGGTAGTGGTACTGCGCAAACGGCATCGAACCAGAATCAAACCAGCAGTCCAACACGTCCGGCACGCGACGCATCATCGACTTCCCGGTCGGATCGTCCGGGTTCGGGCGGACCAGCTCATCAATGTCTGGGCGGTGCAGCGACTTCGGGCGAACGCCGAAGTCCTTCTCCAGCTCTTCGAGCGACCCATAGACGTCCACACGCGGGTACTCCGGGTTATCCGACACCCACGCCGGCACCGGTGAGCCCCAGTAGCGGGTACGCGAAATGTTCCAGTCACGCGCGCCTTCCAACCACTTACCGAACTGGCCGTCGCGAATGTGCGATGGGATCCAGTCGATCTCCTGGTTCAGCTCCACCATGCGGTCGCGGAACTCAGTGACCTTCACAAACCACGCCGGAAGCGCCATGTAGATCAGCGGCTCGCCCGAACGCCAGGAGTGCGGGTAGGAGTGTTCAATCGTCTGGTCACGGACCACGCGGTGCTTCGCACGAAGGTCACGGATGATGTCACGGTTCGCATCAAAAACCAGCTTGCCTGCGTACTCCGGCACCAGCGAGGTGAACTTACCATCAGCATCAACCGGGATGACTAGGTCGATCCCGTACTCCTGGCAGGTGTACATATCGTCTTCACCGAACGCAGGCGCCTGGTGAACAACGCCCGTGCCGTCCTCGGTGGTCACGTAGTCCGCGTTCAACACCATGAACGCCTTTTCCTGGTCACGGAAGTAGTCGAAGACCGGCTCGTACTCCAAGCCCTCGAGCTCGGAGCCCTTGAAGGTGGCGACAACCTCGCGCTCCTCGCCGAGCTCCTTCGCGTACGCGCCGATGAGCTCCGTCGCCAGCAGCAGCTTCTTGCCGACGACCACCTCTTCACCGTCCGCACCAACACGGACCAGCGAATACTCAACGTCCGGATGGACCGCAAGCGCCAAGTTCGACGGCAGCGTCCATGGCGTAGTGGTCCAGGCGATCGCAGCTGCGTCGTGCAGCTCAGGGTGCTGCTTCCAGGTCTCCGCAGCAGCAAATCCTTCACGCCCACCCGTAAACGGCATCGTTACGGTTACGGTCGGATCCTGGCGGTTGCGGTAAGAATCATCCAGACGCGTCTCTTGGTTCGACAGCGGCGTATGCTCCGCCCACGAGTACGGCAGCACGCGGAAGCCCTGGTAAATCAGCCCCTTGTCATACAGGGTCTTAAACGCCCACATGACGGACTCCATGTACGGCAGTTCCATCGTCTTGTAGCCGTTATCGAAGTCCACCCAACGAGCCTGGCGAGTCACATACTCTTTCCACTCATCGGCGTAGTGCATCACGGACTTGGCGCAGTACTCGTTGAACTGTGCCAGACCCATGTTTTCGATCTCGGCCTTATCCTTGATGCCGAGCTGCTTCTCAGCCTCGAGCTCCGCGGGAAGGCCGTGGCAGTCCCAACCAAACACGCGCGGAACGTAGTAGCCGGCCATCGTGCGGTAGCGTGGCACGATGTCCTTGACGTAGCCCGTCAGCAAGTGGCCGTAGTGCGGCAAACCGTTGGCGAACGGAGGTCCGTCGTTAAACACATATTCTTCGCAGTCTTCACGCTGCTTCAGCGAGGCCTGGAACGTATCATCCTCGTTCCAGTACTTCAGTACCTGCTCCTCCATTTTTGGAAACGCGGCACTTCCCCCGGTCAGATCTACCTTTGGGTAGACACTTCCGACCTTGCTCATCTCCGTCTCTCCTTCACGCACAATGCTTACCTTGTCACAGGGACGCAGCGAACAACGCCACGCGGTACCACCCTGCTTGAAGTCCGCCGTGAGACGAACTTCCGCTTCATTTGCGGTGAAAGAAATAACGCTTCCTAATTACGTCCGGTTCTACTAAGCAATAGCGCGCTGTAGCGCAACAGCTGTTCTTCCGGAAACGCTCCCCGATGATGGTCGGATCATCACGCGCTACCGCACCACCAGGTGGTGAAGCACGTAGCTTGTCTCATTCTAGCCCTTTGTCCCCCAGAAATGGCAACAACCACCACTCACCGCAGTGAATGGTGGCTGATGCTTGAAAGAAACTACTTATTGCCAGCGTCGCCGCTCGGAGCGGACGTGCCACGGGTCTCAAGCTCCTCCAGCTGGGACTCGAGCAGTGTGCGCAGGCGAGTGCGGTACTCGCGCTCGAAGGTGCGCAGCTCAGCGATGCGGTTCTCGAGGGCGGTCTGCTGCTGCTTCACCGTGTTCATGATCTCGGTGTGCTTACGCTCAGCCTCGGTGCGCAGCTTCGTTGCCTGCTCCTCAGCCTGGCGAATCTGCGCCTCAGCGCGCGAGTTAGCTTCGTTGGTGGTTTCCTCAGCCTTCTTCTCGGCGTCTGCAACGAGCTGCTGTGCACGAGCCTCAGCCGACTGCTTCGTCTCAGCAGCCTTACGCTCAGCCGCCTGGATCTGCTCGCGGGAATGCGTCTCTGCCTCAGACAGCTGCTTCTTCGAGCGTGCCTCGGCATCTGCCAGCTGACGCTCTGCGGAACCACGGGCCTCGTCGAGCATCGAGCGGGCCTCTGCCTGCGCGTCGTTGGTGAGGCGGTCTGCCATCTCCTGCGCGAGCCCAAGCACCTTCGCCGCCTGCATGTGCGTATCGGCGGATGCTGCATTCTGGTCGACAGCCGCAGCCTGCTGCGGTGCGGCGGCAGCCTTTGGCGCCTGCTTAGCCTGCTTTGCAGCCTGCTCCGCGTCCTGGCGAGCCTTTGCCGCTTCCTGCTTCGCAGCCTGAGCATCCTTCTCAGCCGCTACCTTTGCCTCCTGCGCAGCACGGAGCTTCTGCTCGTACTCAGCACGAACCTTCTTCTCAACTCGCTTTTCAATCTCAGCTTCGTCGACATCGCTGGACGCGGCCGCAGGAGCAACCGGGGCAGCAGACCCACCAGCACCGAGCTCTTCGACACGGGCCCGAAGGTCATCGTTCTCATCTTGCAGTTGCGCAAGCGTGTCTTCCACGAGGTCCAGGAACTGGTCAACCTCGTCCTCGTTGTAGCCCCGCTTACCAATTGGTGGTTTGCTGAAAGCGACATTGTGCACGTCTGCTGGTGTCAGCGGCATTGGCGTTCCCTTCGATGTCGATATTGTGTCCGCAATGTCGCGAACACAGATTGCCTCCCACGCTACGGGAAGCGAACCCTAAAATCTAATAGTTCGTCATTCTTTTATCGATCCATAGTAACGCATAGGTTCACACGCACCAGGCATCACCGCCAGTTATACCCCTTTTCTGCCCCCGATGCCCAATAATTGATGTCGATCCGGGCATAAATTACGGGAAAATTAAGCAAAAAAGGCACCTACCAATGTAGGTGCCTCAATCCAAGCTCACTATTACAACATGGTGACCCGTACCAGCATCTGGAGCAGCATAATCGCCACGAACAGTACGATCACACTGACGTCTATCCCAACGCCGCCACTCATACGCATGGGCGGAATGAGTTTGCGGAAGAACTTCACAGGCGGGTCCGTGACCACGAACATGCCTTCCGCAACGACCATAAACCAACTTGGTGGATCAAACTGCTTCGAGAAGGATTGCACCATCTCGACAATGATGCGGATGACCACAATCAGGGAGTACAACCCAAGCGCGGCGTAAAGAATTGCTCCTAATAAAGACACGGGTCACACACTACCTGTTCTTCTTGATGTTTCGCAGAGCTGGACGTCGATTAGCGAAGACGCGCTGTGTGCTGCAGCTCAACTTCGGTCAAACGGGCGTTTTCCGGAACGATCGCGAAGACTCGTCGGCGGGTCTCAACGCCCCTGCTCAGGTTGTACATGTTGCCACGAAGTGCGAAGCACAGACCAGCGGCAAAGTCGACGATGCGCTTTGCATCGTGGGGGTCGAGATCCGTCAGCTCCATAATCACGGCATCGCCATCACGGAACGGCTCGCCGATATCCTTCGCATCGTTGTAATTGCGCGGAGCAGTGGACACGACCTGGGGAGTGTAGGACTTCGGTGCGCGATCCGCGTAGTCACGGGTAGCTGAGGAGCGGTAGCGGTCCTCGCTGCCGTACTCAGATGTGCGCGAAGGTCTCGTCGATTCCTCGCGAGTGTTCTCGCGCTCGTCGTACTGCACTTCATCGAAGTAGGGGTCATCTTCGTTGAACGGGCCAAGACCGAAAAATTCTTTCGCGCTGCCGATAATAGACATCTGGGTGCTCCTCGTTTGTTGCCTGTGCTGACGGGGCAGAAATTACCTCTATGTAATTCCGGATTAGGTTTTTAGACTACGGGCCTCGGCCCCATCACCGCCGTTCCGACACGCACGACATCCGAGCCATGCGCGATGGCTTCTTCAAAGTCCGCGGACATCCCCGCCGAGAAACGCAGGGGCCGCCCAAGCTTGGCCGCGTAGGTGTCTCGCAGCTCGCGGACCTGGTCGAATACCTCGCTGGCGTTTGCATCTAGCGGTGGCACAACCATAAACCCGTCGAACTGGAGGTGCTCAGCCCCCTCGAGCGCTTCAACCAACTCGGCGATCTTCTCCACCGCGACACCGCCACGGCTTTCGTCGCCGTCTGCAGAAACCTGAACAAGGCACGGCAGGATTTCGGACGTCCGATCACCCCGCTCAAGGGCGAGCGCCATGCCACGCTCGAGTCCCTTCGCCAACTTCAAGGAATCCACCGAGTGAACCTCACTCGCCCATCGCGCCACTGCGTTCGCCTTCTTCGACTGGATCTGCCCGATCATCGCGATACCACAGTCGACCCCGTGCTCGCGCAGAGTCGCGACCTTGGCGCTCGCTTCCTGCTCGCGGTTCTCCCCCACCAGGCGAATACCTTCCGCGGCAAGTATCTCAATCGACGAGCACGGGTGAAACTTCGTCACTGGTAGCAGTTCCACGCTTCCCGGCTCGCGACCCGCGGCACGCTCCGCGGAGCGGATACGCTCCTGCACCTTGGCAAGGTTGCTTGCAATATCAGTTGTGCTCATTTATTTCACTCCAGTTAGCCAAATAACGCCTGCTTGGCGCCCAGTTGTGGATTCTCTCCGGTACGAAAAGAAGTCCTCGTCCGCGATGGTATCGCGCGGATCTACGTCAATTCGCTGCACACCGAGCTCAGTGAGCTGGCGCCGAATACCGGCACGGATGTCAAGCCCAGTGGTCCCTGCATGCGTAGTGGTCCGGGAGCCTGGCAGCTTGCGCTCAACATCCGCTGCCATATCAGCAGGCACTTCGTATGACGCTCCCGCAGCTGCAGGGCCGAGCAGCGCCTGCATCTGTGAAGGCTGAGCACCCAGGTCACGCATTGTTTCAACGGTCTTCTTCACGATGCCGTTTCGCGCCCCAAGACGCCCAGCGTGCACCGCGGCAATCACTCCAGCGACGGGGTCTGCCAACAGCACCGGCGTACAGTCAGCGACCAGCACGCACAGGGCGAGGTTCGGGGTCGTGGTTACGATGGCATCAGAAGCCTCGACAGGCTCAGACTGCGGCCCGTCCACCACCGTCACGTTCGGCGTGTGGAGCTGCTCCATCCACACGAAGCGCCCCACATCAACCCCGAGCAGCGATGCAAGCCGCGCGCGGTTCGCGCGTACGGCCTCCGGGTCATCCCCGACGTGCAGCGCAAGATTGAAAGAGTCATATGGGGACGACGACGCCCCGCCCGCACGGCTTGTAAACACCATGCGGACGGGGCGTTGTTCTACGTCGAGAAGAGAGTCAGTCATGCTCCCAGACTAACGCAAGAAATCAGGGACATCGACGTCAAAATCATCGCCGCCGCGCTCCTCGCGTCCACGACGCTCATAGGAGGATTCGGACTCCCCGCCGGTGAAGAGGCCCGAGCGGTGCGGCTCGTAGCGGTGACGCGCCTGGTAGGAGTCGTCGCGTTCCGTCTCCGGAGCTCGATCCTCAAACAGTGAACCACGCGATGGAGACGGCGCCGCGCCTTCTTCCGCCGATGCGGCTGCAGCATCGACCGGCTGCTGGGCATCCGGGCGAGCGTTGGCCTTCTCGTCGAAGCCAGTTGCGATAATCGTGACGCGCACCTCGTCACCGAGGTTGTCGTCGATGATCGTGCCGAAGATGATGTTCGCGTCGTCGTCTGCCTTCTCTTCGACGATGGACGCTGCGGCACTCGTCTCGTTCAGGCCGAGATCGGAACCACCAGCAACGGAAATGAGCACGCCCTTCGCGCCCTCCATCGTGGTTTCCAGCAGTGGCGAGTTGATCGCCTGCTCCATCGCATTCATCACGCGGTTTTCACCGCGGGAGGAGCCGACACCCATCAGGGCGGAGCCGGCGTCGGCCATCACCGAGCGCACGTCTGCGAAGTCGACGTTAATCATGCCCGGAATGGTGATCAGGTTCGTAATACCCTGAACACCGTTGTAGAGCACCTCATCCGCAGCGCGGAATGCATCCATCATGGACAGGTCCGAATCACCCAGCTGCAACAGTCGGTCGTTCGGAATGACAATGACGGTGTCGCACACTTCCTTCAGGTTCGCGATGCCCTCGAGCGCCTGACGGGTGCGCCGCTTGCCCTCGAACGTGAACGGACGGGTGACAACGCCAATGGTCAGCGCACCCATCTTCTTCGCGATACCCGCGACAACTGGTGCAGCGCCAGTACCCGTACCGCCGCCCTCGCCAGCGGTCACGAAGACCATGTCCGAGCCCTTCAGCGACTCTTCGATTTCCTGCTTGTGGTCCTCAGCAGAGGTCCGGCCAACCTCAGGGTTTGCACCGGCGCCAAGTCCGCGAGTCGCCTCACGCCCGATGTCGAGCTTGGTGTCTGCATCCGTAAAGAGCAGTGCCTGCGAGTCCGTGTTGATCGCAACGAACTCCACACCTTTCAGGCCCTCTTCGATCATGCGGTTGACAGCGTTAACGCCACCGCCACCGACACCGACGACGCGGATCATGGCGAGGTAGTTTGCGGGAGAGGTCATGGGTAGTGTCTCGCCTTTCAAAACTTCTTAGAACTTCAACAATTGCGGTAACGCATCCCATCATGGGCGAAAACACGAAAAAATTTATTGTTTCCCTCGGCGTGTCTCGACCCTAAACCTTTACTTTAGGGTTTTGACCTGGGGTTTTACACCGCTACCGCGCAGTGATGAGCTCCGGATTAGAAATATTGAACTCGGCGCCCTCGCGTTGCAAAACGGTTTCAAAGGCCAGTGACTTATTCGCATTGTCTTCTGAGGCGCCCCACACCACGCGGCGGTTGTCGTGTAACCGCAGCACGAATGAGTAGCGGCCATTCGCCTCCAAAGCGGCAACTTGCGCACGCGCACCACTGCTTATCGACGCCGCGATCGCCACAGCTTCCCGCATCTGCTCCTTGTTCTCGACGTCGACCCCCACGAGCTCCATAGCCCCAACCGGCGGTTCAGCGATCAGAAAATCCTTGCCCTCAGTATCAATCAGATGCGCCCCGTCCGGCTGCTGCAAGTACGCCACTGCGACACGCTCTTTGAGGTCAATTCTCACAGTGCTTGGCCAGTCGCGGTGCACCGTAACAACGTCAACCCACGGGTCCTGCACGATGTTCTCAGCAGCACGGCGCACCTTGACCAGCCCCATAGGCGTGCCCAGCTCAATGTCGGACTGGGCTTGCACCGCCTCGGGCGTGAGCACGTCGTTGCCATCAACAACCACACCCTTCACCGGCATCAACGGTGTAAACGGCAACGCAATTCCGCACACAGCGAGACCAGCGATGACAGCTCCCGCGATAGCGAAGCGACGCTTGCGCTTGCTCTTGCTACGCGTTTGAGCGTCCTCATCACCAAACTCGTCGAGGTGGTCCGACTCGAAGGCTTCATGCTCTGTCTGCTCTGTCACGCTACACCTCCGCCTGCCGAAGTTGTGCGAGGATCTCATCGGCGAGCATTGTCACCGACCCAGCGCCCATCGTTAGGATGACGTCCCCAGGACGAACCATTGATGCCAGTGTCACCGGTACTGCGAGGAAATTGGGCTCAAGCACTACCGGCACCGAGCTATCCATCTTGTCAGTAATGAGCCTGCTGGTCACATCTTCAACGGGCGCTTCGCGTGCGCCGAAGATGTCCAGCACCATGACGACATCCGCGAGTGAGAGGGCGTCAGCAAACTCTTGGGCAAAGCTCTGTGTGCGCGAGTACAGGTGCGGTTGGAAGCACACAACGACACGCGCACCCTTGCCCTCAGACTCGACTTTCTCCCGCGCCGCCGTCAACACAGCGGTGACCTCGGTTGGGTGGTGCGCGTAGTCGTCGTAGACACGGGTACCTGCGAACGGCCCGTCCTCTACGAGGCCCTTAAACTCGAAGCGGCGCCGGACACCGGAGAACCCGCTCAGCCCCGCTGCGATCCGTTCAGGTTCCGCACCCGCCAGCGTCGAGGACAACAGCGCGGCCAGGGAGTTGAGCACCATGTGGCGGCCGGGGATCGACAGGCGGTAGGAGTACTCAGCAGATGCGCCGCCGGTGTTGAGTCGAGCACGCACGTCGACGTAGGAGCCGTCGATACGCTCTTCTACAACAACTGCACCTGCGGGAATATCTGGGTGCGCTGCAGCCGCTGCTTCAGTGCCGTAGCCGACGACGTTGATGCCGCGCTGCAATGCGCGCTCACCACAGCTTGCAGCGTGCTCGTCATCCATACAAACGACGAGGAAACCGCCGGGCTGCACGCGATCAGCGAAGTCGTCGAACACCTTGAAGTATGCCTCGTGCGTGCCGAAGTAGTCCAGGTGGTCAGGCTCAATGTTGGTGATAACGGCGATATTTGGCTTGTAGCGAAGCAACGAAGCATCGGACTCGTCCGCCTCCGCCACGAAAATATCGCCCGCACCGTGGTGGGCATTGGTGCCGGCTTTGTTGAGCTGGCCACCAATCGCAAAGGAAGGGTCCTCCCCCGCAGCCTGCAACGCCACCACGGTCATGGACGTCGTGGACGTCTTGCCGTGCGTGCCTGCTAGCAGGAGCTGTGTGTAACCGTCCATCAACTCGCCGAGCAGATCTGAGCGGCGAATCACAGGAATTCCCTCCTCCTTCGCACGCACCAACTCCGGATTATCTTTCGGAATCGCAGCAAAGCTGGTGACCACGACGGTCGGAAGTTGCCCCGTCAGCTCGAGGTTCGCGGCGTCGTGTCCGACTGCGACCTGTGCACCTTGCGAGCGCAACGCACGCACTGGACGGGAGTCTTTCACATCGGACCCGGTCACTACTGCCCCACGGTCAAGCAGGATGTGGGCGACACCGCTCATGCCAGCGCCACCGATACCAACCAGATGTACGCGGGAAAGATCCACAGAACCAGGCGCGGTGGTGTGTTCGGAAGACATGACGGTGTTACTCCTTTGTGATAGTCGCAATGATCCGTGCAGCGAGATCTTCTGCCACACTACCCGCGCCAGAGTGCTCGAGCGCTTCTCGCATGCACTGCATTTGCTCTGGCCGGCCCAAAATCTCGTTGACGCTGCGGGCAAGCGCGTCTGGGGTGAGCTCGGCATCGTCGATACGTACTGCCGCCCCGGTAGCTACCAGGTGCGCCGAATTGAGCCCCTGCTCGCCGTTGCCGTGCGGCAGTGGGATGTAAACGGCTGGCAGGCCAGCGGCTGAGTTTTCCGCCACGGTCATGGCGCCGGAGCGACACACAACCATGTCCGCCACGGCATACGCAGCTTCCATGTCGTCGATGTACGGCACCGCCGTGTAGCCTTCGTGTGGCTTCGGGGCGTCGTTCTTTCTGCCGTAGGCGTGCAACACCTGGTACCCGCGCGCCGCGATGTCCTCGATGGCCCCGGCAACAGCCCGGTTGATGCTCACCGCGCCCTGGGACCCACCGGTAATCAGAACCACCGGCTTGTCCGGATCAAGGTCCCACATCTTGTACCCACGCAGCGCTTTCGCTCCATCCGTATCGACGCCCACTCCCGGACGCACCGGGATCCCCACGACATCACCCGGCATCCCCGAGTTCGCCACGGCGTTAATCCCGACACCACCTAGCTTGACGCCAAGCTTATTGGCCATGCCCGCCAACGCGTTCGTTTCCAAGACGAAAAATGGTAGGCGCAACGATGCGGCGGCAAGGTACGCAGACGCCGACACATAGCCACCCGTACCAAAGACTGCCTCAGCCTTCGACTCCTTCATCACCTTCCGTGTTTGGTGCACGGAACGCGCAAGTTTGAACGGCACGCCAAGAAGCTTCCATGGCTTCTTGCGCGGGATCGGCACAGGGTCAATGAGTTGAAGGTCAAAGCCGCGCGCGGGGACGATAGTGGTTTCCAGTCCACGCTCAGTTCCGAGCGCAATCACATTTGCGCCGTACTGTTCACGAAGCACCTCGCCTACCGCGAGTGCCGGTTCAATATGGCCCGCGGTGCCTCCCCCTGCGAGCACCACTGTGTGTTGGATCTTGTCCATGATGGATCCCGTCCTTTCCTTTTCGACGGCCACCTAACGGTACCGGCGTCGCTCTGATTGGTTCGGTCGTGGTCTCCGTTGCGTTACCTCGACATTCCTCGTGGGCCGGGGCGAGTGCCGCTGAGCACGGTCGTCTGGGGCAACTCGGTGAGCAACAGGCACTCCGTACCGTTGCTCTCGGCGTGACTGCTCATGTGTACGAGTTCGCTCCGCGCGAGTCGCGCGCAGCTGTGCCGTCGCCTTCGGCTCCGGGACGAACAGCATTCTGTCGAAGCGTGGGCGCCCGTAGTTCTGCATGGCCGAGACTGCGTCGGGCTCGTGGCGGGCAATGGAGGCCAGTATGCCCATCGACCACAAGGTAATCACTGCCGAGGTACCACCGGCGGACAACATCGGCAGCTGAATACCCGTCACCGGCACAAGGCCGACGACGTACCCGATGTTAATGAACGCCTGCGAAACTACGCCTGCTGTTAACGAGGCAGCGGCGAGTCCCTGGAACGATGTCTGTGCGCGTTGCGCAGTGCGCAAACCGAAGTAGCCAAGGGCAGCAAACAGGGCGATCACCATAATGCCGCCCCACATACCGAGCTCTTCGCCGATGACGGCGAAGATGAAGTCGTTTCGAGCCTCTGGGAGGTAGAACCACTTCGCGCGGGACTGTCCGAGGCCGACGCCGAAGAGGGAGCCGTCGGCAAGAGAAAGGAATCCTTGGTGCGTCTGGAACGCAGCACCGCGAGTATCGCTGAAGTTTCCGAACAGCGCCTCGAAGTAGACGTGGAAGCGTTGCGAGCGGAAGCCGCCAAGCAGGAACAACATGACCGCTGCAGCACCGATGAGCCCGCAGAGGATGCCGATGGCCTTGAGCGGGAAGCCTGCGAACCACAGCACAAAGATCACGATGGCGGCAAACGACATGGTCATGCCGGCGTCACCCTGCTTCGCAATCAGGAGGATGCACACGCCCGCGCCAAGCAAGAACTGTGCGGTCGGCGACTGCCACGCAGGCGCCGATGCTGGCGGCTGCTTCTTCGACAGCACCGCAGCACCCCAAATTGCAATAGCCACACGGGCGAACTCAGAAGGCTGCATCGTCAACGAGCCGAACATCAGCCACGATTGCGAACCGACTTCCTCACGTCCGGTACCGATTAGCAGCACCAGTACCAGCAGGAACACCGCGAAGAGGAATAGTGGCGTGGCCAGCTTCCGGATGCGCTCGGGCGGGACCAACAGCGAAACCCAAAACAAGACAAGGCCCGCCAGCACCATCAGGGATTGCCGAAGCGCAGTCGACCACACGCTACTCGAAGCAGCGAACGATGACGCCATCGACGAGCTCATCACCATCACGATGCCCAACGCAGCCAGCACCAGCACCACGGTCCGAATCACGGTGTAGTCAATGAGGGGCCGCTGCTCAAGCGCCGCAATGAACGACGTATGTGCCCGGCCCAGTGCGCTTTGAGGCACGTCGCGGGTGCCAGTCTTTGGCGCACGCGCCGGCGGTTGCTGTCGACGATTTCGCTTCATGGCACCTCATTACCCTTCGCTTCGAACACTGCTGTGTCTCAAGTTACTGTAGTGAAAAGTGTCGCCTGGCGGCCGCACGAAACGCGTCGCCGCGCGCAGACATACCCGGATACATGTCCAGGCTCGCGGCAGCCGGTGCCAGCACAACGCTATCGCCAGGCTGCGCATGCTCTCCAGCAAAGCGAACCACGGCGTCCATTGCCACCTCGGGGTCAGTCGAGTCAGTCGCAAAGATAGGCAGGTCAGGTGCCAGCCGCTTGACGGCGTCGTAAATTTCCATGCGGTCGACCCCAAGCAGCGCTACGGCACGCATGTGCCCCACATGTTTTTCGACGACCTCATCAATCGCAGCGCCCTTCAGCTGACCACCTGCAACCCACACGACGGTGCCCGCCCCGGTCAACGCCGAATCAGCCGCGTGCGGGTTCGTCGCCTTCGAGTTGTCGATCCACCGAACGCCGTTCGCCTCGTGGACCACGGCTCCGCGATGCCCCGCAACGTGGAAGCCTGCGAGTGCTTCACGAATCTCAGAGGATGTCGCACCACACAGCAACGCCACGGCAGCGGCGGCGCATGCGTCCAGCACGCCTGCAGCACCCGCGGGTTCAATGCCATTCGTATCTGCCAGTTCAAGGACCGAGCCGTCGCGGCGCGCAACGAGCTTGCCGTCGATAACACCGACCTGGCGCTCTTCGGGCTGGCCGAGCGTAAAACCGAAGAATTGCTTGCGGTCATTCTGTGCCACGATCGCTTGCACGTGCTCGTCATCGATGCCGACCACGGCGTTGGGAGCTTTGAGCACCTTCGCCTTCGCAGCCGCGTACGCCTCGAATGAGCCGTGCCAGTCAATGTGGTCGTCCGCAAGGTTGAGTAGAACTGCCGCGTTGGGAACGAGCTGGCTCGACCAATGCAACTGGAAACTGGACAGCTCGGCCACGAGCACATCGACACGCTGGGGATCCACCACCGCGTCAGCCACGGCGGTACCGATGTTGCCGCACGCCAACGCACGCTTACCAGTGCGGGCAGATGCCTCCTGCATCATAGCTGCGAGCATGCCAGTGGTGGTGGTTTTACCGTTCGTGCCTGTCACAACGAGCCACTCGCGCGGTGGCCCGAACACGCCCGCGCGATCCAACCGGTAGCACAGCTCGACATCACCGATGACATCGAGTTGGGCCGAGGCGGCGTCGACAAGCAGCGGCGTGTCGGGCCTCCACCCTGGAGACGTCACTACTACCCCGACCTCACCGAAGTACTCGTGTGCCAGCTGCGTATCGACGGCCCGCACTCCCCACGTGCGCTCAGCGAACTCGCGGTTTTCCTCGCTGTCGTCCGCGACGATGCATGGAACGCCGACTTGCTGGAGCATGCCGAGCACCCCTCGGCCCGAAACGCCCGCACCGGCCAGCAGCACGCCGCGGGAAATCTCTGCGGGTATCACACTCGTATCGATCATGACAGCGTCACTCCGTTCTGTGTGAGCCATTCACCGTAGAAAATTGCGGTGCCGAGCGCGACCGCCATCGCAGCGATGAGCCAGAAACGCACAACCACGGTTGTCTCCGCCCAGCCTCCTTGCTCAAAGTGGTGGTGGAACGGCGCCATCCGGAACACGCGCTTGCCGGTGGACTTAAACGATGCCACCTGGATGACCACCGAGGCTGCCTCGAGTACGAAGAGTGCGCCGATGATGATCATCAGAAGCTCGGTCTTGGATGCCACTGACAGGCCCGCAACGAGACCACCGAGCGCCAGCGAACCCGTATCACCCATGAAAATCTTGGCCGGGGACGCGTTCCACCACAGGAATCCAACGCAGGCACCGAAGCCTGCAGCCGCAAGCACCGCCAAGTCAAGCGGGTCGCGGACGTTGTAGCAACCCGCTGCCAGCGCTGCCTCGCAAGAATTCCGGAACTTCCAGAACGTGATCATGGTGTACGCGGCCATCACCAGAGCAGTCGTACCAGCGGCCAACCCGTCGAGCCCGTCGGTGAGGTTTACCGCGTTCGACCAAGCAGCCAGCAGAATGTAAATAAAGATCAGGAACAGGATTGCGCCAAGGATTCCGCCGCCGACCGCGATGTCAATCGTTTCGATATCGCGCACAAAACTGAGCAGGGTCGAGCCTGGCGTCAAGCCGTTCTCGTCAGGGAATCGCGTGATCAGCAGGCCGAAAACAATGGCAATTGCAAACTGGGACACAAGCTTCGCAGTCTTATTCAAACCGAGATTGCGCTTCATGAAGAGTTTAATACCGTCGTCGGCAAGCCCGACCAGGCCAAGCGCCAATGTCAAGCCCAGCACGATGACGCCGCTCGCGGTAAACGCCGCGTGGTTAGTGGCCAGCGCGACAATCGAGCTAGCCAAGTAGCCCAGCGTGATCGCGAGCAAAATAGCGATGCCACCCATCGTTGGGGTGCCGCGCTTCCGCGCGTGCGACTGCGGCCCGTCCTCCCGAATTTCCTGGCCGATCTCGCGGCGGTGGAAATACCGAATCAACAAAGGTGTGACAAAGATGGAAACGAGGAAGCTAATAACTCCTGCGACAATTACTTGAATCATGTGAGACTGCTACCTTGCTTCATTCTCATTGGTTGACTTACTTTGACTGTCAAGCGTACGGGTGCGTATGAGTTGTTCAGCCACCACCCACAACTTTTGGGCGTTCGACGCTTTGACCAGCACCACTGCTGGCGGGGGTGTGGCAGTGGCAATCGTAGCTTCGACAGCGTTGCTTGCCTCGGCACTATCGGCAACAGACTGCGTGGCGATGCCCTGCTGCTGTGCCGCTTGCGCCAGCGATTCCATCGCGTCACTTTGCCCCACTGCTACAAGGTCCGTGATGTTGTGCTTTACCAGTTCTCCGGCGAGCTCAGCGTGGGCTGACGCGGACTCCTCGCCGAGCTCGCCCATCTCACCGAGCACCGCTATCGAGCGCGCCCCCGGGTGTGCGGCAGCCGTCGACGCAAGCGCTGCGATACCGGCACGCATCGATTCAGGGTTTGCGTTGTACGCGTCGTTAATGACAGTCACGCCATCCTCGCGGGTGCGCACATCCATGCGGTTCACGGATACGGTCCGTGCCTGGCTCAGCGCTGCCGCGATCGCTTCAGGCTGCATGCCCGCACCGAAACCGACTGCCGCCGCAGCAAGCGCGTTGCCAACCTGGTGGACGCCGTGCACGCCCAGGCGAACTCGGTGCTGTTGCCCGTCTGGCGTGTGCATCACAAACGATGCGCGGGCAACCTCGTCCAATGAGATGTCCGTAGCAAAAAAGTCTGCTTCGGGCGATCCCTCAGCCGAAAACATCCACACCTTCGCAGTTGTGCGGGGGCGCATACCTGCAACAAATGGGTCATCGGCGTTCAAGATGGCGATTCCACCGTGATCCGCATCAGGGAGTGATTCGACTAACTCGCCCTTCGCCTGAGCAATCGCCTCGCGCGAGCCAAACTCCCCAAGGTGTGCGGAGCCAACGTTGAGCACCACGCCGATTGATGGCGGGGCAATCTTTGCAAGATGCGCGATGTGCCCAATGCCCCTCGCGGACATCTCCGCCACCAAAAACGCCGTCTCCTGTGTGCAGCGCAGCACCGTGTACGGGTGACCAATCTCGTTATTAAAGGAACCCGGAGGAGCCACGGTCTCACCTTTGTGGCGAAGCACCGCAGCGATCAGGTCTTTCGTCGAGGTCTTCCCCGCCGATCCTGTCACGCCGACAATCGTGAGTCCGTGTTCGCGAACTAGGCGGCGAGCCACGTGCGCTGCGAGCTTCGAAAGGCCCGCGACAACACCGAGTGCACTGCCCGTTGGGTCGCTCGCAGCCAAGTCAGAGTTGTCATCTGGCCGAACCTCGGCGCACGGAACGATCACCGCAGGAGCACCCACGTCGCGCGTGGTTATGGCGGCTACCGCGCCCTGCTCCAATGCCGTGCCGACGAAGTCGTGCCCATCAACCCTCGCGCCTTTCAGCGCAAGGAAAAGGTCGCCCTCAGACACCTTCCGCGAATCAAACTCGACGCCACCCGATACTTTCGCCTCGGGGTCCGCCTCCTTCGACAGCGTTCCCCCGACGACCTCGGCGATCTCACCCAACGAACATGCAATCATTATCTACTGTTACCTCGCGAAAGTTTCTAGGGCGCGACGCATCTCTTCCCGATCATCGAAGTGGTGCGTCGTAGTGCCAACAATCTGGCCGACTTCATGCCCCTTGCCAACGACAATGACCGCATCTCCCGGCTGTGCCCACTGCACCAGAGCGTCAATCGCCGCAGCGCGGTCGCCGATTTCACGCACCTCCGGGTGGTGGGGAGCATCCGCGAGTTCCAATGCACCACGCAGCACCTCCGCGCGGATCGATGCTGGGTCCTCTGTACGCGGGTTATCATCAGTCACCACTACGAAGTCAGCACGCTGCGCAGATTCGCGGCCCATAATGACGCGTTTCGACGCATCCCTGTCCCCGCCGGCGCCAACAGCAATGCCGACGCGTCCAGCCACTTGCTTTCGGAGCGTATCCAGCACGGCTGCGATGGCCGCAGGCTTATGCGCGTAGTCCACGACTGCAACAAACGGTTGCCCGCAGTCGATGCGTTCCATACGTCCAGGGACCTGCGCTTTTGATAGGCCCTTCATGAATGCATCTACATCAACGTCGGCGGTGTACGCCATAGCGGTTGCCAAGGCAGCGTTAGCCACGTTGAACGCGCCCGGCATTTGCAGCGTCAACGTGTGGGTCGAAGTGGGCGTCGATAAGGAAATCTCTTGCGCGCCAGTCTTGTCTGCGGACAGCTGCTTCGCGCTCACGTCGACCCCAACTTGGCCGTGGGTGCCAACGCGAACCGGGTGCTGTGCCCGGTCAGCCATGCGCTCGCCCCACTCGTCATCGACGCAAACTACCGCGCGTTTCGCGGCACTGCGCGACGTCGGGTCAAAGAAGAGCGCCTTCGCCTCAAAGTACTCCTCCATTGTTTTATGGAAGTCCAGGTGATCCTGGCTCAGGTTTGTAAACCCAGCGACATCGAAAGACGTGCCACTCACCCTGCCAAGCATGAGCGCGTGGGAAGAAACCTCCATCACTACGTGCGTCACTCCAGCCTGCAGCATGCGGCGGAACAGAGCCTGCAGCGTCGGGGCTTCCGGGGTAGTCAGGGACGTTGGAACGTACTCGCCGAGAATCTTCGTGCCGGTGGTGCCAATCAGACCTACCTTCGCTCCTGCTGCCTCAAGCCCCTTCTCCAGCATGTACGTCACGGTAGTCTTGCCAGACGTGCCGGTAACCCCGAGCAGCGTCATGTGCTCGGATGGGTGACCATACACCTCGGCTGACACATCGCCGAGAACTTCGCGAACGTCTTCGACGACCAGCACCGGCCGCGTTTCCCCTTGGCCCTCGAGGATCTTCGCGCCTGCATTGTCAGTAAAGATGGCGCCCGCTGGGCACTGCTTTGCAAACGTTGCACCATGCACGCGGGTGCCGGGCAAAGCTGCGAACAGTCCGCCTGGGGCAATCTTCGACGAATCGAGTGCAATCTCTTCAATGTGCAGCGGCTGATCTGGGGCGTTGTGGAGCGTCCCACCAGACAGCGCTGCGAGCGCCTCCAGGGTAGGCGCGTTCGGTGTTGTCTGCGTCATGTCATTCATTGTGAAACTTCCCTACTGGGCTTGCAAAACGTACTGGTCCGCTTCTGGGCTAGGCGGCAAGTTCTCCCTATTGATCAGCCAGCTGGCGATTTCAGTAAACACCGGACCTGCCGACTGTCCACCGGCTCCGCCTTCTCGTGTACCTCGCTGCGGCTCATCAAGCATGACGGCCACGACAAATCGCGGATCGTTCGCAGGCGCGATGCCAGCAAACGTAATCCAGAACTGGTTTTGCGAGTAGGCGCCAGTCTCAGGATTCACCTTTTGCGCGGTACCAGTCTTGCCCGAAAGCTGATAGCCAGGAAGTTGGCTGTTCTGGGCGGTACCGTTGTTGATCCCTGCCGGGTCGTTTTGGAACGTGGAACGGAACATGTCCACGACTGTGCGTGCCGTCGCCTCCGACACCACACGATGCCGCTCAGGCTCGGGCTGTTCCAGCGGTGTGCCCTCTGCACTTTCAATGCTGCGGATTATGCGAGGCGTAATCCGCTCGCCACCGTTGGCAAGCGTTTGATAGACGCTGGCCATCTGAAGCGCTGTCCAGCTCATTCCCTGCCCAATTGGTAGGTTCGCAAACGTTCCTCCGGACCACTGCTCTAGCACTGGCAACAGACCGGCGGACTCGTTGGGCAGCTCAATGCCGGTTGTGTTTCCGATTCCGAAGCGCTGCAGGTAATCCCAATAGCGCTCCTCGCCCAGCTTCTGCGCAATCTGCAAGGTGCCCACATTCGAGGACTTCCCGAAGATGCCCGCTGTGGTGTACGGCATTACACCATGCTCCCACGCATCGCGCACAGTAATACCAGCCATGTCGATAGAGCCCGGCACTTGGTGTACTTCTTCCGGAGTAGTCACCTTCTCCTCAATTGCCGCAGTCGCCGCGATAATCTTCGCCACGGAACCCGGCTCAAACGGGTGCGAGATCGCGTTATTGCTGAAGTCCTTCCCTTCGCGCAGCTGCCGCTCGATGTCCCCGTTCGGGTCAATAGTGGAGGTATTCGCCATTGCTAGCACTTCACCACTGCGGGCATCGAGCACTACTGCCTCGGCGTCCTTTGCCAACGAGTTCCGTTTCGCGTTCTCCAGAGTCTGCTGCACAAACGACTGCAGGTCCAGGTCGATCGTCAAGGTGATCTTCGCGCCATCCACCGCGGGTACAACGTCGCGCAGCGTACCGGGGATGGACTGCCCGTCGTTCGACACGTCCTCTGTCTTGCGCCCGTTGATCCCGGTGAGCACCGCATCACTCGATGCTTCAAGCCCAAACTGTCCCTGCCCGTCCATCGACACCTTGCCGAGGATGTTTTCAGCAATCGCCCCGTTCGGGTACTGCCGGATGTCCTGGTGGTCCGAGGCCACGCCGTGGAACTCAGCAGCAATGTTCGACGCCACATCAGGGTCCACGTTCCGGACAAGTACTTCGTAGTTCGAATCCCCGTGCAGCTTCTCGAGGATGTCGCGTGCGTCAACCTTGCCCACACTGCGCATATCGTCATTGTCTCGTCGCCTATCGACGTCCTCTTCGCCCATTGCCTCGCCAATCATGACGGGAATCTCGTTGGCCATCGTGCGCAGAATATCCTCGACTCTCGCGTCAACCATGGCTCGCGTCGCGTCATCGTCGAGATTCGGAATGTTTTCATTGAGCATGACCTGCTCACGCAATTCCTTACGAAGCGTCACCGGCGACACAGTCAACGACCGCGCCTGCATCGTGTACGCCAGGTGGTTACCTTCGCGGTCCACGATCTCACCGCGCCGCGCGGGGTCAGTGTAAATCCTGGCGCGCTGCGATTGCGCCTGCTCGCGCAGCTGTGGGCCCCACACCACCTGCACAAGAAACAGCCTGCCGACCAAAAATACGCTGACTACAAGAAACAGAATTACTGCCCATTGGGACCTCTGGTGCAACACACTTCGCCGTGTCTTAGGCGCTTGAGGTGCTTGCAGGGCACGTGGCCGAGCAGTTCGTTTTCTCCGGTCCGGGTGCGATTCGACCACTGCCCTATATTCACCTCACTCAATTGCATTCAACGGGTAAGAAACGATTCGTGCCCTTAGAGCTTAGAGCGTAGGTGGGACATTCGGCGCATACGGCGCCACGTTGTCCAAACGAGAAGTGCTGCCAAGCACGTTATTGCCAGGAAGCTGCGTCAAAGAATCACCGATTTCGCGAGTTGCTTGCTGGTCACTGGACGCGCGCTCAGATCGTGCGTGAGACTCATTCACGTCCACCACACCGACAGTTGCGTTCGGGTCGAACGGACGCTGCTCATGCACACTGCCATCTTCATGCACCGCAACGATCCCTGGAGCCGATGGAACCAACAGGCCTGCGTCACCTGCACGTTGCGCAATCTCTGCGGATGATTTGCGGTCCTCAAGGTCGCGGGTCAGCGATTCGACACGGTTGGTCAGCTCTCGCTCCTGCGCCTGAAGGCGCTGAATGGTAAACGTTTGCGTCGTCGACAAAGCGCTGAGCCCCATCGCAGCAACAACCCCGAATACCAGCAGTACCACCGTCACTGTGAACGTCAGCGACAACTGTTTCTTAGCGACAGCCGGCTGCGCAATCCTCCTGCCACGGTAGGACACAATCTGCTTCGACCCCAACCGCCCGTGAGTACGCGGGTGTGGGACGTGTGGCCGAATTCCCGGGTTGAGCAGCCGAGTGTTCGCGCTACGCTGCTGGCCGGAGCGCCGCGTCTGCGGGCGCGCCTGATCACCGCGCGTCAGCGTCATGTTCGATCCGCTGTGCTCTCGTGCTGCCATGATTGATCAGTTCCTTAGTTGCCTTGTGCTAGTTTCTCGACACCACGTACCCGTACGGACGCCGCTCTAGGGTTATGTTCAATTTCAGTTTTCGACGCCTTCTCCGACCCATTTGTGATGGATCGAAACAGCGGCTGCGTACCGGGTAAGTCCATCGGGAGCCCCGGTGGGGTTTTCGACTCCGTGAGTTCCCGAAACGCCGCCTTGACGATTTTGTCTTCCAACGATTGATAGCTCATGAAGACCGCACGGCCACCAACTCCGAGGAGGTCAGTAATGACGGGGAGGACTTGCTCGACCGCTTCGAGCTCGCGGTTCACTTCGACCCGCAGCGCCTGAAACGTTCGCTTTGCCGGGTGCCCGCCCGACCTACGTGTGGCTGCCGGAATCGTGTCGTACAGCAGCTCCACCAGACGCGCACTCGTTGTGAATGGCTCCTGTTCACGCTGCTGAACAATCGCCCGAGCAATCTTTCCCGCAAAACGCTCGTCTCCGTACGTCTTCAATATGCGTGCCAAGTCACCGTGCGAGTAGGTATTCAGCACGTCAGCGGCAGTGAGCGATTGCGTCGTATCCATCCGCATATCTAGCGGGGCATCAATCTTGTACGCGAAACCGCGTTCTTCCTGATCGAGCTGCATCGAAGAAACGCCAAGGTCAAACAGCGCCCCGGCAACTCCATTTTCGCGGACGATGCCGAAAGGCACCCGCTCGTCAGAAGCCGCAACTTCGCCAATTGCGTCAAAACGGGCTTGCACCGGAACAAAACGGTCGCCGAATGGAGCCAGTCGCTGCGTTGCCGCAGCTAACGCGTTTGGGTCGCGGTCGATTCCGATAACGTACGCGTTTGGAAATGTAGAAAGAAAGTACTCAGTGTGGCCGCCTGCGCCGAGGGTGCCGTCGACAATCACTGCGCGATCGCCGAATTGCTCAACTGCTGGTGCGAGCAATTCCGCCATCCTGTTACGCATCACGGGAACGTGGCCACGGTTTGCCACCGGATCAAAGTCCATCGCGGCTTCTACCATTGTCGGGCACACTCCCTTCACTGCGTTGTTCTGAAAATTACCTACACCCATGTTTGGGGAGCGTATAGAGCCCTACCCCGGGCGGCTGCTCTGATGTCGGGGAAGTACACCAGAACGCTTCACGCCCGGGATAGAGTCCGTACACGCTCTCCGTCAGTAGTCAATGTCCACTGTCAGGTAGTCAGCCTTACAGCAGACCGGAGAGTATGTCGTCGTCATCCGCCGCCGAGAAGGCAGCTTCAGTCTCTTCTTGATATTGAGCCCAGGATTGTGCATCCCAGATCTCGAGAAAATCTACAGAACCGATAACCACGCACTCCTTTGAAAGGTTTGCGTATTCCCGGTGCGACGCCGACAACGTGATACGACCAGAACCGTCAAGCGTTTGCTCATCCGCACTGGCAGCCAGATTACGAATGAACGCACGAGCCTTCGGGTTCGTGCGGGATGCTGCAGCAGCCTTTTTGGCTCGCGCTGCGAACTCCGCACGGGGGTATACCGCCAAAGAGTGATCTTGCCCCTTGGTCACCATCAGCCCGTCCGCGAGGTCCTCTCGGAACTTCGCAGGCAGCGTCAAGCGTCCTTTGTCATCAAGCTTGGGAGTGTAGGTTCCCAGAAACATCGGGCGACCCACCTTCCTCTACGCCGTCAGACACGTGATGTATGTAGTTTTCTCTGCTTCGTGCGACAAAGGTGTGTAGTCAGCACACCACCGCGCCTTCCGCTACGCCCCACTTTAACCCACTGTGCCCCACAAATGCCACACCACACACAAAAAAGATTACCGACTCCAACATAACCGCAGGTCAACGAGTAAGAAAACGGTGGGGCCCCCTCCCCCCTTCGTGCTTCACAATAGCCACAATCACCCCACCAGTCGACTAGATACGCAAAGAAATACCCACAAAAGTCCATCTCCGCATACACGTGTGGGCAAAAGTGGAGAATGTGGGTGAAAGTGGGGCGCTTCGCCCACGCAATAAAAAACGCCCCCAGTAAAGGGGGCGTGGTCCTTTTTAGTATTAAGGCCGATCCTCGAACCGGCGTTTAAAGTTCTGCTCCATCGAGCTCACTCGAGGAGACTTCTGCTGGTTCCGGGAAACATTCCGCAACTGCGATACAGATGGGCCATGCGCTGGGGTGCGCAACGCCATGATTCCACCAGCCATCATGACGCCGAACCCGATAACGCTAATGATTACTGTCCAAATGGAAAGCGAGGCAAGCGCAACACCGCCGAGCAACAACACCACTCCAAGCACCATTAACGCAACGCTGCGCATTGTAATCCGCCCTGTGGACGATGGAGCCGCATAGTCGGCGTTTCGGCCGACGCTTTGCACAAATGAAGGGTCATCTGCCATGAGTGACTGCTCAATTGCGCGGAGTGCTTGCTGCTCCTGTTCAGAAAGTGACACTGCTCTACTCCCAAGCTCCAAAGCGGACGTTGCTATCCATACAACGGCCATCCTAGCGCCTTTGTTCCCCGGGAGACGAGGGCAAGATTGCCCGGGCTAAGCCGCAACACCATTTCCGGCAGGAAGTGCCTCGAGGTAGAACTGTTCCGCCTGCTCAAGTAACTGCGCAACCCTGTCAGCTGGCGGCATATGCTCAATCCCTGAGGCAACGCGGCCGCGTTCCCGCGAGAACGACTCAAACACATGCGCCCACCGCTCACCACCCTTCCCCGTGAGTGCAAGCTTCTTCCACGCGCTCCTTGGCAGCCGCTTTCGCTTCTGAATTACCGGACTATCGGAACACACCGCACCCGCAGTCCGCAGCGCTGCACGGTAGGCATATTCCATAGCCTCGTCGTACGCCCCCTCCTCAAATCGCTCATAGGCATACGTGAGGCAGCCATCGGCGGTTTCAAGAAACTGGTCACGCTTCGATTGACGGACGCGAGCACCGTAAACTTCGTTCGTTGTCGCAGAGATAACGCTGTTCATGTTGATTTCTCCTTCATTTCCCTTTCGCATTTGAGATGAATATAGAAAATGGGTCCGACAAATCCCCCAGAACTTCGCTCATTTGTTCGAATATGGCGAAACTTCCCGGACTCATGGTTCGATAAAGGCATGAAGACCGAAATCCGACGACTCACATCGGCCGAGTACCTTCTTGCAACGCCCACACTCGTCGACCTCTATATAGAGGCCATGGACTACCCGGTCAATGTTCGGGCACAACGCATCTCCTCCTGGCGCCAAGAGGCTCTCTCCCCAGGCTTCACTGCAATCGCGGCAGTTGCTGACGACACGATCATCGGCATTGCATACGGAATGTTGGGACAGCGTGAACGATGGTGGGATCAGCAGCTCAGGCGGGCGCTTGCCATGCAAGGGGGGCCGTCGAAAAGCGAAAAGGAGTTACTCCAAAGCTACTTTGAGGTCGCTGAAATCCATGTGCTCCCTAGCTATCAAGGGAGAGGTATCGGCGCGAAGTTGCTCCGGGAGCTCCTGCGCCTTGCGCCGGCAAAATTTGCTCTACTGTCTACCCCTGAGGTCGAGCACGAGGACAACGGCGCGTTCAAGCTCTACCGCAAATTTGGGTTCTCCGACGTCGCACGTAACTACCTCTACCCCGCTGATCCGCGGCCATTTGCGATTCTTGGGCGATCGCTGCCACTCAGCGCCTCACCAATGTTGTAGGTTTGTCGTGGTAACTCGGTAGTCTCTAGGTGCATACGTCTACGACAGATTCTGGAATGGAGCACAACGTGTCTGAAGTATCCTCACAAAGGCCAACGCTCGAGGCCATCCCCGCGCTTGTTGAGGAGCAACTTCGCGTGTTCTTCGACGGCCAGGAATCGGTAGTCGCGGAAATTGGTGCCCCGGTGGAAGACGCAGTGTCTTACCTGCGCAAGTTTGTCCTCGGTGGAGGCAAGCGGATACGGCCACTCTACGGCTGGGCTGGCTTCATCGGCGCAGGAGGGCTTGACCACAGCCAGGAGAACCCCGACGCAGTGCTGCGCGCAGTGAGCTCGCTCGAGTTCATTCAGGCATGTGCGCTCATCCACGACGACATTATCGACGCCTCCGACACCCGGCGCGGCAACCCAACAGTGCACCGCGCGGTTGAGGCTACGCACCGCAACGAAGGCTACCGTGGTGACGCCGCTTCGTTCGGCGAGCACTCGGCCATTTTGATTGGCGATCTTGCGCTGGTGTGGGCAGAAGACATGTGGCGATACTCGGGGCTCACGAATGATGCCCTCGACCGCGCGGCGAAGCCGTGGCTGGGGATGCGCACTGAGGTGATCGGCGGCCAGCTGCTGGACATCATGTTAGAGGCTAAGGGCAGCGAATCTGTTGAGCTCGCAGACAAGGTGAATCGGTACAAGACCGCTGCGTACACGATTGAACGGCCGCTCCACCTTGGCGCCGCGATTGCCGGCGCACCGGATGCAACGATCGCCGCGTTCCGTGGTTACGGACGTGATATTGGCATTGCGTACCAGCTCCGCGATGACATCCTTGGGGTCTTCGGTGAACCTGAGGTGACCGGCAAGCCGGCTGGCGACGATATCCGTGAGGGCAAGCGTACCGTCTTGTTCGCCACTGCGCTGGCAAACTTGGACGCGTCCGATCCTGCCGCAGCGCAACGCCTTCGCGACGGGATTGGTGTCGCAGCATCGCCAGAGGAGCTTTCCGAACTCGCAGAGCTTATTCAAGAAAGTGGCGCCGTCGAGGCAGTAGAGGCGCGCATCGGTCGCCTCACTGAATCAGGCCTGCAGCACCTTTCGGACGCAGGGATTGATGATGCAGTTGCGCAGTTCATGCGTGACTTAGCTATCAAAGCCACGGCTAGGCGTATGTAGCAATGAAGTCCCTTTCGCCGACACGACTAGGGCTGCTGGCAAGTTTCTTGGTGGCCCTTGGCTCCTTTGGGGCCGGCGCCACCCGCAACCGTGGCGGCGTGATGCGTATGTTGGGCGTCGACAATTTGACGTACGGGCACGGGCGTGCGCTCATGGACATCACGATGAGCGTCGGCATCGTTTTGTTGTTGCTTGCCTGGCTGTGGCTGTGGCGTACGCGTCCCACCTTCGATACGGTACGGCGCACCACCTGGCTGTGGACCGCACCACTCGCGCTGAGCGCACCGATGCTCTCGCGCGACGTGTACTCCTATCTGATGCAAGGCGCCATGCTTCGCGACGGCTTCGACCCATACTCAGAAGGTGCGGCCGTCAACCCCGGCCCGCTGCTGTGGGAAGTCTCGCACGACTGGCGCAACACCACCACCCCGTACGGTCCGCTGCACCTGGGATTAGGCAAGCTGATCACACTGGTAACTGGCGATAGTGTCGGCGCTGGCATTGTTGCATATCGGCTCCTAGCGCTGGCGGGTTTCGCGCTGATTATCATCACGGTCCCGAAAATTGCGCAGCAGCTCGGCGGCGACAGTGCATTTGCGCTCTGGATTGGAGCGACGAATCCCTTGATGTTGCTGCATATGGTTGGCGGCATGCACAACGAGGCCGTGATGGTGGGGCTCGTCAGCGTCGGCATCGTGTGGGCACTACGCCGCCCAGCAACCTTCGCCACTTTTAGTGGCGCCATCGCTGTGGTGGCTGTTGCGGTCTCGCTCAAGGCCACGGCTGCCGTGGCGATGCCTTTCATCGTGTGGCTGATGGTTGCCCATTTCGCGGGTGCATCAGCATCTGTGCTTAAGAAGTGCGGCGTGTTCATCCTTGCCACGGCTTGGTCTATCGCGCTGACAGGCGGGGTGCTTTATGTTGTCACCACGGCGTCTGGCGCGTCGTGGGGATGGCTGGCTGAGATCTCCGGCAACTCGAAGGTGATCAACCCGTTGGCAGGGCCCACGCTGGTCACCGAGATACTCACTCCCGGTTTCCAGCTTTTCGACGACCACTTCTACTACAACAGCCTGCTCGTTGTCGTGCGCGCGGCCGCTTCCATCCTGATGTTGGTGGCGTTAGCCGTGGTGTGGTGGTGGTTCCGCCCGAAACCGGGTGCAGCGAACGACGTGCGCGCTGTCCAGGGCACGACCGCCGCGTACGTCGCCGCGTTCATCACGAATGCGGTCACGCTCCCCTGGTACTACGCGTCGATTTTGGCACTCGTGGGAACTTTCCGGGCACCGCGGTGGGTGCAACAGGTCGCCGTGGGTGCGAGCGTGATCATCGTGCTGGCGTTTACAGGCGGCGGTAACCACCGCTTTTACGATGCCTGGTTCCTCGTCGCGGCACCGTTCGTGGCCTTTGCAGCAGTGCTTGCGGTGTGGCCGTTCAAGCAGGCTAAAACGCCATCGCCTGTGCTCGGCGAATAACTTCGCGGGCACCATGGCCGTGCAGCGCGTCGATTGGACGGCCGCTCAGTGATTCATCGGGGGTGAATAGGTACTGGAGCGACTCTTCGGGGGAAAAGCCGCCGTCCGCAAGCACGGTGATTGCACCGCTGATGAACTTTGACATTTCGCCGTCCGCCAGCAGGAGCGCAGGAATGTAATTCACGCCGTCCTTGCGGTAAACGAGGAGCTTGTCGGCGTGAACATAGTCGTGGATTTTTGTGACTGGAACGCCGAGTGTTTCCGCAACTTCGGGGAAGGTCAGCAGTTCATCGTGTTCGAGCAAAGAATCAATAGTCTGTTGAGCACTCACGACCGACAGTTTACGCGTCGAGAGCACGTTTGGGCCATACTGGAGCGCATGGCACAGCTCGCAGTTGGAGACACGCTGGACAACCGGTACATCATCGATCGCCCCATCGCACGCGGTGGCATGGCGACGGTGTACCGCTGCGTCGATACGCGTTTAGGCCGTGAAGTTGCCGCCAAGGTGATGCACGAGTCCTATGTGCATGACAGCGTGTTTCGTGAGAGGTTTCGTCGAGAAGCTCGGGCGATGGCCCAGCTTTCCCACCCCAACCTGGTCAACGTGTACGACTTCGCTGCCCAAGGCGAACCCACGAACCAAGTATTTTTAATCATGGAGCTCATCACCGGTGGAACACTGCGTGAGCTGCTCGCCGAGCGCGGTCCCATGCCGCCGCACGCCGCCGCCGAGGTAATGCGGGCTGTGCTCACTGGCCTCGCGGTCGCGCACCAAAAAGGAATGGTGCACCGCGATATCAAACCGGACAATATCCTGATTAACAGCGATCACAGTGTCAAGCTTGCGGACTTCGGCCTTGTGCGTGCGGTCTCAGACATCACGCATTCCACCGACCAGATCGTAGGTACGGTCGCCTACCTCTCCCCCGAGCAAGTGGACGGTTCACCGATCACGCAGGCCTCCGACGTCTATTCCGCAGGCATCGTGCTCTTTGAGCTACTCACCGGCCAGCAGCCCTTCAACGGCGATACCCCCATCGCGCACGCCTTCGCACGGCTACATGATGTGGTGCCCGCGCCCAGCTCTCGGATCGGAGGCGTACCAAAGCTTTTCGACGAACTCGTGGCCACCGCCACCGCGACCGACCCCCACGACCGCTTCCATGATGCATCGGAGTTCCTCGCTGCGCTCAACGACGTAGCGGACGCGCTTGAGCTACCACCCTACGCGGTACCCGTACCAAGGCATTCCGCAGCGAATCGTGCCGCAGCTCACCCCACGCAGTTTCGCCTCCGGCCGAATTCAACAGATGATTCCCCGAGAACACGTGTGGATGCGCCGACAATCCAGCCCCCGGCGCCTGCACCGCCACCACCACAGGTGCCAGCCCCGGCTCCACCGCAAGCCCCGCTTTCCCCGGCGCGACCTCGCAAGCCGGTGAGCAACCGCTCGGGAATCGGCCTGGCAGTTTTCCTAGTGTTCAGCGCAATCTGCACAGGCTTGGTTGCGGTGGGCGGCTGGTGGCTCGGGTCCGGCATGTACGGCGAGATTCCGCAGATCCTCCTACCGATGCCCTAAGGCGCCACCGCCGCGCGCAATCTTAGTAGCGCAACATCTCCGCTACGAGGAAGGCCAACTCGAGTGCCTGCTCAGTGTTCAAGCGCGGGTCGCAGGCAGATTCGTAGCGGCCTGGCAGGTCAACGTCAGTGATGTCCTGCGCACCGCCGAGGCACTCGGTGACCGCCTCGCCGGTCAGCTCAATGTGGATGCCACCCGGGTGCGTGCCCAACTGACGGTGCACCTCGAAGAAGCCCTGGACCTCATCCAGAATCTTGTCAAAGTGCCTGGTCTTGTAACCATTTGACGCCGTAAACGTGTTGCCGTGCATCGGGTCGCTTTGCCAAATCACCTTATGGCGAGATGCCTCGACGGCGTTGACGATGCCTGGCAACACTTCGCGAATCTTGTCGTGCCCCATCCGGATCACCATCGTCAAACGGCCAGGCTCGAAATTCGGGTCGAGCTTATCCGCGTACGCCACGGCTTCTTCCGGAGTGGTCGTCGGCCCCAACTTGATGCCGATCGGGTTATCGATCATCGCGGCGAAGTTCACATGGAAGTCATCGAGATCGCGGGTGCGCTCGCCGATCCACAGCTGATGCGCGGACAGGTCATACAGCCGCGTCTCCCCCTGATCGTCTTCGGCGAGGCGCAGCATTGCGCGCTCGTAGTCCACAAGCAGAGCTTCGTGGGAGGCGTAAATCTCCGAGGTCCGGAGGTGTTCGTCGCTCACGCCACAAGCATCCATGAACGCAAGCGAGCGCGAAATCTCACGGCCGAGCGCCTCGTAGCGTGCACCCGCCGGAGAGTTGGTCACAAACTCGCGGTTCCAAGTGTTGATGTTGTGCAGGTCTGCGGTACCGGACGCAGTAAGTGCACGAACCAGGTTCATAGCCGCAGACGCATTTGCGTACGCGCGGACCATGCGAGCGGGATCATGGCGACGCGCCTCCGGAGTCGGTTCGACGCCATTGACGATGTCACCGCGGTAATTCGGCAAGCCGTTGCCGTCGAGATCGGATGAACGTGGCTTTGCGTACTGCCCGGCGATACGCCCGAGCTTCACTACGGGCATCGACGCGCCGTACGTCAACACTGCCGCCATCTGCAGGAGTGTACGCACGTTCGCGCGGATATGAGGCTCTGTGTTGGACTCAAATGTCTCCGCGCAGTCACCACCCTGAAGCAAAAACGCTTCACCGTTAGCGACCTTCGCCATTTTCTGCTTGAGTTCTTCAACCTCTGGGGCAAGAACTACCGGCGGTACAGATTCGAGAATCTTCCGCACATACTCAGCCTCATGACGGTCCCAGCTCGGCTGCTGCTTCGCGTCACGCGACAACGCGTCCTGGAACTGTGCATTGAGGTCTCCCGGGAGTGGTGGCAAATCGGGGAGAACTTCTTTGGGGATATCTACTGTCCAACTCACACTTAATGTTTAGCACGAAGCTGCGACGAATACCACAACTTTGCGGCGCGAATACCTGCACAGACTCAAAGTGTGAAACGCGCGTCTCACGATCTAGACGCGCGGCCAAGCCGGTCAAGCGGCAAATATTCCGCGCATACGCGGTACTTCTTCAGGTTATGGCGCGCATCTACCAATGCATCGTGGTTCCCGCGCGGCACCTGTGGCAGCCTCGGCCGCCCCGCCATTTCCCAGTACTGCTTCAGCTCTCGAGTAAAGCGCGGAAGGTTCTTCGGCAACCCGGTCATGTCACCCCACAGCTGCGCCAGCACAACGTGATCGTACGCCCCCACCCATGCCCAAAGCTCCGGGGCGGAGCGGGGCGTCGTCAAGAACTCGTAGACCTCACTGCGGATCTGCTCCCGCGACTTCCATGCGGGGTGACCAGCACCGGGCAGTTTATCCAAGACATTGTCGCGCACCCACTGGTTCGCACGCGCGGCGTCAAACTCATTGGACACCGCGTAGTATTCACGGCCGTCCTCCGCGACGATGCCGATGGAGACTAGCTCAATGGTCGAGCCGTCTTCGATGAACTCTGTGTCGTAAAAGTAACGCACTAGTTCGCCTCACCCTCCGGGCCCTCAGGTTTGCGTGGCCAAAACATCACCGCTGCAACGAACAGTACGAGTAGCGGCGAAATCACATTCCTGGCTATCTCAAGATCACTCGTGACGAGATACGCTCCCACCGCGCAGCACACGAGCACAATACGAGTAACGAGGTCCCGGTCCATCAAACGTCCTTACTTAATCCTCTTCGGGCTCGGCGCCCTCAGGATAGCGCCCCGTCTCTTCCAGATGCTTTTTGACGTCCGAAGCATACACATCCACGTACGGGTACCCGGACAACGCAGACATCTTGTGCATCACGAAGTCCGTAAACGGACGCATCACCTCCCGCGAGTGCGGATCAAATCCGTGCTCCGTCGCCCAAGCGTGCGGGTCAATAGGTTCGCTGAGCTTGATGCGGACCTTCGCCGGGCGCGGAAGTACCGACCCGATCGGGTTCGCCTCGCGGGTGCCAATCATGGCCACCAAGATCACCGGCGCTCCCGTGTCCATCGCGACACGAGCCATACCGGTGCGCCCCTTGTAGATGCGACCATCCGGTGAACGCGTGCCTTCCGGGTAGATACCGAACACGTCGTTGCGATCAACAATCACCTCGCGCGCAGCCTGCTGCAGGTTCGCGCCCGCATTCGAATCACCGCGATGCACAGGGATCTGACCAACAGCGGTAAAGAAAAACCGCTTGAACCTGCCCCTCAAGCCAGGTTGCGTAAAGTACTCGCTCTTAGCCGGAAACGTGATTTGCCGACGCAGCATCAGCGGCAGATAGAACGAATCCATCACCGCTTGGTGGTTCGAGACAAGAATGACGCCGCCTTCGTCCGGCACATGCTCCGCGCCTTCAATCGTGGGACGGTTCCACACGAGCAGCGCTGGACCTAGCAACGCTTTAAACGCCGAATACCACTTGTTATGCACGGTGTCTCCCTGCTAGATCCTCACGAGCTAAGTCTGCGACACCGATCATACCTGCCTGCGGGCCCAGCTCTGCGCATAGAATCTCCGGAACAGGGCGGTACCCGGAGCCAACCATGTTACGACGCAACGAATCCTTGGCATCTTCCATAAAGAGATCTGCGTCGGCGCTCACGCCACCGCCAAGAACCACCAGGCCCGGATCCATAACGTCAGCCACTATCGACAAACCACGGCCCAGCCACTCCGCAAAACTCGCAAGCGCCTTCACGCCAAGCTCATCGCCCTCGCGTGCAGCCTCCATCACGTCATGGCCCGTCGCCCGCTTATCGACGACCTTCCGGTACAAACCGCACTTCTTAAAACCGCCGTGCGCTGCGACCTCCAAAGCACAGTCCACCAACGACGTGCCCGAGGCGTACCGCTCCAAGCAGCCCTGCTTACCGCAGGAACACACGCGCCCATCTGGCACAACAGTCAAGTGCCCGAACTCGGGGGCAGTGCCGAACGATCCGCGGTAAATCTTGCCATCAATCATCAACGTTGCGCCGATACCGGTACCGACGGCAAAGAACACCCAGATATCCGCATCCTTTGCTGCGCCAAATCGGTATTCACCCCAGGCTGCCGCGTTCGCGTCGTGCTCAAGGCGGACTGGTAGCCCCAGAGCCTCCTCAAGCTGCGCCCGAACCGGCTGGTCGTTGCGCCACGGCAAATGCGGGGCGAACCGCACGATCTCGCAGTCCGGGTCAAGAAAACCGGCGATAGCCAAGCCGACAGCATCAACCACGTACTCCCGCTGCAGCTGCCGCACCATATCGACGATGACGTCGATAAGCTCATCACCAGTCTGCGGAGTACCAGTAGATATCGATGCAACGATGCGCCCAGAGTCATCAACCACTGCTGCGCGAGTATTCGTCCCGCCGATATCAAAACCGACAGTCAGCTTGGATTCAGTAGACATACATGACCATGCTAGTCGCCGAGAGCCTGAGAAAATAATAATTTCTCACACCGCTCCCCCAACACCTGCCACGAAAACTCCCGCTGCACATGGCGTCGACCCGCCTCCCCCATCGATTCCCGCAGCAGGGGATCACGCAGCAGACGCACCAACGCCGCGACAAGTGCATCATCATTCTTATCGACGACCACTCCGCTGTGGTCCGTCACCGTTTCCGGCGCACCGCCCGAATCACCAGCGACCACCGGCACCTCACACGCCTGGGCCTCGAGAAACACAATCCCGAGACCCTCAACGTCGAGGCCTCCGCCGCGGGTACGAACCGGCATCGCGAACACGTCTGCAGCCGCAACGATTCGACACAGGTCATCGTCGCTGACCCGCCCGGTGAACCTGACACCGTCGACGCCCTCCGCCATCGCGTGAAGCCGACGGGCATACGGCCCCTCCCCAACAATCACCAATTGTGCACCCAGCACCTGCTCGCGCACCCTAGGCAGGACGCGGATCAACCGGTCTTGCCCTTTGCGTTTCACCAGACGCGACGCACACACAATCAGCGGAGACTCCGCGCCGATTCGGAACGAAGCTCTGGTCTCCAACTTCTCCTGCTGCGTTGCGGGCGCGTAGCGGGACGTCGATACGCCTGAGGGAAGCGCAACGAACTGAGGATTCGGACCAAATGCTTCCTTGAATCGCCCCAGTGTGTACTCCGAAATGTACGTGATTACATCGGCACTACCGCCAATCGTTCGCAGCAGTCGACGACCAATGCGAAACATTGACCACCCGACCTCATGGCCATGCGTCGTCGCCACAACCCGCGAAGCACCCGCACGCTTCGCAGCACCCCCCATCACTCCAAGAGGAGCTGCAGCACCAAACCACACCGTATCGACGTGCTGTTCCCTGATAATTCGCTGCATCATCCTCCGGACAGCAGGAGTAGGCAACATCACCGGAAAAGGCCAACGAATAATCGTGTACGGCTGTTCCACATCCCAAGCGAGAGCAGCCGCCTTATCCTGCATCGAGGCAAACACAATGATGCTCTGCGCCCCCCGACGGTGAACGACCTCCTGCACATAATCCCGCAAGTACGACTGAATCCCACCGACAGTCGGTGGGAAATCATTCGTCACCAATAAAACAGTCATGGTGCTTAATAACGGACAGCGCCCTGGACCGGCATCGAATTCAACGGGACAACCTGAACCGGAATACCGTAGTCAGAGGCATGCACAACCATGCCGTCGCCGATATACATGCCAACGTGCGTCACTCCCGGGTAATAACCGACAATGTCACCTGGCTGCAGGTCTCCCATGCTCACCGGCATGCCACCAGCAAGCTGAGCCTGCGAGGTACGCGGGATCGCCTTACCGTTCTGCCCGTAAGCCCACACCATGAGCCCAGAGCAGTCGAACGCCGACGGCCCCGTCGCGCCCCAGCCATAAGGCTTGCCAACCTGCGCGAGCGCGGCACCGACAACCCCATCCCCCACCGGAGGCAACGAGCCAGCATCAACGGGGTGCAGACGTCCCTCCCACAACGAACGCGCCTCCGGCGACAAATTATCGACGCGCGCCTCAATCTCCTCAATCTGTCCCTGCAGCGCCTCGCGCTCACGCTCGAGCTTCGAACGCTTTGAATCAAGGTCATTGCGGAGATACTGCGCTTCCGCAAGGGCTACGTTTGCAGCATTCGCCTTCGTTGCCGCGTCCTGGGCAGCGCCTTCGTACTCGCGGAGCACACTTTGCTGCTTGCGGGACAGCGAATCCAGGTACGCAGCACGGTCAATAGCAGTCTGGGGACTACCAGAGTCCAGCGTTGTAAGGATCACATCGGCCTGGACGTTGCGGTACCGGGACGCAGCGAGGCGGTCTACTTCCCTTTGGAGATCATCACGAGCGATTTTCGCAGCTTGGACTTGGGTACGCGCATCCGCCGCGTCAGACTGCAAGCGCTCAAGTTCCTCCGACTTCGCGGCAATATCATCCTCGACGCCCTTGAGCTCTTCTACCTTTGCGGTGACCTCATGCGAAAGCTCATCAACCTGATGAATCAGTTCCTCGACATCATCCGCTACTGCGGACGGAGCAACAACGCTACTGCCCACAACGACAGAGAGCGATGCACCCAGCGCCACGCGCTTCCCCCAGGAACGCCCATTTGCAACATGACGCGCATGTAAAGAGTGTTTAGCCACTTAAAGCCCCTTCACTGGCAAGAAAAACTATCACCAATATAGCGAGAGGGGCTTAAAGTTACAATCTTGTAATTCTTCTGCCGACCCCCACCACAATCGTTTGGATCGGCCGATAAATACCGAGCTTAGAAGCGCACAGCGGAGTGCACTGGCATCATGTGCAGTGGACGCTCAGCGACCGGAGCGTTGGTGTTCAGTGCATCAATGATAGTGCCGTTACCGGTGTAGATACCAACGTGGGAAGCGCCACCGTAGTAAGCCACGATGTCACCAGGCTGAAGCTGATCAAGCGGAACCGGAGTACCCGCAGCCGCCTGCGCCTGCGAGGTACGAGGGATGGACTTACCAGCCTGCGCATATACCCAGGAGGTGAAACCGGAGCAGTCGAACACGTTCGGGCCTGCAGCGCCGTATACGTATGCAGCACCAATCTTTGTACGTGCAATATCGACCAGGCGCTGACCTGCGGAGACCTGCGGCGCTGGAGCAACTGCCGGCGCAGCAACGTTTGCGGAGTATGCCTTCGCGACTGGCGCCTTGAACTGAGCCTCGACGTTTGCCAGCCATGCACCAAACGAAGGTACGTTGTTAACGCCAGGAACCGCACGAACCTGTGCAATTGCCGTTGGGACATCAGCATTGGACTTCTGACCTGCCAGGGATGGGATCCAAGCCTCGATGCCAGGAATCGCAGCGATGCCCGGCACGTTCTCAATACCTGGAACCTGAACAGCTACCGGCGAGTTCGGGACGCGAACCTCAGCCGCCTCTGCAGAGATTGGCGAGAGCAGCGAGGCACCTGCAGCTACTGCGGTCACTACCGCGACGTTACGTGCAGTGCTGTGTGCCTGACGACGGTGCTTAGCCATAATTGTAAAACTCCATATCTTCTCTTTTGCCGACCGAGTTAGCTGACGGGTTGGGCTAGAGAACCAGCCTTACGACTTCCACGGAAAACTCCGCTCTCGTTCGCATTCACCCCAGAGAGAAAATCCTGCTTGGGTCCCCGGCTTCCCGAAGCCACTAAGGCTCAGGGAATTAGGCGCTATATGTACTTACTGTTTGCTTTCAACGGCTGTTGCTGCAATGTCTCGATTAGGTTACGAAACGGAAACATCTTTGTCCAACGACACGGCCGTTATCGTTCCGTTATTTTTCCCTCCCCTCATTCCGCGCGAATTTTCCTGAGAACTACAAGCAGAGCGCCACAATGTACCGAACCTGACGAACGACCTTCTACCTGCGCTTTTGCGAACCTTCCTCACCTGTGCACAGAGTGCCGATTTGGTAAGAATGCACTAAATCACTCTTATGTGACATTACTCACTAATATTGTGTAACGCTTCCATAACGCTTCGAAATGGCTTCAAATTCCTCCGCCTTCAGACGTGAAGCGGTGAGCCATTGCTCCGCATTTATACCAAGTGCCGTAACAGAACGAGGTCAGAAGTGGGCTCGTGTCATAGCACGGGCGAGATAAAGGTGCTGAGTTCCAAAAGTGAACTGACCAGACATACAAAAACGCCCTGGCCAGCTGTACTCTCGTACAACCAACCAGGGCGCCTTGAGCGACCGCTAGTGTGTTAGAGCCTATTCAGAAGCATTGCGGTCATCGAGGTGTTTGGTTTCCTCGAGCTTGCGCAACGTCTCGATCTCCTCATGGTGGTTCTCGCGCTGCGCGTCCCGGACGCGCTCGGAAACGCCAAGCTCAGCAGGCTTGAATTTACCGATGGTCTCGGAGTCAGCGAAGCCGAGCTGGTTGAGTCGCTTCGGAACCGGAGCACCAGCGTAATCGAGTGGCACTGGGTGTCCATGCTCGTCGACTGGGCCAAGCGGCTGGTGGATCTCCACAAACGCACCGTTAGGCAGCTTCTTGATGATGCCCGTTTCGATACCGTGCTCCAGAACCTCACGGTCGGAACGCTGCAGACCAACACAAATACGGTAGGTCAGCCAGTATGCGAACGGCGGCAAGACAATGAGACCGATGCGACCGAACCAGGTCATCGCATTCAGCGAGATCTGGAAGAAGTGAGCAACGTGGTCGTTGCCACCGGAAACGGTCAGCAACAGGAAGAACACGAGTGCCATCACACCGAGGCCGGTACGCACTGGAACGTCACGAGGGCGCTGCAGCAGGTTGTGGTGCGCCGTGTCACCGGTCACCTTCGCTTCGATGAACGGGTAGCTGATCAGCAGGACGACCATCACGCCACACATGAGGGCAACCCAGAAGGCACCCGGAATGGTGTACGGGCCGAGGTAGAGCTCCCACGCTGGCATGACACGAGCTGCGCCGTCAGTCCACAGCATGTAAACGTCAGGCTGCGAACCGGCAGAGACCTGCGACGGGTTGTATGGGCCGATGTTCCAAATGCCGTTGATGGTGGTCAGACCAGCCATAGCAGCGAGGACACCGAAGACAACCATCATGAAGCCGATCGCCTTGACTGCGAAGACCGGCATAATGCGGATGCCAACAACGTTGTTCTCCGTACGGCCGGGGCCTGGGAACTGGGTGTGCTTCTGGAACCAGACGAGCAGCAGGTGCGCTGCGATCAGAGCCAGGATCACGCCCGGGAGGATCAGAACGTGCAGGATGTAGAAGCGGTCCAGCATCAGGTCAGACGGGAAGTCGCCGCCGAAGATTGCCCAGTGCATCCAGGTACCGATGATCGGGATACCAACAATAATGGCAGACATAATACGGAGGCCAACACCAGAGAGCAGGTCGTCTGGCAGGGAGTAACCCATGAAGCCTTCGGCCATGCCGATGAGAATCAGGGTAACGCCGATGACCCAGTTAGCCTCACGTGGGCGACGGAACGCGCCAGTGAAGAAGATACGCATCATGTGGGCGAACATCGCCATCATGAACATCAGCGCAGCCCAGTGGTGCATCTGACGAACGAACAGGCCACCGCGGACCTCGAATGAAATATTCAGAGCCGTGGCGTAGGCGCGTGACATTTCCACGCCGTTGAGCGGTAGGTACCCGCCGTCGTAGATCACCTTCGTAATGGAAGGGTCAAAGAACAGTGCGAGGTAAATACCTGTCAGCAGCAAGATAATGAAGCTGTACAGCGCCATCTCACCGAGCATGAAAGACCAGTGGCTCGGGAAGACCTTATTCAACTGTGGCCGGAGGAAACCGGCTACCGTGTACCGCGAATCAACGTTGTCCGCGGCTTGTGCAAGTTTAGTACTCATTAGGATTTACGCTCCCAGAATGCCGGGCCGACGGGCTCGATGAAGTTTCCGTTGGCGATGAGGTAACCGTCTTCGTCAACAGTCACAGGAAGCTGAGGCAGAGCACGGGCGGCCGGTCCGAAGATCGGTTTGCCGTACTGCAGTGCGTCGAACTGCGACTGGTGGCACGGACAAAGGATGCGGTTCGTCTGCGCTTCGTAAAGCGAGGTCGGGCAGCCAATGTGCGTACAAATCTTGGAGTATGCGTAGTAATCCCCGTAGTGGAAATCTTCCTGACCTTCACGCTCAACGACGCGGCGTGCGTCCTCAGAGCGAAGGCGGATCAGCATAACTGCGTTACGAGGGCCATGCAGCGAGTGCATGTGGTGTTCGTATACGTCGCGCTCTGGGTCGTAAATGTCACCATCGTTGACATCCTCCGGGTAGAGCGGGAATACCGTCTCCATGGAAGCAGCAGCGAGGTCTTCTGGACGCATACGCACCAGGCGGGAAACACCTGCCGTGGAGTAGTGCGAGCCAGCTACACCTTCGTGCAGCTCGGCGATCGCACCAGTGTCGCGACCGAGGTAAACCTTGACGCCCTTCTCCTGCATGGTCCACCCGTGTGTCCAAAGCGTGCCATCACCTAAGTAGTTAAGGTCGTGGCGCTTCTTCCACGGGTTTTTGATCATGCCACCGAGGGGTGCAACGACCATGAGGCCGGCGAGAACACCAGCGGTGCCAAGCAGACCCTTCATTGCCTTACGACGACCAAGGGTGGAAGTCTCCCAGGCATCATTCAGAAGAGCGGTCGTCGTGCGACGGTCCAATTCGGAAGAACGGCCGTCGTGACGACGCTGTACGGAGATCTCCTCAGGGATGAACTTCTTCACGTACTGGACAATCGCGATACCCAGGGCGGCAAAACCGACACCAGAAGTAAGGCCGAGCAGTGGCGTGTAAAGCGTGTAAACCCAGAGTCCTTCATCGCCGTGGAAGCGTGGCTCCCATGGCCAGAAGAGGTAGACACCGAGGAACGCGATTCCGCAGAGCACCGAAATAGTCAACCAAATGTTGATTCCGAGTTCGGAAGACTTCTCGCGTGGGTCGCCATCAACTGGGAACCGCTCCTTGCGGTACGCAACGGTGACGTCGTCGAGTTCCGTGCCCAGAGCAGCGAGCTCCGCATTATTCATGCGGTCCAAATCTTGGGATGTGTAGTTCTTGTTTACTTCACTCATGAGCGCGATCCAATCCAGATAGCTGCGGCAGCAACGAGCGTTACGCCGATCATCCACATAGCCATACCTTCAGAAACTGGGCCAAGGCCACCAAGGGCGTAACCGCCAGGGCTTGGGGTTTCCTTCGAGGACTTAATAAACGCAATGATGTCGCGCTTCTCGTCGGCACTGAGCTGGCGGTCCGAGAACTTTGGCATGTTCTGCGGGCCAGTCAGCATCGCCTGGTAGATCTCCTGCTCATTCGCAGGGTCCAACTCCGGCGCATACTTACCAGAAGACAGTGCGCCACCGCGGCCGGTGAAGTTGTGGCAAGACGCGCAGTTCAAGCGGAAGAGCTCGCCGCCACGTGCGACGTCGCCAGCCTGAATCTGGCCATCGTAGTTCTTACCGCGAAGCTCTTCCTTCGCGAGTGATCCGTCTGGGTTGTACACCAGCTCCGGTCCCCCACCGTTGGCAGCAACATAGGCTGCCAGCGCCAGTGCTTGAGACTCGGTGTAACGAGGACGCTTGCGTTCAGCCTGAGCGTCATTCGACATCATCGGCATACGTCCGGAGTTGACCTGGAAGTACACAGCACCTTCGCCGGTGCCGATCAGGGACGGGCCGCGGCCTTCAACACCCTGGAGGTTTGCGCCATGGCAAGTGATGCAAGCGACGTCGTAAATGTCCTTGCCTTCTTGAATCATTGCCTGGTCATCTTTTTGCGCAGTAGCGACCTGCGCGTTCGGGGCAAGCGCCGATGCGAGGAAACCCGCACCCGTGAGGCCGAGCGTCAAGGCTGCTGCACCAGCAAAGGTGCGCTGCGCCTTGCGCCGACTGCGCTTTTTCTTAGGTGATTTTTCCATCTTGTTCCCTTTGAGCGTCAGTGTCTAATACAGATAAATGGCCTTCCGTCATTTCGACGGCGACTCTACGTATCAGATACCTATTGAACGATATACAGAGTAATGAAGACGCCGACCCAAATTACGTCAACAAAGTGCCAGTAGTAAGAGGTCACCATTGCTGCAGTAGCTTGTGCCGGAGTGAACTTCGACTTAGATACGCGGAGCAGCACAACCACGAAGGCAATAATGCCGGCGGTTACGTGCGCCATGTGGAAGCCAGTGATGATGAAGAACACTGACCCGAAGACACTCGCCTGAATGGTCACGCCGTGCATGATCATTTCTCCCCACTCGAAAGCCACGAGTCCGAGGAAGACAACGCCAAGCGCGATAGTTACCGTGAACCATTTGCGGAGCCCAAAAACGTCACCCCTTTCTGCTGCAAATACGCCGAACTGAGAAGTCACGGAAGAAGACACAAGCACGATCGTGATGATCAAGCCGAACATCACGTTCAGGTGTGCCGTCTGGTTATCCCAGTCGCCTGCGGTCATACCGTTTGCACGCGAGGTGAAATACATCGCGAACAAACCGGCAAAGAACATCAACTCTTGGGCGAGGAACGCGATCGTGCCAACGCTGACCATGTTTGGTCGGTTCAGCGCCGGGACACGATTCTGCGGTGTCGCCATACCTTGGTTAGAAATTGCGGTCGTCACGCATGTGATTATCCCCTGTTTTCGGGTCAAAGTCATCTCCTTTCACCCACAAACTTTCCGGCAGATTTCGCGCTAACCTGCCTTTTCTGGCCTAATAGCGCTCGAAGGAAATAACTTTCTGCAATACCGGGAACTTTTCTAGCCACTCATCCGACTACATCAATGCAGGTCACAACTTTCTCGACTTCATTCAGCTCACTTTCGGCTGATTTTTAGGCAATCCAGGATTCTTTTTCATCGATTCTTTGCGGTGTTTCAAAAGTTCCCAATAGTGATGGGACTCACATTACACCGCTGCCGTTTCCGGCTGCAGACCTACTTTCGTATGACCCCCAAGTGTTACGAATGAGTTCAACCGAAAGGATGAAAATAGCAAGCAAAAATCCCCCTCAGCTTTAGCTGAAGGGGATCAGTTTTCGCCGACACCTCCCGAAGGCGGGGAGGTCAGCGAATCTTTAGTGCTTCTCGCGCGGGATACCGTACTGCAGATTCAGCTGCGTAGTGGTCCACACGAGGAATACTGCGCCAAACACGACGAGCCACAGCTGCCAGAATGCAATTCCGAGTCCGAGGAACATAACCGCACCAGACATTGCGAACGGCCAGATGGAGCTTGGCGAGAAGAAGCCGAGCACGCCTGCGCCATCTTCAACCTCTGCCTCTTCCCAGTCTTCCGGAACAACGTCCATGCGACGCTCGGTGATGTCGAGGTAGACAGCGAGCATGAAGCAGAGCGCAGTAGCGAGAACCAAGCCAACGCCACCGACCCATTCGAGCCCGTAGAGGTAAGCATCTTCACCAATCCACGCTGTGCTGATCATGTAGAAGACTGCCATCAGCGCCAGGAAGGTACCGATTGCGTAGAAAACTTTTGAACCAGTTGCCATTTCTCTGCCTTCTCTTTCTATACCGTCGCGTTAGGGTCGTTGGTGTTGTTGCCGTCGCGGGTGCCGTGGCGGTCAGACACGAACGGACGTGTGGAGGTGGCGTACGGCGCTTCGCCGATGGATGCGAGCGCATCGGAGTTTGGCGCCTCAGGGTTGTCAATACGGAACTGAATGTACTGAGCAAACTTTTCTGGGGTCACGGCACGAACCTCGAAGTTCATCATCGAGTGGTAAGTACCGCACATCTCGGCACAGCGACCAACGAATGCGCCAGTCTTATCGATCTTCTCAATCTGGAATGCACGCTGCTGCTGGTTCACCTCTGGGTGAGCGTAGGTATCACGCTTGAAGAGGAATTCAGGAACCCAGAATGCGTGGTTCACGTCACCGGACGCGAGGCGGAACTCAATCGCACGATCGGTTGGCAGGACGAGCACCGGAACCTCTTCGGTAGTACCGAGAGTCTCAATCTCATTGAAATTGAGGTACGAGAGGTCACCGGTAGAAGTGCCGTGGATCGGGTTCGGGTTCTTAATGTTTTCGTCGTCGTACTTCGTTGCCTCGGCCTTGGCCTGACGCTCGGTGTCAACACCGTCATATGCCTGACCGTTAGAGGTGAACTCGCCGTCAACGTTTGCGTAGCCAAACTTCCAGTTCCACTGGTATGCGGTTACGTCAACCGTCACCTTCGGGTCCTTGCCGAGGGCTGTAGTCTTCGTCTGCGCCTGGACGGTGAAGAAGAAGAGCACCATAACAATGACGATCGGAATGATCGTCAGTACAAGTTCCAGCGGCACGTTGTACTGGAGCTGCTTCGGGAACTCAGACTTGCCGCGCTTCTCCTGGCTCTTCGCGTTCCACTTGAAGATCGCAGTGAGGAACAAGCCCCACATGATGATGCCGATAATCCATGCTGCAACCCAGGTCCATACCCAGAAGTTGTACATCTGCTCACCCTCAGGGGTAACAGGATCTGGCCAACCCATATCCAGCACCTTCGAGAGCGCCTCTGGCGGTGCAACCTCACAGCCCGTCAGCGCGAGACCGCCCAGCAGGAGCGATCCGGCAACTGCGATTTTCTTCGCGAAGTTGCGGTCCTTTACCTTTTCCACGTGTGTCTGCCTTCCTGTCCACACTCGCTGTTTACGGCAGGACGCACAAACAGGTGCGCCCAAGCATTGTTACTCCGTCAGAATAGTGGATAAGGCGCAGCGCCTCTGAATTCTTTAGATTTTGAGTCGAGGTAAGCATTCGTAGTCAGCTGACGTCTTTTACCGTGTATGCAAAAGCCGTGCACTCAACGGGTTTTGCATAAAACGGTACAAACGTCCTGGTAAGAGCTTTATTTTTCACTCAAATTGCTCAACCATAAGTTGGCCCCCTTTTGGGGACCGAATAAAGGATGAAGAATTTCCGCATTTTGGCGCTGGTTTCGTTGGTTCGCGCATCTCCTACAGAAAACCCTATTGTTGATTGGAAGAAATGCTTCGTGGCCCAGCACTCCGCACGGCTGCGTACACCTTATATATAGGAGAGGTTTTCAAGTCTATGTGTGGCCTGTTGGCTCTACTCACCACAAACAGCAATGCCGCAAGCTTCGTGGAAGCCGCGGAACGTGCGTTGCCCTGCATGTATCACCGTGGCCCTGATGCCGCCGGCACCTGGAACGACGACCACGCCGTTTTTGGTTTCAACCGCCTTGCCATTATCGATCTCGAGCATTCTCACCAACCCCTACGCTGGGGCCCGAAGGAGAATCCGGGGCGCTACGCGCTGACGTTCAACGGCGAGATTTATAACTACATCGAGCTTCGCGAGGAACTGCAGGAGGCAGGCTACGATTTCAATACCTCGGGGGACGGTGAGCCAATCGTAGTCGGCTTCCACCACTGGGGAGAGAAGGTTGTCGAACACCTGCGTGGCATGTTCGCGTTTGTCATTTGGGATACCGAGACACAGCGTATGTTCGCGGCACGTGATCAATTCGG
Source organism: Corynebacterium sp. CCUG 51687 (assembly GCF_024453995.1). Classification (NCBI taxonomy): domain Bacteria; kingdom Bacillati; phylum Actinomycetota; class Actinomycetes; order Mycobacteriales; family Corynebacteriaceae; genus Corynebacterium; species Corynebacterium sp. CCUG 51687. The sequence goes on along the minus strand of NZ_JAGPYT010000001.1, from coordinate 8,883 downwards.
CATTAAGCCCTTGTTTTACGCCACTACCCCGGTCGGTACCGTGTTCGCCTCCGAGAAGAAGTCCATCCTAGAAATGGCTCCAGAGCTGGAGATTGGTCTCGAGTTAGATCGGCGAGCTATCGAGCACTACGTTGACCTGCAGTATGTTCCCGAACCAGAAACGTTGCACGAGAGCATTCGACGCGTGGAGTCTGGTTGCACGGTGTCACTGACGCCTGGCGGTGAAGTCACATCGGAGCGCTACTTCAAACCACACTTCAAACCACAGCAAGTCCCACAAGGTCAAGAACAGAAGCTTTACGACAGGATCGCTCAGGCGCTCGAAGACTCCGTCGAGAAGCATATGCGAGCGGACGTCACCGTCGGCTCCTTCCTCTCGGGCGGCATTGATTCGACAGCGATTGCTGCCCTGGCGAAGAGGCACAATCCAAACTTGTTGACGTTTACCACCGGCTTCGAGCGCGAGGGCTACTCCGAGGTAGACGTGGCTGCGGAGTCCGCTGAGGCGATTGGCGTTGAGCACATCGTGAAGATTGTCTCGCCTGAAGAGTACGCGGACGCGGTGCCGAAGATCATGTGGTACCTCGATGATCCGGTTGCGGACCCTTCGCTTGTCCCGCTGTTCTTCGTCGCACAGGAGGCCCGCAAGCACGTCAAGGTGGTGCTCTCGGGTGAGGGTGCCGACGAGCTGTTTGGCGGGTACACCATCTATAAGGAACCGCTGTCGCTCGCGCCGTTCGAGAAGTTGCCGACGCCTCTTCTACGAGGACTGAACAGGCTAAGCCGTGTGCTGCCGGAAGGCATGAAGGGCAAGAGCTTACTCGAACGCGGTACGACCCCAATGGAGGACCGTTACTACGGTAACGCTCGTTCCTTTAACTTCGAGCAACTACAGCGTGTGCTGCCTTGGGCGAAGCATGAGTGGGACCACCGCGAGGTCACCGCGCCGATCTACGCCACATCGACAGAGATGGATCCAGTTGCCCGGATGCAAAACTTGGACCTGTTTACCTGGATGCGCGGCGATATCTTGGTCAAGGCGGACAAGATGAACATGGCGAACTCGCTGGAGTTGCGCGTGCCGTTCCTGGATAAGGAGGTCTTTGAGGTCGCACAGACGATTCCGTACGACCAGAAGATCGCGCACGGCACCACCAAGTACTCGTTGCGTAAGGCGATGGAGCAGATCGTTCCGCCGCATGTTCTCCACCGCAAGAAGCTGGGATTCCCTGTTCCGATGCGCCACTGGCTGGCCGGCGATGAGCTCTTTGGCTGGGCGCAGGACACTATCCGCGATTCGCAGACCGACCATATCTTCGCCAAGGACCAGGTGCTGGAGATGCTCAAGGAGCACCGTGACGGTGTTTCCGATCATTCGCGTCGCCTTTGGACGGTGCTTGCGTTTATGATCTGGCACGGCATTTTTGTCGAGCATCGCATTGATCCGGGCATCGAGCACAAGGAATACCCGGTTCAGCTTTAAGGAGGACCTGCTCATGTGGACCAAGAAACGAGTACTGACCACCATCGTGGCGATGCTCAGTGCGCTGCTCCTCGCAGTCGGCGCCGTGGCGTTCGTCTACGGTCCGACGCTCACCGCGATGTTCACAGGCACTGCTCGATTCGCAGGGACACAAACACCAAAGCGGTACAGCGCGACGGTGCTCGCGCTCGCCGAGCAGGGCATCTACGCCGACTCGAAGGAGTTCGAGGAGGCGAAGGCCCGCGCAAAGGAGGCCGCAAAGCAGGCTGATACACTTCACGACGTTTACCCCGCCCTCGAGGACGCAGTCAAAGCTGCTGGCGGGAAGCACTCCCGTCTGATTGAACCTGGTAACCCTAACCTCGGCTGGACTATGGAAGAGAAGTCGGAAGCCTCAGTCAGCGTCGAGGGCCGCGTTGCGGTGGCAACCGTGCCTGGCGTCGATCGGCACGATGATGTGCAGGGCTACGCAGACACGCTCGCGACTGGCCTGGCTTCCGCACGTGATGCCGGGGCATGCGGGGCGGTCGTTGACCTGCGTGGCAACGACGGAGGCGACATGGGTCCAATGGTCGCAGGCCTCTCCTCACTGTTGCCGGACGGCACGGCACTCGAGTTCGTATCGCGGACGAACACCACGCAGGTCACGGTTGAGGGGAACTCGGTGACCGGTGGCGGCACCCCGATCACGACTTCTGGCGGGAAGTGGGATGCGCCGGTGGCGGTCTTAGTCGATGGCGACACTGCTTCGTCGGGCGAGGCCACGATGCTGTCGTTCCGGGGGCTCGAGCACTCCCGCAGTTTCGGGTCCCCTACTGCGGGCTACGCGTCGGCAAACATGGTGTACGACTTCCCGGACGGCAGCCTGCTGATGCTGACTATCGCGAAGGACAAGGCACGCACTGGCGAGGAGTTCGCCGAAGATCCGGTGCAGCCCGACGTCGAAACCGATGTGCCGTTCGAGGAGGCCAAGCAGTGGCTCGACACCGAGTACGGCTGTAAATAGTCCGCGCAGACGAAACACCCCGCGCTCCCCTCAATCATGAGGTGGGCGCGGGGTGTTGGCGTCGAAAAGCTACTGCTTAGTTGAAGCTATCGCCGCACGCGCAGGCCGAGCCAGCGTTCGGGTTATCGATGGTGAAGCCCTGCTGCTCGATGGTGTCAGCGAAATCGATCGTTGCACCGGTGAGGTACGGCACGCTCATCTTGTCCACGACGAGGCGCACACCCCCGACAACGTCAGCCTTGTCGCCGTCGAGCTCGCGGTCGTCAAAGTACAGCTGGTAGCGCAGGCCAGCGCAGCCACCTGGCTGAACAGCAATGCGAAGCGAAAGGTCGTCGCGGCCTTCCTGGTCGAGCAGAGCCTTCGCCTTTGCAGCCGCTGCTTCAGTAAGGGTCACGCCCGTGGCAGAGGTAGGTGCAGTCATTCTTTCTCCTTGCTTAGCGAATATCTTCACGCAAGATGCGTGCTTCGGAGTGTGGCACTAGCGTACTCGCATCACACCGTCATCGTCTACAGCGTATGGGAGCGGGCGCTTATTCCCCACTTTCGGGGACGGCCTTGTAGCCTGTATAGCGTGAAACTTCCTTGGCAGAAATCTGATGAGGCTCCAGCCGCCGCTGCTGCCGCAGCGAATCGAGCGGAGACTCCCGAAACCGACGCGGAACCCGCAAAGAAGTACCCGAAGGGCTACACCCCTCCGAAGGGTCGGCCGACACCGAAGCGCCTTGATCAGGAGATTAAGCGCGGCGTGGTCCGCGACCCCAACGCGACGACTCCTGCTCAGCAGTACCAGAAGAACAAAGAGCTGAAGAAGTCGATGTCGAAGGAGGAGTGGAAGGCATACAAGAAGCAGCAGCGCGAAGAGGCGAAGAAGCACAATCGCGAGGTCCAAGCCAAGATGGACGCTGGCGACGAGCGCTACCTCATGGACCGCGACCGCGGCGAGACCCGCCGCTTCGTCCGCGACTGGGTAGATTCGCGCCGATTCATGAACAACTACGCGATGCCTCTGGCGATCCTGCTGTTCCTCATCCTCTTTATCGGCTCTTGGTACCCCGAGATTGCCGGAGCCATCGCCATTTTGCCGATGGTGTTTATCGTGCTGATTCTTGGTGAGGCATTCCTGATCGGCAAGCGTGCGAACAACGCTGTGCGCGCGAAGTTCCCGGGCACTGCAGATACCGGTTTCGGTCTTGGTATGTACGCGTTTTCGCGCGCGTCGCAGCCGCGGAAGTGGCGCTCGCCGAAGCCACAGGTGCGCATCGGCGAGACCGTGAACTAAACGGACAAAGGACGTTTCATGGCTGTTGCATTCGACCCGATTGAGCATCCAAGCGAAACCCTGCGCCGCGAGCTTGCCCGCGAACTACAGCGCAGCCCGGAGGGGCGCGGTCTCGGTCGCGTGGGAACGATTGCGGAGTGGACTGCCTCGGTGCAAAACCGTACGTGCCCGGTTGCGTTCCGTCAGCCGCAGTGCGTGCTTGTCGCCGGTAACCACGGTGTCGCAGCACGCGGTATTTCCGCGCAACCACACGACGCCGCCTGGACCACTGTAAAGCAGATTGCGGCAGGTAACGGTGTCGCTCGCGTTGCTGCGGAAGCCGCGGGCGCGTCGATTATTCAGATTAATGACTACTTAACGCTGCCGACAGGCGCGATAGACCGGCAAGCCGCCATGACGCCCGAGGCGTTCGAGCAGGCAGTCGCGCACGGTGCTCGCGTCGTTGACCAGGGCGTAGACAGTGGAGTTGACCTGTTCATTCCTGGAGACATTGGCGTCGGCAATTCGACGGTCGCCGCCGCCGTCTATGGCGCACTGTCGCGCACCGAGCCGGTCAAGGTCATCGGGCGCGGCTCGGGCATCGACGACAACATCTGGAAAGTGAAAGTTGCGGCAATTCGGGACGCCATGTTCCGGGTGCGCACCTTTAGTGACGACGTCCCCCGCGTCCTTGCCGAGCTTTCGGGGCCAGATTTCGCGTTCCTTGTCGGTATGTTCGCGCAGGCCGCGGTTCGTCGAACCCCCGTACTTTTCGACGGCCTCTACGCCACCGTCGCCGCCTACGCCGCCGAGCGCCTCGCACCCGGCACGAAGCAGTGGATCATGGCGGGCCAGCTCAGTCCGGAACCCGCCCAGATGCTGGCGCTCCAGGCCCTCGATATCATTCCGGTGCTGGCACTGGACTTGTCGCTCAACCAGGGAGTGGGCGCGCTCGCAGCGCTGCCGCAAATCAACCTGGCTTCTGAGCTCGTTACTACAGTGCTCGGGCCGGAGGCCCCAGAGGGCGCCCCGGCCTGAGATCCCTCTAGTTCTCGGCTGGGACGAGCGTGTGGTTCCAGCCGTGGACGTCTTCGACCGAGCCGTCCTGGATACCGCGCAGGCGCTCGCGCAGCTGCATGGTGATGGTGCCGGCCTCATTGTTGTTTACGGTGAACTCACCGTGGCGGCTCAGCACGCGCCCGACCGGAGTGATCACCGCTGCGGTACCGCATGCAAGCGTCTCACTGATGGTGCCGTTTTCAGCGCCCTTGTGCCACTGCTCCACCGTGATCTTGCGCTCCTCGGTGCTGTAGCCGAGGTCTTCCGCAACCTGCAGCAGCGATTTGCGGGTGATGCCAGCCAGGAGGGAACCGGACAGTGCTGGGGTGATCAACTTCGCGTCCTTCCCGCTGCCCTCGACGAACATGAGGTTCATGCCGCCCATCTCTTCGATGTACTTGCGCTCAATGGCGTCGAGCCAGACAACCTGGTCGCAGCCCTTTTCTTCTGCCTCGGCCTGCGCGAGCAGGGAACCCGCGTAGTTGCCAGCGAACTTGGCGTCACCGGTGCCGCCGGGCGCCGCGCGGACGTATTCCTCGGAGATCCACACGCTGACGGGCTTGACGCCGCCGGAGAAGTAGGCGCCAGCTGGGGATGCAATGAGGTAATAGGTGTAGGTGCTCGAGGGCTTCACCCCGAGCGTCTTCTCGGTGCCAATCATAAATGGACGCAGGTACAGCGCCGCTTCCCCGCCAGCTTCGGGGACCCAGCCCTTATCAATCGTCACCAGCTGCTGCAGCGACTCGATGAACAGATCCTCCGGCAGCTCAGGCATTGCCAGGCGATGCGCGGAATGGGCAAAACGCGTCGCATTCTGCTCGGGGCGGAACGTCGTGATCGAGCCGTCGTGGTGGCGGTATGCCTTCAGGCCTTCGAAGATCGCCTGCCCGTAGTGGAAGACGTTGGTCGCCGGGTCCAGCGAGATCGGCCCGTACGGGCGGACCTGCGCGTTATGCCAACCGTTGGCCTCGTCCCAGTCGATGGAGACCATGTGGTCAGTAAACTCTTGCCCGAAGGCTGGGTTTGCGAGCACTGCATTGCGCTCTTCGTCAGTTGCCTTGTTCGGATTCGGGATAATTTCAAATGGTGTGCCTTGAGTCATGCAGACCACCCTACTCCCCGATTCCACTCTTTGGAACCGGAATTCCATATTTTCTTCCACGCACAAATAGCTTGCCCCGCGCCACGCGTCCCTTATTCCAGGTACCCTTGGCGATGTTCAATAATCTTAAGAAAGGCGCATGTACTCATGACTTTTTCGGTTCCTGAATCGCTGCTCCCGGTCCGGGGCGACTCCGTCTCCCTCAACTTTTCGACGTCCGCTCCGAGCGACACCGCTGCCCTCTTGCTACCCGTGACCTCGGATGACTCGAAGGTTGAGGTCCCAGTGACCTCTCTGGCACCAAAGGGTGCACTCGAGGCGCTGGAGACAGTCGGCGCGAAGGGCACCGCCGGCGAGATCACCCGCGTGGTCGTTGATGGGAAGTTGGTCATCGCTTTTGGCCTGGGCAACGCCGATGAGATTGATGATGAGACTGTCCGTCGCGCTGTCGGTTCCCTGGCTCGCACACTGTACGGCACGGAGTCTGCGGTGATCTCGACTGAGTTCGGCGTCACCCCCGTCGTGGAAGGCCTGCTGCTCGGCGCGTACAAGTACAAGGGCTTCAAAGCCCCGTGCCAGTGCGGCTGCGACGGTGAGCACGGGCTTACCGACGTCACCGTTGTAGGCAAGGACGACGAAAAGGAAGCATTCGACCAGGCAGTGATTCTCGCCGAGTCGGTCATGCTGGCGCGCGATCTTGTGAACACGCCGTCGAACCACCTCTACCCTGCCGTGTACGCGGAGCTCATCGAGAACGTCGGCACGCAGGTTGGACTCGAGGTCGAGGTGTTCGACGAAAAGCAGCTTGAGGAGCAGGGCTTCGGCGGCATCCTCGCGGTCGGCAAAGGCTCCGCCCGCGCACCTCGCTTGGTGCACCTGAAGTGGACGCCTTCCGCGTCGAAGTCCTCTGTCGCGTTGGTTGGCAAGGGCATCACCTTCGATACCGGCGGCATCTCCCTCAAGCCGGGTGCAAAGATGGAGGACATGATTTCCGACATGGGTGGCTCTGCTGCTCAGTTCGGCGCAATTGTTGCAGCTGCCCGCCTCAACCTGGATGTTGCGGTCGACGCCTGGCTGCCACTCGCGGAGAACATGCCATCCGGCACTGCCACCCGCCCGGGCGACGTGATTCGCCACTACGGCGGCATCACCAGCGAGGTACTCAACACCGACGCTGAAGGGCGCCTCGTGCTGGCGGACGCGATGGCACGCGCGGCTGAAGATAACCCTGACTTCATGATTGAGACGTCCACGCTGACCGGCGCTCAGCTCGTCGCCCTCGGCAACCGCACTGCCGGCGTCATGGGCTCTGATGAGTTCCGCGACCGCGTCGCTGCGCTGGGCCGCGAGGTTGGCGAGCAGGCCTGGGCGATGCCGCTGCTGGAGGAACAGGAAGAAGAGCTGAAGTCCCCCGTCGCCGATATCCGCAACGTCCACAATGCCCGTACCGGCGGCATGCTGTTCGCTGGCCTGTACCTGTCCCGCTTCGTCGGCGAGGACACCGAGTGGGTGCACATCGACGTCGCCGGCCCGGCGTGGAACGGTGGCTCGCCACGCGGCTACACGCCGAAGCGTGCGACGGGCGCCCCGTTGCGCACGATCGTTGCAACGCTTCGCAGCATCGCTGAAGCCAACTAGTCGCCGGATTTAGGAAAAGGGATGTTCGCCGCGCTCAAACTTGGCGCGGCGTTCTTTCTGTTCCGCTCGCTTTCGCAGGATGCGTTCTTGCTCCATCTTGCGACGCATCCGGTCCGGGTACCCGGTCTCTTCGACGTCATAAAGAGATATATTCAGCAGCGTAGCGACGGCGTCGATACCTTTGGGACCTCCGATGCGCCGGCGGGTGTAGTTGCCCTCTTCATCGACAAGCACGACGGACATCTCGTTGACCATCGTTTCCGGCTCAACAAACCCCTCAACGAAGGCACGCTTCGCAACCCATTCCTGGAGGTAGGCAGCGTCTTCCGGCCGGATGGTTTCGCCGGGCGCGCGTGGGGGTTTGAAGGTGGTCTGCTTCTTCCGCTTGCCGAACAGGTTAAACACTTCTCTCATCATACGGATATTTCTCGACGCCCCAATTCTGCGTTTGGTGGCCTTCAACAAATTAGTTGCCCCCGAAAGGCACGAAAGTCTTCGGTGACAGGTACGCTATTGACCTGTATAGCTTCTACGAAAATGTATCTGCGAGGAGACTAAATTATGGCGCACTCTGTCGAGATGCCTGAGCTGGGCGAATCCGTCACGGAAGGCACTATCACCACCTGGCTGAAGGAAGTCGGCGACAAGGTAGAGGTCGACGAACCATTGCTGGAGGTTTCCACCGATAAGGTCGACACGGAGATTCCTTCCCCTGTCGCCGGTGTAATCCTCGAGATTAAGGCCGAGGAAGACGACACCGTTGATGTCGGTGACGTGATTGTGATTATCGGCGAAGAAGGCGAAGCCTCGGCATCGGACTCGGCAAAGGACGAGGAGCCTCAGGAAGAAGAGGAGCCAAAGGAAGCCCCGGAGGAAGAGAAGGCTGACAAGCCTTCCTCCGGCGACGCCACCGATGTCTCCATGCCTGAGCTGGGCGAATCCGTCACGGAAGGCACTATCACCACCTGGCTGAAGGAAGTCGGCGACACCGTCGAGGTCGACGAGCCACTGCTCGAGGTCTCCACCGACAAGGTCGATACTGAGATTCCTTCCCCTGTCGCAGGCACCCTCGTAGAGATCCTCGCTGAGGAAGACGACACCGTCGAGGTCGGCGAAGTCATCGCCCGCATCGGCGACGCTGACGCCAAGCCAGCTGAAAAGGAAGCTCCAAAGGCCGAAGAGCCAAAGGAAGAACCCAAGGAAGAAAAGAAGGAAGCCCCGAAGGAAGAGAAGGCTGACAAGCCAGCCTCCGGCGACGCTACCGATGTCTCCATGCCTGAGCTGGGCGAATCCGTCACGGAAGGCACTATCACCACCTGGCTGAAGGAAGTCGGCGA